>JARIBW010000009.1 GCA_029264355.1 Collinsella sp. | reverse complement strand
GGCGCCATCCAGGACGGCATGACCGGGGACTTCTCCACCCTGGCGGTCAAGGGCGCCATCGACGCCCTGCTCATATGCACCATGACGGCATCGATGGGCAAGGGCTGCATCTTCGCCGTGATCCCGGTGCTGGTGTTCCAGGGCGCCCTCACCTTGCTCGCGAGCTTTTTGCAGCCGCTCATGACCGCCGCCGCGCTCGCCAACCTCTCGACGGTCGGCTCGATCCTCATCTTCTGCATCGGCGTGAACCTGATCTGGCCCAAGACCTTCCGCCTGGCGAACATGCTTCCCGCAGTCGTCGTCGCCATGGCGGCGGCGCTCGTGATGTGAGTGCCGGTCGGCAATCACGGCCATTTCGCGGGACAACGGGATCAAAGGCGAATCCGGGCACCGCGCCGCACGCACCATACCCGGACCCACACCTTAGAACTCCACGTTGCCGAACTCGGACAGTCTGAGCTCCTTGTTGTGATCGGTGGCCCAATCGATGTTCCACGGGCTCGTGAACAGCAGCAACTTGCCGCCGCGCATATCCTCGACGCGCAGGGTGTCGCGCGTGAGGGAGAGCGCCGGGATATCGATGGTGCCGGGTTCGTTCACGATCCAGCGAATGTCGGTGTAGGGCAGCGGCTGGCGGCGCACCTCGACGTGGTACTCGCTCTTGAGGCGCTGCTCGAGCACCTCGAACTGCAGCGTGCCCACCACGCCGACGATGACCGACTCCATGCCGGCGCCGAGCTCGCGGAAGATCTGGATGGCGCCCTCTTGGGCGAGCTGCTCCATGCCCTTCACGAACTGCTTGCGCTTGAGCGTGTCGACCTGCGTGACGCGCGCGAACAGCTCCGGCGCGAACGTGGGGATGCCCGAGAAGCGCACCGGCTTCTTGCCCGTGCAGATGGTGTCGCCGATGGAGAAGATGCCCGGGTCGAACAGGCCCACGATATCGCCGGCGTAGGCCTCGTCCACGATGGCGCGGTCGTCGGCCATCATGGTCGTGCCGCAGGCCAGCTTGATCTTACGGCCGCCCTGGACATGCGTGGCATCCATGCCGCGCTCGAACTTGCCGGAGCAGATGCGCACGAAGGCGATGCGGTCGCGGTGGTTCTTGTCCATGTTCGCCTGGATCTTGAAGACGAAGCCGGAGAAGTCCTCACGCGTGGGCTCCACGGGCTCGCCGGTCAGCGCGTCGATATGCGGGCCGGGGCCGGGGGCCAGACGCAGGAAATCCTTGAGGAAGGGCTCCACGCCGAAGTTGGTGAGCGCGGAACCGAAGAACACCGGGGAGAGCTTGCCCGTGAGCACCGCGTCCAGGTCGAACTCGGAATCGGCGCCGTCGAGCAGCTCGATGTCGTCCATCAGGTTGTTGTGGTTGTGCTCCCCGATGAGCTCGGTCAGCGCGGCGTCGCCGAGCGTGGCCTCGACCTCGCCCACCTTCTTGGTGCCGTTTGCGCGGCCGTCGCCCTCGAACGCCAGGACCTTGCGGCTGGCGCGGTCGAACACGCCGCGGAAATCGCGGCCGTTGCCGATGGGCCAGTTCATGGGGTAGGTGCGGATGCCGAGCACGTTCTCGACCTCTTCCATGAGGTCGAACGGGTCGCGTGTCTCGCGGTCCATCTTGTTCACGAACGTGAAGATCGGGATGCCGCGCATGGCGCAGACGCGGAAGAGCTTCTTGGTTTGGGCCTCGACGCCCTTGGCGCCGTCGATCACCATGACCGCGGCGTCGGCGGCCATGAGGGTGCGGTATGTGTCCTCGGAGAAGTCCTGGTGGCCGGGGGTATCCAGGATGTTCACGCAGCAGCCGCCATAGGTGAACTGCAAGACCGAGGAGGTGACGGAGATACCGCGCTGCTTCTCGATGTCCATCCAGTCGGAGACGGCGTGACGGGAGTTCTGCTTGCCCTTGACCGAACCGGCGGACTGGATGGTGCCGGTGTAGAGCAGGAGCTTCTCGGTGAGGGTGGTCTTGCCGGCGTCGGGGTGCGAGATGATCGCGAACGTGCGACGCGAGGAGATCTGCGGGGCGTAAGAGGCCATGGGCGCGTGCGTCCTTTTCTAACGGTGCGGCGCGGGTGAACGCGCCGGACGATGCAGTGTGATTTGAACCGTACGTATTGTAGCGGCAAGAGGAGCGCCCGCCGGGGCAAAGGCCCCGACGAGCGCATTATGCAGCGGATTTTCACGCCATCGAGCATGCGGGCGGTGCAATGGGGCCCTACGCGTCCTCCCCCAGCATCTCGCGGGCGTGGGCGATGGCGTCGTCGATGCCGCCGCGGAAGTGCTCGCGGCCCACCTTCTCCACAAAACCGGCGCGCTCCATGGTCTTCATGGGCTGCTCGTTGGCGTGCGAGATGATGAGCTGCACGTCGTTGTCGGCGCAATACTCGCGCAGGTTCTCAAGCGCGTTCATGGCCGAGGAATCGAGCGAGGGAACGCCGCGCATGCGGATGATCAGGTACCTGGTGAACTCCTTCACCGAGATCTCGGCGATCTGGTCGGTCATGCCGAAGAACATCGGACCGTTGATCTCGTACACGCGCACGCTGCGAGGAAGCTCGCGCAAATGCGTGACCTCGGAATCCTCGTCGCAATAGTACCTCCAACCGCGAACCTCGGTCTCGTCGCTCAGGCGCTTCATGAGCAGGACGAGCGTGATCATCATGCCGACACCGATGGCCATGACCAGGTCGAACACCACGGTGAAGAGGAAGGTCACCACGAGCACGGCCACGTCGCTCTTGGGGGCGGTGCGGACCTGGTGCACCACGGTCCGCCAGCCGGACATGTTGTAGGCCACCTGCAGCAGGATGGCGGCGATGCAGGGCATGGGGATGAGCGCCGCATACGGCATGAGGAACACCATCACGGCGAGCAGGACAACGGCATGGACCATGCCGGCGATGGGCGTGCGGCCGCCGGCCTTCACGTTGGCGGCGGTACGGGCGATGGCGCCCGTGGCGGGGATGCCGCCGAACATCACGGAGCCGATATTGCCCACGCCCTGGGCGACGAGCTCCATGTTGGCGCGATGATGCGAGCTGATCATGGAGTCGGCCACCACGCAGGACAGCAGCGACTCGATGGCGGCGAGGATCGCGATGGTGAAGCCGTTGGGCAGCTGCTCGCGGAACAGCTCGAAGCTCAACTGAGGCAGATGCAGCTGCGGGACGCCCGCGTTGATGGTGTAGAGGTCGCCGATGGTGTTCACGTTCATGCCCAGGCCATTCACCATGGCGATGCCCACGAGCACCGCGATGAGCGAACCGGGGATGCGCTGGCTCACACGCGGCCACAGCACGAGCACCGCCAGGCACGCGAGGCCCACGATGAGCGCCTCGGCGTTGAAGGTGGAGATGTTGGCGGCCACGGCCGAGAGCTTGTCCATCGTCTCGATGGTGGGGATGCCCGCCGGGTACGTGAGGCCGAGCAGGTCCTTGAGCTGTCCGGCGACGATGGTCACCGCGATGCCGGCCGTGAAGCCCGTGGTGATGGTGTAGGGCACGAAGCGGATGAGCGTGCCCAGGTGGGAGAGGCCCATGAGGATCAGCAGCACGCCGGCGATGATCGTCGCGGCCACCAGGCCATCCATGCCGCTCGCGGCCACGATGCCCGCCACGATGGTGGCGAAGGCGGCGGTGGGGCCCGAGATCTGCACCGCGCTGCCGCCGAGCAGCGCGATGATGAAGCCCGCGACGATGGCGGTATAAAGGCCCTGCTCAGGGCCGACGCCCGAGGCGATGGCGAGGGCGATGGAGAGCGGCAGCGCGACGATGGCCACCACGATGCCGGCGACGATGTCGCGCGGTATCTGTCGTTTGAGCTGCTCGGAGTCCTGATGTTTGATGATGCTGAAGAGGATGGGCTTGATCTTGTCGCGCGTCATATGGGTGCTTTCCGACTTTCTACTCTTGATGTGCGTGCGGCATCGCCCAGGCGAATGGACACGCGAAAACGCCCGGCGGCGGGGCCCCGGACGGATCGCGTGAAGTCATTTCGTTGTAATCGCACTTGAACGACGCCCTCTGTTATACCACAGACACCCCCTCGGCCCCATCCGCATCCGACATGCAGCATCACATGAAGGAGCGCAGGTGATATCCGAGCTCTGTGAAGCGCCGGCCGAACGCGCATGAAACGAGCCCCTCTGCACGCTTCCCCATCAAGCGGTGGGAGAGCATGCCATGTTCGCCGAAACGGCGCCCATGCATAATCTTTCTGTAACAATAAACCCAGTTTGCGCATGAGCTTATTAGGCACCTTGGCATTGTTGTACACTCACAGCGTCAAGGCTGCGGCGTTACATATGAAAGGACTACCGCCATGACTCAGGAACTCGTGTATTCCGGCAAAACCAAGGACGTGTTCGCCCTCGAGAACGGCAATTACCTCCTCAAATTCAAGGATGATTGCACCGGCAAGGACGGCGTCTTCGATCCGGGCGAGAACGCGGTCGGCCTCACCATCGAGGGCGTGGGCGATGTCAACCTGCGCATGTCCATCTACTTCTTCGAGAAGATCAACGCCGCCGGCATCAAGACCCACTACGTGTCCGCCAACCTCGACGACACCACCATGGAGGTCCTGCCCGCCAAGGTCTTCGGCGAGGGTCTCGAGGTCATCTGCCGCAACAAGGCCGTGGGCTCCTTCTACCGCCGCTACAAGCAGTACTGCAACGAGGGCGACGACCTGCCGTCCTACGTCGAGACCACTTTCAAGAACGACGAGCTGGGCGATCCGTTGGTCACCAAGGACGGCCTGGTCGACCTGGGCGTCATGACCGCCGAGCAGTACGACTCCCTCAAGGAGATGACCAAGCAGATCACCAAGATCGTCGCCGACGACCTGGCCGAGAAGGGCCTCGTCCTCTACGACATCAAGTTCGAGTTCGGCTATGACGCCGAGGGCAACGTCATCCTGATCGACGAGATCGCCTCCGGCAACATGCGCGTCTACAAGGACGGCGAGTACGTCGACCCGATGACCCTCTCCGAGCTGTTCTTCGCGTAAAGGCACGGCGCCTCTATTCGAAAATCCCGCACGACGCACCACGATCACGCGTGGGGCATCGGCAGATACGGGCCCTTCGCCTCCGCGGCGAAGGGCCTTTTCGTCATGCACGGGATTGAGCCGACGGCCCGGGAAACGCGTCCTCCCGCCGCCGTACCCCTCCCGAGGCACATGCATGACACAGCGCCCGGCGTCGCGCCCCGACAGGGGGGGGCGACGCCGGGCGCTCGGATGTCCCTCGGACGTCGGGAATGCGGGGCGCTCTACACGCGGCGCTTGCGGCGCTTGGCGCCGGTGATCGCCAGCGCGGCACCCGCGGCGCCCATCACGGCGACGAGCGATACGGGATCTCCCGTCTGCGGCAGAGCGCCATTGGGCTTGGCCTGGGGACGATCCTGGGGCTTGTCGGTGGTACCCGCGGTCTCGACGGGACCTGCCTCGCCGATGCCGGTCAGGGGCTTACCCCACTTGGCCGTCAGGACCATATCATGGGTAATCGGCTTGCCCGAATCGAAGGGCGCGCCGTCGTCGGTGTACCAGCCCTCGAACGTCCAACCGTCCTTGGAGGGGGTGGGAACCTCACCCGTCAGCTTGCCATCGACGGCGAAAAGAGATGCGATCTTATTGCCATCGACCATGAAATCAACCGTATGACGCGTCGGCTGGGGCTCGGGCTGCGGATCGGGGTCCGGCTGCGGGGCGGGATCGGGGGCAGGATCGCCGATTGCCACGATGGTGAAGGAGTGCGGGGCGAGCTTCAGTTCGGGCGTGGCGGAAGTGGCTTTGAACTCGGATCTCTCAATCTTGACGTTATCGGGATGATCCAGATCGTTCTCCTGGTCGAAGCTCTCGCCGGATAGGGTTTGGACCTTTATGGTCTTGCCAGTCAGGTCCATGCCCTCGACGGCCAGAGTCGCCCCGTCGGCGAGGGCGGCGTTCGCCCCGGCGCTCTCCACGTCATTCAAGCCCAGGTTCACGATGGCGACGTACACGGTACCGTTCGCATCGGTCGACGCCATGACGGAATGCTGCGGGACACCGTTTGAGAGCATGCCCTCGTTGGAAAGGGTCGTACCGACCATCTTGGTGCCAAAGCAGCCGTTGAGCATTTCGAAAATACTCGCACTGGGCGTTGAGAAGAACTTGAACGGACCCGTACCGTCCTTTTGGTTATCAGGATTGCCCTGAGCGACGGCCTGGATCACGGCCTGCTGGGTGGGGCCGAGCGAATCGGCGCCCGAGGAATAGTAGTCGACCAGGCAGTGCTTCTGGATGTACGGGCTGCCCTGTGCCGCATATTCCATGATGGAGCGGGCGATGAAAAGCGCATGCGACTGCGAGCGCACCATGGGATTGACGGAACGGAAGATGCCGTACTCGGAAATGACGGGGACCTTGGCATCGTCACCCGATATCTTACGCATGTAGTCGACGTGGCCCTTAACGCTGTTGGCAACGCCATCGCCCAGGCGCATGACATCGAGGTACCACTGGGTCCGGTCCTGGACCGTGGCCGCATTGTCATTCATGTGCGGATTGCCGACCTTATTGGTATAAGGGTGCACCGCCATGCCGTCGTACAGGTCGTCGGCGTTCTCCTGATGCATCTTGTCGACGAAGTCGTTGGCTTCCCAGGAAGTATAGATGTTGATCTTGTCCTGGGAACCCGAATCCTCGTTGATCTGCCTCTGAGTTTCGCGCATGGCCTTGGAAATGTCGATGAAGCCATCGCGGTCGACCTTGTAGTCGACCTTGATCTGCTTGCCCTTCTCGGGAATAGCACCATGCTCGCCATCGCCGAACGTGAAGAAACCGCTCTTCGGGTCGAGCTGGTAGACCTTCTCATCCTTGCCGGCCTTGGCGATGTCCTCGGTGGGGTTCCACAGTTCGTCCCCAACGTAGACTTTGACGGATTCGGCCATCACCGCATCGCGCTTGGCCCCATTTTCGTCCACACGGGGAATCAGCGCGTAACGGCAGCCAAACTCCTGGTTGGGCTCGCCGGTCGAGGACGACTTCGCCTCGTTCCAATCGCCACGGACCACCGCGTACTGCTTGCCAAAGGTCGCGGTGCCACCGTCTACATAGCCCTTAAGTGCACCGCCGGTCACGCTGGGCATCCAGTACTGCTGCGAGGTGGTTCCATCGGTTCCACCCTGGTTGTTCTCGTTGCCGATCTCGAAATAGCGAATGCCAAACGGCTTGGGGTGGCCAAGTTCGGCGCGCTTGTCCGCCCATGCAACGCCACCGTTGGGGTTGGTCCCCTGCTCGGCGTTCAGGAACTCGACCATGTCGGCCGCATCGGCGGCGTCGCCACGGCCGATACCGTAGACCATGATGATCTCGGAGTTCATCTCCTCCGCGAATTCCGCGACCTCGAGCAGACCGAAGGCGGGCACAAAACCGGCCTGCCCAGGGTTGTTGTAAAAGCCGTGGATCTGCGGGGTGCGCTCGATTTCGGGCGTCTTGGGATCAAGGTCGCCGATGGACTCCGTCCACACATAGTTGTTCGAGATCGTGCCGCCGGGATACCGCAGAGAACCAAAACCGGCCTTCTTGTACAGCGCGGCGAAGTCCTCTTTGACGGTGCCGTCGGGATTCACCGTGCCGTAACCGTAGTTCGAATAGCGATGATTGATACCGAACAGGGAATCGTCGATATCGCGGATCACGTTCTTGGGATCGACCGAAATGGTCACGCCGAGGTCGCGAACCGCCTTGACGGCGCCGGCGAGCTCCTGCCCGGCGGCCTTCATAGCCTCGATGTCGTTGGACTTGAGGGCATCCTCGGCCTTGGAGAGGGCGGCGGCGAGGCTCTCATGGGCCTGAGTCTGGTTGTCCCCCATCCCGGCGAGGAGCTTCTTGGCGGCATCGATATCCTTGGCAAGTTCGTCGGCTATAGTCAGATCGCCGTAAGAGGCATAGAGAGCCTTGGCCTCCTCGGCGGAAAGCGCTTTATCGTAGATGCACAGCTCGTCGATCTTGCCTTGGAAGCGCGACATGTCATTTGCGTTTTTATGCTCGCCGATGATGAGCTTCATCATGCCAGCCGGCAGATTGCCAGCCCATCCACCGCTGCCGACCTTGGAACCGTTGATGTACAGGGTGACGTTTTTGGGATCGCCGGTCTTGGTGATAAGGATGTGCTCCCAGCTGCCACGCTTGGAATCTTGGCCGAGTTCGATGTCCTCGCCGCCGACAAAGGACGTGAACTTCCCGTCTTGCTTTTGGTACAGCAGCGTGCGCCCCTCGCCGCCGAACTGCAAAATTGCCGTCTTGGCATCGGGGCTCTCGTCCGTGCCGCGCACCCACAGGGAAATGCTGTACGTGTGCTGCGAGTCGACGGCGTTCTCGACGCTCACGTCGAAGTCCTTGGTCTTGTCGGCGAGAGTCAAGGAGTTGCCGAGCAGTTTGAGGTCGCTCTCGGAAACCGTGGCGCCCTCACCGGAAACCGTGAGCTTCAAGTCCTTGTTGG
>JARIBW010000005.1 GCA_029264355.1 Collinsella sp. | reverse complement strand
GCGCCGAGATCGACCCGAGAGCCTTATGCATTTCCCAGATAGCGGTCATCTGTTCATCATCTTTGCGCAGCAGGGACTTCCCGGGGTGGAAATGGCGGGGAATGAGCCGGGGCTCGGGGTTTTTCGGCCGCTCCCCGGCCCCCATCAGCGCACAATCGGGGCATTTTGACCAGACTTCCGAAAACGAACGGCCGCCGGCAAGCGAAATCCGCGCTTTGCAGCCTGCTTGTTTTTTGCCCTGCATAGGAAACGTCAATTACCTGCGGCGATTCGACGGCTCATGCATAGTCCCGTTCGCCTCTCAATGTGACAAAGTCACAATCAATTCCTGGTATGCTGGGCCCGAAAGAACCCAAGAGAAAGGCACGGCATGAACCGTCGCACATTCCTGATCACCGCATCCCTTGTGAGCGCAATCTCCCTCATCGGGCTCACCGGCTGCTTTGGCACGCTCGCCAGTGACGACAACAGCAGCGGCAATGGCCCCTACCAGCAGGTTGACGCCGAGACCGCAAAGGAACTCATGGACACCGAGAAGGATTACGTCATCCTCGACGCCCGAACACAGGACGAGTACGACGAGGGTCACATCCCCGGTGCCATCCTCATCCCGCATGACACCGTGGCAACCGCAGCCGAAGATGCGCTTCCCGACAAGGATCAGCTCATCCTCGTGTATTGCCGCAGCGGCAATCGCAGCAAGCATGCCTCTCAAGCGCTCGCGGACCTCGGCTACACCAACGTCGTCGAGTTCGGAGGCATCAACAACTGGCCCTACGAAGTCGAATAGAAGCCATCGGCCGAGCGCAATAGCAATCCACGCCCGCCGGGCAGGTCCGATCCTGAGAGGAAACGGGGCGCGGGCGGGATTTCCCCGACCGCGCCCCGTTTTCCATGTCTGTCGACCTACAGCTTGCGTGTCGTGCAGTTCGTCAGGTGCTTTGTGTCGCCGATGACCAACCTTCCGGTCACCTCATCCCAATTGAAGTAGATCCGGATGAACTGCGGGCTGGCCGGGTCCCCCGTGCTCGAGCAGATATGCGGCTCGATGAACAACCTGCGACCCCGGTACTCGTCCTCGCGCTCGCGCATGAACTTCGCATTCGCCCTGGTTTGAGTCCCCTCCCCACGTGCGAACGTGAATCGAGACGAGCGGTTGAACTCACCGGCCTTATCTGCGACGTCGTCCCTATACAACGGGTGCAAAACCGTGCACATGCTGTGCAATGCGCTCCAGAACGCCTTGGGTTCATACGTGCAATCGTCCAGCGATGCCCATCCGCGCTCGCTGAAATCGATGCGATCGGGAAACGCCGCGACGAACAGCCTTCCGATCGCAGGAACGGAGAGATCGGACGCATCGGCCAGCGCCGCCGCGATACCCTCGGCCGGCTCGGCCTCGCCCTGTGCGCCGAGCGCGTGCGCAAGGCACGCAACCCGCGCTTCCAAATCATGGTTCAGCCGTCTGCTTTGCCGCAGCTCCTCGCGAACCCCGTCGCACTCGTCCTCCGCAAGGCGGGCGATCTCATCTGCCTCATCGAGCATCTCCGCGACCTGGTCGAGCGCCATATCCTGTATCTGCTCCGCACGCCGCTTGAACGCGAGCTCCCTTCCCGCATTGCGGTTAAGCCGACTGACGTCCGCGATGCGCACCGATGTGTCTCGCGCAAAGACATCCTCGGCGAGCGCCCGGCGCAAGATTCCCAGATAGTGGTCCGCGCCATGTTCGCGGACGGCGGCGGCGGAGAAAAAGCGGTGGTTGACCCCATCCCCCGGGACGTCGAAATGCGGATGCGGGGCGTACACACGGACCGCTCCCCCGTAGCATCGCAGCCCCTCGTCCCCGAACATGGCGTTGAGGGCGTCCATCACCGCGCAATCCTCGGTAAAGTACACGGTCGCGTTGGGCCCGAGCTGCGAGACGAGCGCCTCCGGGTCGATAAGGAGCTCACCGGCGCGCGTGGGGCTGATCAAGACGACGGGCACCTCGCGATCCGGATCCGCAAGATAGGAGTAGACCCGAGGCGCTTCGGCACGCGAGAGCTCGATCGGTTCGAGATCGAACTCATAGCCGTCGATCTCGCAGATGATCCGCTCGTTCGCCAGCATGCTGTCGATCAATTTGGGGGTATTCGGGATCGGCGTGGGCTGCAAGGGCCCGATGAAGCCCGGCATGTCGCTGTACATCGTGATGATCGAGACCGTGCCGCGATCGAGCGCATGCCCCTCGAACCCGACCTCGGTTATCCAACGGCGCGGGGCGCAACCGGGCACCCTCTGGTCCTCCACATGCTGGCACGCCCAGGTCTGCGCGCACTCCCCGTTGTGGAGGGCGGCGCGGAGCCTGACGCTCCCATCTGACGATTCGAGGACCTCGCCGCGTTTGAGTTCGCTCCAGGAATGGATTTCACCGGGGAGAGAATAGCCGTCGCGGCGGGCCTTGCGCAGTGACCAGTCGCGCAGGCTCAACACCAAGGACCACAGGGCGTCCTCGCCGGGGAGAGCCTCGATTTCGAACTTGGACTTGAAGAACATCGTCCGGTCAAGATCAATCATGGCGTCCCTTCCCCAATCTCATGCTGCGTCGCGTCCCGTGTGCACCCCATGATACACGCCCGCGGGGACACATCCGCACCCCCGCCCCATCCCATCCCGGGGCCCGCGGGGGCGACCCTATCCGCTAAAGCGCGCGAGCGGGGCGAGCGGCTCGGACCGAAACACCGAATCGACCGCGGCCTCGTACTCCTCGACCTTGCGGACCTTCCGGACGCAGCGGTGCACCGAAGTCGGATCGGCAAAAGCGCACTTGGCGTAGAACCACCATTCCTTCATGCGAAAGACGGCGTTGCCCCCGATCTCGTCCAGATACGCGCGGAACAGCTCGTCGTGGAACCGCTGGAGCTCGTCGCGCGATGCGGCGGGCCCGCCGTCCGCCATGCGCGCGAGAGCGGGATTGGCCAGCAGACCCCTCCCGAGCATCACATGGCCCGTCTGCGGATAGGCCGACACGAGGGCGGCAAGGTCGTCGACGCCGAAAAGGTCGCCGTTGTAGACAACGGGAAACGGGGCGGACGCGAGCGTGCGCCCATACGCATCCCAACGCGGCCTTCCCCGGTAGCGGTCCTTTTGCACGCGCGGATGCACGATGAGCGCCGCGAGGGGGAGCCGCCGATACACGTCGAGCAACTCTTCGTATTCGGCGTCGTCCTCGAGGCCGAGGCGCGTTTTGACCGAGACCGGCAACGGCGAGCGCTCGCACACGTCCGCCAGGAACTCCCCGAGCGCGGCGGGGTCGCGCAAAAAGCCCGAGCCCTTGCCCTTCGACACGACCGTTCCCGACGGGCAGCCCAGATTCAGGTTGACCTCCCCGTAGCCCATCTCGGCAAAAAGGCCGGCGGCCCACACGAACTCGTCGGCATTCTTGGTGAGCAGCTGCGGAACGACGTCGAGCCCCTCGTTGCGATGGGGGTCGACCTCCGCGAGCGCCTTGCCCTTGAATCGCGAACCCACCCGCGGCGGAGCGATGAACGGCGTGTAATATCGATCGAGGGCCCCGAAACAGGCGGCGTGGACCTGACGGAACACCCGACCCGTGATCCCCTCCATGGGGGCAAGAGAATACAGCACCTCTTCCAATCCCTTCGTGAGCGCATGGCATGGCGTAAACACATGGCATGCCATGGGTACATGGGCCCGGGCAACACGGACGTGGCCGGATGCGCCGAGCGCGGCAGGGCACTACCTTATCTCACAAACACGCCCGCCGTCCGCCCGGGCATCCTTCCCACGCGGCGTCGCACGGCGTCCACACGACGTGGCACGGCGCCCCACGGAAACCGGCGTCCGTGCGTTGGCGGAACCATTCAAGCCGCTCATCCTGAACGAAAAGAGCGCTGGGACGCCCGAGTTTTCCGACCGATACAATTGCGCTATGCATCGTTTCACGAGGAGAATCGAGGACCTCATGGCGCAAGACCAGAATCCCTGGAACGAAATTTCCAGTATGCCGAACGGCAGAATTCCCAACCGCGAGCCCGAGGTGAGCACGGGAGGAAACGTGCCTCCCCACCTGCCCCCGGTCCCAGTTCCCACCCCCGCGGCGCAAGAGCCGCGCGCCGGGACCGGGGACCCGGGAGCCGTGCCAGAGCCGAGCACCGTCCCCGAAACGCCCACCGTGCCCGAGCCCGAAACGCCCGCCGCGCCAGAACTGAGCGCCGCCCCCGAGGCACCCGCCGTGCCAGAGCCCGAGCCAGCCCCCGAGGCCGCGGAGCCCGAGCCCGTCCCCACGCCGGACGCGGCCCCCGAGCCCGCGCCCGTCCCCGGACCGGACGCGGCGCCCGCACAGGACGCAGCCCCCGAGGCACCCGCCCCCGCACCGGAACCGCCAAGCCCCGCGCAGGGCAGCGTTCCGCCCGCGATGCCGATCCCCGTCCCCGCGAACGCGCCCACGGCGCCGTCCGCAGGCCAGCCGACACCCGCCCCCCTGCCGGAAAGCGGGCCCGAATCGAACGCCGGCGGACCCACGGGCCCCAGCCCCACCGCCCAGATGCCGCCCGCACCCACACAGCAGGCCCCGACCGTGCCGCCCTTCGCGGCCCAGGGGGCGGCGAGTTCCCACGCCCCCTCCTCCCCCTTCGCGCCGGGAAGCGGGATGGCGCCGACCGGGTCCAAGAAGCCCATCGTCGTGGCCGTCCTGGCCGTCCTGTCCATACCCTTCTCCTCGATCCCCATCATCGGCCTTCCCGCGGCGATCGCGGCGCTCATCCTCGTGCACAAGATGAGGAAGACCGGTCTCAGGACCACCGCGCTCACGGTCGGCAAGGTCTGCGGCATCATCGGCGTCGTGCTGTCAACCATCTTGCTCGTGGTATGGCTGACCTTCGGGTTCGTCATGTCCCAGCTCATGCCGGCCATCGTCGGGGACATGAAGCTCGAGGAGACGAGGAAGGGCTTCGACGACCTCAGCAACGACTTCGACGACGACCTCGACCTGCCCTCCCAGCCCGAAGATGCCGAGGATAAGGCCGTCCGCAACGCCGCCGATGCCGAACTCTCGCTGCTCGCCGACAAGGACGCCCTCTACACGACGATGGTCGCCGATGACCTGAGCTCCGAGATCCAAGATCAGCTCGAGATGACCCCGGCAGAACTCGGCATCGACCCCGCCCTGTACGCCGACTGGCTTCTCAGCGACCTCACCTACGAGATCGACTCCGTCCATGCCAACGAAGACGAGGGCACCGTGTTCGCCACCCTCACGGCGCACGCCCCCTATGACTTCCTCGGGCGTTGGTCCGCCCTCCTGGACGAGGCGCCGCAGGCAAGCTCGGCCGAAGAGGGCCGGGCAGTCATGGCCCAGGCGTACAGCCAGGCCATGACCGAGACCACCGACCTGCACGACACCTCCGTGGTGCTCAAGTTCACAAAGGATGGGAACACGTGGGTCCTGGACCGTGAGTCCATGGATAACGCCATCTGGCTCGCCCTGCTCTTCTGATACCGGATACCGAGCCCACTAAACGAGGGGGGCGCCCCGGCCGATGGCTGGGGCGCCCCTCTCGTTGGCATTGCCGCGGCCTCGTTGGCAGCGGCGCACCTCGTTGGCATTGCCGCGACCTCGTCGGCGGCGGCGCGACCCCGCCGCGCGGTCGAGGCCCGACCGGGAACCGGATTCCTCAGCGATACGCGCGCGAGCTGCGCATCGAGAAAAAGACGGTGCTCGCGTTGTGCACCAGCGAGCTCGCCTGGGGCGTGATGGCCCCGCCGATCCCGCCGAACAGCAGCACCGAGTTCAGCGAGATGACCTCCCTGAACAGCCTGTCCATGCGCACCTCGAGCCCCATCGAGAGCCTCCTCAGGTCCACGAGGGCCGCAAGGTCGCCCGTCGACAGGACGATGTCGGCCACCTCGCGGGCTATGGCGGTCCCGGATGCCATCGACACGCCGACCGACGCGGCCGAAAGGGCCGGCGAGTCGTTGACGCCATCTCCCACCATCACGACGGTGCGCCCGCGGTCGACCAGGCCCTGGATGTAGGCGTGCTTGTCCTCGGGGAGCAGGTCGGACTCCCACTCATCGATGCCGGACGCCTCCGCGATGCGCGCCGCCGCGCGCTCGCCGTCGCCCGTGAGCATGACGATGTGCTCGAATCCGAGCTCCCTAAGCTCGGCCACCGCCGCCGCGGACGCCGGCTTGAGCGGGTCCTCGACGCCGATCACACCCTTGAGCCTGCCGTCCACCGCAAGGTACAGAGGGGACAGGCCGCCGAGCTCCGATTCCACGAGGACCCGCTGCTCGGCGGTGATCTCGACGGACTCGTCCTCGGTCACGAAGTGCCCGGACCCGATCACGGCCCGCATGCCGTCGATCGAGCTGGAGATGCCGTGGGCCACCAGGTACTCGACCTCGGCATGGCGCTCGCGATGCTCCAGGCCGCGCCGCGAGGCCTCCCCCACCACCGCGCGCGCGATCGGATGCGGGAAATGCTCTTCCAGGCAGGCGGACAGGCGGAGCACCTCGTCCTCCCCCCACCCGTCGAAGGCGAGGACCCTGGCCACGGAGGGCGTGGCCTCGGTGAGCGTGCCCGTCTTGTCGAACACGATCGTGTCCGCCTGCGCCAGGGCCTCGAAATGCTTGGAGCCCTTGACCATGGCCCCCTCCCGGGCCGCCTGGTTCAGGGCGGTGAGGACGGCGATGGCGGAAGTCAGCTTGAGGGCGCAGGAATAATCGACCATGAGGGCCGCGCTGAACCGGACCGGATCGCGCGTGAGCGCGCCCACGGCGAGCGCCAGCGCGAGGTTCCAGGGCACGATCTTGTCGGCCAGGCTCTCCCGCCTGATGAGCGCCTCCGCCTTGAGGGACTCGGAGCGCTCGACCAGGTTCGCGATCGCGCGCAGCTTGGTCCCGCCGCCCGCCGCGCGCACGCGGATGACGATCTCGCCGTCCTCCACGGCGGTCCCGGCGAACACGTCATCGCCGGCGGTGCGCTCCACGGCCAGGGGCTCGCCGGTGAGGGCCGCCTGGTTGACCATGGCGACGCCGCGCTCAACCACGCCGTCCACCGGGATGGACATGCCGGTCCGCGCCACGATGACGTCGCCCGGGTCGAGCTCGTCCACGCAGACCGCGACCTCCTCGCCGTCGGGGCCGCTGGAAAGCAGCTTGCTGGCGTATTCGGGGGTCTCCAGCAAAGAGGCCACGAGCCGGCCGCGCGATTGCTCGCGGGCGTACCCCTCGAACAGCTCCCCGAGCCCCAACAGGAGCATCGTGCTGGAAGCCGTCTTGAAATTGCCGCGCAATATCGACACGCCGATCGCCGTCGCGTCGAGCACCGGGACGTCGAGGCGACGGGCGGCGAGGGAGCGCAGCGCCTCGGCGAGGAACCGGCGGTAGCGCCACACGGCGCCTATCGCGCGAAACGGGGCGGGCAGGAGCAGACGGCGTACGAGATGGGCCCCGACCAGGTCCGCGACCTGCACCACGAGGTCGTCCGTCCGGGCTATCGAGACGATGACGCCGCCGGCCCTGCGCTCGGCCACCGCTTGCGCGTCGATGCCAGACAGCACGGCGAGCACCGATGCACGGCATCCAGGTTCGTAGGAGACCGAGATGGATCCCGTTCGCGGGTAGACGACGACGTCGGTGACGCCCTCACCCTCCGCCACGAGCGCGCGGAGGGCGTCGACGTCCCCGCGCGGCACGCTCCCGGCGAGAGTCACGCGCATCCTCCCCGGCACCTCATGCCTGATCTGCACCTGCATCGACTCGACCTCCGCTAAAACGCCGGCGCGGCCCCCTTTGGACCGCGCGACCTGCCAATTGACCTGATGTTGCGCCGGACGCGACGAGCCTACTGCGCGTCGGCGGCCTGATCGTCGGCGACCTGCGCCTCGTCGGCCTGATCGTCGGCGACCGCAGATGCGCAGCGGAGATAGGCGGCCTCGGCCACGATGTCGTCGACCTCGGCCTTGGCCTGCTCGACGATCCCCTCGTACTCGTCCTTGATCCGCATGCCGGCGACCACGCCCTTGACGGCGAGGCCCCTCACCAGGCCAGTCCTGACGGCCTGTGCGCTCGCGGCGCCGATCAGGGCACCGAGGCCGATGAGGGCGACGTGTGATTTGGAGATGACAGACATTTCGCATCCTTCCAGTTGGTGCATGTGACATGCCGGACGAGGACGGCGCGGTGCGCGACCCACCCGAGCCCGACATATCCGAATGATGGTAATGATAGGGCCCGACGGCCCCGATTCCAATACGCGCTATTCTATTGGGATCACATCGCCTCGAGAGGAGCATAGATGAAGCAACACAAGTTCTGGGCCTACGCCATGGTGGCCTGCGCGCTCATGTGCCTCTACACCGGAAAGAAGCACCTTTAATCGGAGTCGCGCGCACCCGCGCGGCTGAAATACCCATATTCAGCTCCTCTTTTACTTGACACCAAAAATAGTTAACCTAGGCTAACTAATGAACGGACACCGTCAAGTGAGGGAGGGCCCATGAGCCTAGCCGAAACCGAACCGGGGCAGACCTGCCTCGTGACTTCCATTGCGGACACATCGCGCATACGCCGACGCCTGCAGGACCTGGGCATCGTCCCCGGGACGCGCATCGAATGCATCGGGGCGAGCCCGCTGGGAGATCCCACCGCCTACCGCATCCGCCAGACCGTGATCGCCCTGCGCAGGGAAGACGCGCTCGGGATCCTCGTGCAGGGAGGCGCGCATGTCTGACGTCATCGCCCTGGCGGGAAACCCCAACGTCGGGAAGAGCACCGTGTTCAACGCCCTGACCGGCATGCGCCAGCACACGGGCAACTGGCCGGGCAAGACCGTGGAGAGCGCACGCGGATCCTTTTGCCACCGCGGGAAGACCTATGAGCTCGTGGACCTGCCCGGATGCTATTCCCTGCTCTCCCACTCCGAGGAAGAGGAGGTCGCGCGGGATTACCTGTGCTTCGACGCGCCCGACGCCGTGATCGTCGTGTGCGACGCCACCTGCATCGAGCGCAACCTCGATCTCGCGCTCCAAATCATGGAAACAACGCCGAACGTCGTCTTGTGCGTCAACCTGATCGACGAGGCCGAGCGGCGCGGGATCGAGGTCGACGTCGAGTTGCTCTCAAGGCGCCTGGGCATACCCGTCGTGACAACCTCCGCGCGCAGCGGTCGGGGCCTGCCCGACCTGCTCGACGCGGCCGCCGAGGCATGCCGGCGCCCCCGATGCGCCCCGGCCGAGGGGCCCGCACCCGAGGCGATGCGCTACCCGGCCGCCATCGAGCGCGCGCTGGAAGGCGTGACGGGGCCCGTCTCGGCGATGATCGGCGGGCGCGCGGACACGAGATGGGCCTCCCTGCGCCTCCTGGAGCACACCGACGGATTCGAGCGCGCCATGCTCGATCGCTGGGGCATCGCGGTCGAAGACCACCCCGACGTGCGCATGGCGCTCGACAAAGCCGGCGAGCAGCTCGCCCGGGAGGGATACCCCCTGGCGCGATTGCAAGACGCCATAGCCGAGGCCTTCGTCCTGCGGGCCGAAGTGACCTGCCTGGGGGCCGTGAGCCAACCACCTGCGGGCTCCGACACGCGGGACCGCAAGCTCGATAGGCTCTTCACCAGCAAACTCACGGGCTTCCCCATCATGCTCGCGCTGTTGTTCGCGGTATTTTGGATCACCATCGCCGGGGCCAACGTCCCCTCCGAGATGCTGGCCGACGCCCTGTTCCGCGTCCAGGACCGGCTGGTGGGGCTCGCGCAGGACGCGGGCGTCCCGGCGGCGATCTGGCAACCCCTCATCCTGGGCGTGTACCGCGTCCTCGCCTGGGTCGTCTCGGTCATGCTCCCTCCCATGGCCATCTTCTTCCCGCTCTTCACCATCCTCGAGGACTTCGGCTACCTGCCGCGCGTCGCGTTCAACCTGGACCGCGCGTTCCAAAAATGCAGCGCATGCGGCAAGCAGGCGCTCACGATGTGCATGGGATTCGGGTGCAACGCCGCGGGTGTGACCGGCTGCCGCATCATCGACTCCCCGCGCGAGCGGCTCATCGCGATCATCACCAACAACCTCGTCCCCTGCAACGGGCGCTTCCCCACCATCATCTCGGTGATCACGATGTTCCTCGTCGGCGGTGCCACGGGGCTCGCCGGGTCGCTCGCCGCGGCCCTCGGGCTCTTGCTCGTCGTCGTGCTGGGCGTTTGCATGACGCTGCTCGCCTCCAAGTTCCTCTCCAAGACGATCCTCAAGGGCATGCCCTCCTCGTTCACCCTCGAGCTCCCTCCCTACCGGGCGCCGCAGGTCGGCAAGGTCATCGTGCGCTCCATCTTCGACCGCACCCTGCTCGTGCTCGGTCGCGCCGTCGTGGTCGCCGCCCCGGCCGGCCTCATGATCTGGCTCCTCGCCAACGTCCAAGTGGGAGATGCCTCGATCCTGGCCCACTGCACGGCCTTCCTCGACCCCTTCGCCCGCGTCTTCGGCCTGGACGGCGTGATCTTGATGGCCTTCATCCTGGGCATGCCCGCGAACGAGATCGTCGTCCCCGTGATGCTCATGACCTACCTGTCGCAAGGGACCCTGCTCGAGATCGCGGATGCCAACGTCATGGCCGACCTGCTGATCTCCCACGGATGGACCTGGGTCACGGCCGCGTGCGTGGTGCTCTTCTCGCTCATGCACTGGCCATGCGGCACCACCTGCCTCACCATCAAGAAGGAGGCCGGCGGGCTCAAGTGGATGCTCATCTCCATCGCCGTCCCCACCGTGATGGGCCTGGCCTCGTGCTTCGCCTTCGCGAACGGGGCCCGGTTGCTCGGGGCGCTGTTCGGGTGGGCCGTCTAGAAGAGCCCGCGGGCCTGAATCCATGCGCCCGGGCCCCGGTGCCCGGGCGCATGTGCCCGAACCCCGAGTCCACGCGCCCGGACCACGCGCCAGAATCGATGCCGGAAGACGAAACGGCGGCGGTGCCTTTGCACCGCCGCCGCTTTTTGCGTGTCCAAACGTTTGGGACCGTTTGCGTCCTACATGGCCCAATCCGCGCTGGAGCGTTGCAGCTCCAGCATATGGCGGTACCGCCCCGCGGGGTCGGAGCGCAGCTCGGCCGGGCTGCCCTGCTCCACCACACGACCCTGGTCGAGCACGACGATCTTGTCGGCATTGTCCACGGTGCGCATGCGGTGCGCGATCACCAGCACGGTCTTGCCCCTCAAAAGCCTGGAAAGGGCCCCTTGCACCTGCGTCTCGCTCTCGACATCGAGCGAGGCCGTCGCCTCATCGAGCAGGACGATCGGGGCGTCCTTCAGCAGGGCGCGGGCGATGGATATGCGCTGGCGCTCGCCGCCGGAAAGCCTGCTGCCGTTCTCCCCGATGACCGTGGCGTAGCCCTCGGGCAGGCGCGACACGAACTCGTCGCAGTTGGCGGCGCGGGCGGCCTCCAAGACCTCCTCGTCGGTCGCGTCCTTCTTGCCCAGGCGTATGTTCTCAAGCACCGTGTTGTCGAACAGCACGACATCCTGGAACACCTCGGAATAGGCACGCAGCAGCGTTTCCGGATCGACGGTGGAAACGTCCACCCCTCCCACGGAAACCGTGCCGGAGCTTGCATCCCAAAAGCGCGAGGCCAGCTTCGCGACCGTGCTCTTGCCCGATCCGGAGGCGCCCACCAAAGCGGTGACCTCGCCCTCGCGCGCCGTGAACGAGACCCCGCGCAAAACGCGATCGCCCTCGCCGTACGCAAAGCCCACGTCTTCGAAGACCAAGTCGTACCCCTGGGGCGCGAACTCGGTGGCACCGGTCTGGACCGGCTCGTTTTCAATAGCGCGCATGCGGGCCAGGCTGTACGTCATGTCCATGAGCTCGGCGATGGCCTGCAAGATCACGTTGATGGGATCGTAGACCCTGGTGACGGCCAGCAGGAAGGTGAAGAACACGAGGAAGTCGACCTGCCCCGACATCAGCAGGAAGGTGCCCACCACGATCACCGAGGCGATGCCCAGCCGCAAAAAGCCCTGGGCCGAGCACACCGTCACGCCGGTGACCAGCTCCGCGCCGATCTTCTCGCGCTCGAACCGATCGATCCGCTCGTCGAGCTCCCCCTGGAACTCACCGATCTGGTTGAGGGACCTGATCTCGCGATGGCACTCGAGGTACTCCTGCAGGCGGTCGTTGATCGCCAGGCTCGCCTCGTTCTTCCGCGCGGTGTGGGACTTCTGGAGACGGGAGGTGGCGAGGAGCGCGATCAGGGCCACGGGTATGGGCCACAGGGCGGCGATGGCGAGACGCCAATCGCAGAAGGTCATCATGACGGCGAAGACCGTCGTCGAGATGCCCATACCGAAGATCTGCGGCATGACATGGGAGAAGAGCCGCTCCTGGTCGCTGCAGTCCTTCATGATCACGCTCGTGAGGTCCGCCAGGTCGCGCTTCCCGAAAAACGAGAGCGGCAACATGCGCAGGCGCTCCGCGATGGCGATGCGCTTGCGGGCGCTCTCCTGATACACCACGGTATAGGTGCCGTTGTACTGCCACAGCTGCGTGAGGAACAGCACCACCAGCGAGGCCGCGATGCCCGCTACATACGGCAGGAGGTCGGGAAGTCCCACGGACGGGTCCGCCAGATACGCCACGAAGTCGGCCGTGGCAAAGTACAGCACCGCGATGGGGAGCATGAGCATCAAGTTCGCCAGGGCGCACAGCGCCGCCCCGCGCACGAAGTCCCTCATGCCCTGGTCGGTCAGGGCAAACGTGTTCTGCAATCTACGCATCATGCGTATCATCCCTTTCGATCTTCCAGGTCGCACCGGTCTGGTAATCCCTCCACATGCGGGCGTACAGACCGTCTTGCGCGATCAGTTCATCGTGCTTGCCCTGCTCGACCAGGGACCCCCGGTCGATGACGAACGTGCGCTCGACCCCCGCCACCGTGGACAGGCGATGCGCGATCATGAGCACCGTCTTGCCCTCGCACAGCGTCTCGAGGGCCTTTTGGATCAACGCCTCGTTCTCGGGATCGGAGAAGGCCGTGGCCTCGTCGAGCACCACGATGGGGGCGTCCTTCAAAACCGCCCGGGCCAACGCGATGCGCTGGCACTCGCCGCCGGACAGGTACACGCCCTCGGTGCCCACGACCGTGTGCATCCCCTCGGGCAGCTTGGCGATGATGTCATCGCATTGCGCCGCGTGAAGTGCCTCCAGCACCTCCCCATCCGTGGCACCGGGCCGGCCGGCGCGCACGTTCTCGGCGATGCTGCGCTTGAAAAGACGGTCGTTTTGGAACACGAACGCCACGGTTCGCATAAGCTCCTCCGTGGGGATGAGGCGCACGTCCACGCCGCCCACCAGCACCGTTCCCTCGTCCGCATCCCAGAAGCGGGGGATCAGGCTGGCGAGGGTGGACTTGCCGCCGCCCGACGGGCCCACCAGGGCCGCGGTCGCGCCCTCGGGCACGCGCAGGGAAACATCGCGCAGGGCGGGCTGGGCGGCCTGGGGGTAGGTGAAGCCAACGCCGACGAACTCGATGCTCGCGTCCTCGGGAGAGCGCCGCGAGGCCGCGTCGGGCTCCACCACGACGGGGACCTCCATGATCGAGTTGATGCGCCTCATCGCGTCCTCGGCGATCATCACGGCCTCCGAGGAGTACATGATCTTGGACATCATCGTGGTCGTGAGCGCGGAGAAGAACACGTAGAACAGGAAGTCGGTCAAAAACGCGGGGAAATCGGGGGCCGTGGCGGCCAGGACGATGCCCGCGGGCACCAGCACCGCGAAGGTGGAGTTGATGGCCACCAGCTGGATGACCTGGGGTTTGCAGCAATACTCGGTATACTGCGTGGCCATCTCGCGATAGTCGACGATCGCCTCGTGAAACGCGCGGAACGACAGGACCGTCTGCTGGAACACCTTGACCACGGGGATGCCGCGGACGTATTCGGTGGCGGCGGTGCTCATACGCACCAGCGCCGCCTGGTACAGCTCCATGAAGTGACGGCCGCCCATGGCGTCCTCACGCCCCATCATCCACCACATGGCGAAGAAGGAGACGGCGATGGGCACCAGGCACAGCAGGCCCATCACCCAATCGAACAGGAACGCCACGACCAGGAAGACCACCGGGGCCGTGAGCGAGCCGATGAAGTCGGGGAGCTTGTGCGCGATGACGTCTTCGGTCTGACCCGCGCAACCGTCGATCACGCGGCGCATCTCACCCGAGGAGTGCGCGCTGAAATACCCCAGCGGGATCCGCGCCACATGGCGCGTCATCTCCTTGCGCATGTTCGCGGCGATGCGGAATGAGGCCAGGTGCGTGCTCATGAGCGCGCAAAAATACAGGGCGATGCCCACCAGGGCGAACACCACGGCCATGACGGCCCATGTCGTGGCCGATTCCGCCCGCTCCCAATGCGGGTAGACCGACACCAGGTCGCGCACGACGAACCACACGCACACGTAGGGCAGCATGGTGAACACAGCGCTCAGGGCGGACAGGGCGCAGCCCGCATACGCCAGGACCTTGCGCGTCCCCGCATAGTCGAGCAGCTCCATCAGCGGGGACTTCCCGCCGGTCCCGGTCTTCTCAGCCGCCGGTCGGTCCGCCTGCGGGTCCTGGGCGCCGCCGGACGGGCGCGCAATCGTCTCGTTCATCTCTCGAACTCCTTCCATATCATGCGCCGAGCTTTGCAAAGTGCTTCTCAAACGCCTTGACGCCCGCAAACCCGCCGATCAATCCGCCGGCTATGGTGGCGATTCCCGTGACGACGCCCATCGGCCCCATGATGGAATCGACGAGCGCCCTGCCGTACTCATAGGTCATGCCCGCGGAGACGCACATCTCGGCGTAGGCCTCCCCGTTCATGAGGATCAAAGAGATCATCCCGAACCAGAAGCAGAACGTGAAAGCCGCAAAGGCCGGTGGGATCTTGGCGTCCGTGCGGGAATCCGGCGCACCGAGGACCAAATCGGCCGCGACGCCACCGACCACGATCCCGACCGGACCGGTCCAGAACATGCCCATCAAAAAGCCCACGGCGCCCACAATCAAGCCCATGATGGCCATCGCCCCGCGCTTGGGAACGCGCCGGGCCAGGTACGCGAACACGGTCCCCGCGAAAAGCGCTCCCACGGCATGGGTGAACCAGCTGATATGCGGATTGACGCTGAACACGATCGAGAAACCCATGAACACCGCGAACATGAGCACGCCGAACGCCGCGATATAGACGAGGTCCTTTGGATTCAAGCCGCCGCGGCCCTGCGAGGCGGCCCCGATAGTCGCTTTACCCTTCAATGCAATTCCTTTCCCTATCTGTCTTTTCCGCGAAACCGAAGTTCCGCTTCAATTTGCATAACGTGGTCTTGTCCAGCGAGAACCGCTCGGAGATCCGGCCGCCCTCCACCAGGGCCACCTCGTCGCACACCGAGCAGAGGAACTCGTAATCGTGCGAGACGACGCATATGCCCACACCCGCATCGCGCATCTGGGAGAGCTGCCGGGCGATCGTCCTCATGTTGAGGTAGTCCAAGCCGCTGGTGGGCTCGTCCAAGATCATGGCCTCGGCACCGCTCAGCAGGCCGACCGCGATGGACAGTCGCTGGCGCTCGCCCCCGGACAACGACAGGGGGTGACGCGATCCAAGGCCGGTGAGGCCGAGCGACTCCTCCACATCCCCATCGACAAGACCGGCGCGAGCCGGCGCCCGGGCGCGGCCCGCGCGGCGGGCCTCGGCGAGTTCCCCCTCGACCGTGCTTTCGAACAGCTGATATCCCGGGTCCTGCATGACCAGGTACACCCGTCCCGCGCGATCGCGTGCGCGCACGCGGCGGCCATCCAACTCGACGAGGCCCGACCGCTCGCGCACCAGGCCCGCCATGCAACGAGACAGCGTGGTCTTGCCCGCGCCGTTGCGCCCCACGAGACCGACGATACGCCCCGGTTCGAGCTCGAAATCGATTCCGTCCAACACGGCCGGCCGACCCCGGTACCCGGCCTCGACGCCGCGCATGCGCGCGACGGCTCCCCCGCCCGCGCATGTCCGGCGCGGCCCGTGGCCGGGCGCCGGGAAAAGGCCGAAACACAGGGAATCAATCTCTCGGACCGAGGCGGCGCGCAGGCCGTGGGCAGATCGGTCCGCCAGCGGCAGCGCGGCGAACTGCTCGGCCGTCCAATCGGCGCTTATGGAACCGTTCTCCATGAGCACGTACCTGTCGGCCACACCCTCGAGCCACCAGAGCCGGTGCTCCGAGACGAGCACCGTCTTGCCCTGCTCCTTGAGAAGGGCGATGACCCGCGCCAAACGGCGCATCGCATGCACGTCGAGCGACGCCGTCGGCTCGTCGAACACGAACACGTCCGGATGCACGGCACAGACCGACCCCAGGATGACCGACTGCTTCTGACCGCCCGAGAGGGCGCGCGTGTCGCGGCCGAGCAGCTCCTCGATCCCGAGCATCTCCGCGGCCCGACCCACGCGTTCGACCATATCCCGGCGGTCCATCCCCAGGCTCTCGCACCCAAAGGCGAGCTCGGACGTCACGTCCAGGTTGACGAACTGGCTGTGCGGATTTTGGAACACCGACCCCACGCGGGCGAACAGCTCCTCCGCCCTCCACTCGGGGACCGGCGTGCCCATGACGCGCACCGTCCCCTCCAGCTCCCCCTCGTACAGCATGGGGATCAAGGCGTTCACCAAACGGGTCAGCGTGGTCTTCCCGCAACCGGAGCGACCAGTCACCACCACGCACTGCCCGCTGGGAACCTCGAGCGACACGTCCACCAGGGAGGCGCGGGGCGCGCCCCCGTATGTGAAGGTGCAGCCGTCGAGCTCGATCGCTAACCCCGTGGCCCTTGCCCCCGCATCGCGCCGACCCATCAGAGCACCCCCATCGCGGAGCATCCCGCGAGGACGACCATGGCGGCCGACGACGCAAGGAACGCCGCGTCCGTCGGCCCCATCCCCAGCCGATAGTAGGAGGTGCGGCGCGCGCTCGACCCCATTCCGCGGACCACCACGGCGTTTCCCAGCTCATCGGCCACCATGCCGACGCGCGCCACCACGGGCACGAGGTAGCGTTCGGCCGTGCGCACCGGATGACATGCGAGGGTCTTGGGCGACAGGGCCATGCCCCGCACCTTCATGGCCTCATGGACGGCGCGGAATTCGCACCCCATCGTTGGGAGAAAGCGAAACGCCACGCACAGGGCGACCGCCGCGTTCCCCGGGACGCGCAGCGCCTGAAGCGCGCATCCCAGCTCACCCAGCCGCGTGGTCGCGATCATATTGGAGCCGAACATGAACGCGGGAAGTATGCGGCGGTACATGGAAACGGACGCCGCAACCGGGGAGAAGGCGATATCGCGAGTCATCACGAGCGCCCACGCCACGACGGCGAAGACCGCATACCATGCGACCCATCGGGCGATCGATGAAAAACGCCGACAGTACGCCATCGCGGAGACGGCCAACGCAAGGGCGGCCAGCTCGCTCAACATCCCCCGCCCTAGGACCATCTGCATATTGATCGCCACCAGCACGATGATCGAAACGCGCGGGTCGATCCCACGCGGCGCCCCCTCGACCGCAGGCAGGGCGGAAGGCGAGGCCGGTGGTATCTGCGCCGATGCCCCCTCAACCCGTCCAACGCATGTGTGGTCCATACGACTTCTCCCTATAAGTTACCTTTAGTTAACTTTGTTCGCTTAGAATAGGAGAACGCGGCATCGAGGGAAAGGTCGGGGATGGAAGCGACAAGGGTCACCGAAATTTGTTCGAATCCCGCCGAAAACGGGACGGGCACCGGCCATCGGCGCACGGGGACGGGCGATGTGCTGCGCCCGATGTACGTGGACCAGCTCACCCGCATGCACCTCGTACGGTCCGAGGAGGCGATCGCACGGGGCTTCGGGCGGGCGGAGCTCGTTCGGGGAACCGGCGAGACCTGGTTCGTCGACCCCAGCCACGGAGAGGGGCACTATTGGTTCCATCCCATCGAGGGCGATGTGATCGTCGCGTCGATGGACATGACGCTCGCCCGGCGCGCCGAGGCCGTCATCGATACGGTCCCCCACCTGGCGTTCGGCATCTACGAGCATGCCATGCCGTCCTACTGCTCACCGCAATTCGCGCAATCGCGCAGCGAGCTCATGGGCCACGACTGGCGGGGAGGGCCGTGGCGCAGCTCCTTCGATCCGGGGATGCGGTTCTCGTCCACCTCAATCGCCCTGGGCCCAGAGGCCGTGCGGCGTTATGCGGGCATCTTGGGCCTTGACCTCGAGGAACTGCGGGGAGCTGTGACCGGGCTCAGCGGATCGTGCGGGGCGGGCGGGCTGCTGCCGGCGCTGCGGTCCCTGGACACCGCCCGGCCCACGGCGGCGGTCGCCCATGCGTATTACCCCGCGAAAGTCGTCGAGTGCCTTTCCCTGCTCGTAAGCTGCGCACGAGGCGCGGACCATGGCGCAGGCGCCGCCCGACTGAGCGATCGGGATTGCGTCGAGGGCGCCTGCCGCCATATCGATGCCGACCTTTCCGCGGACCTCTCGACCAAGGCGCTGTGCGGCATCGCCCATGTGAGCGAGGCCAAGCTGATCTCGGCGTTTCGCAACATCAAAGGCGATACGCCCCAGGGCTACATCCGCAAACAGCGGCTGGAGCACGGCCGGCGCCTGCTCCTCGCACGGGACATGGGAATCGGGGACATCGCGCGGGCGATGGGTTACCGCAACCAGGGGGCATTCGCCGAGGCGTTCAAACGCGCATATGGCGTAACCCCGCGCGCATACAGGAAGTCCTCGACGACGCCTGCGGACTAGATGGA
>JARIBW010000052.1 GCA_029264355.1 Collinsella sp. | reverse complement strand
TGCCCAGAAGGCCTCCGAGACCGAAGTTGCCGCGTCAGGGGCTGCCATCGATGCCGAGCGAGTTTCCGGCGAGGGTTTCGTCAAGGCTTCTAATGTGTTCTGCGTCCAGGCGGTCGAGAATCGCGATGTCGCCTTGTCCCTCATCGCCGAGCGTGCTGTCGAGGCTGGTGTCGCCGAGGATTCTGCCGCCCTGTACGCCGCCTTCCTCAAGCGCGAAGCCGAGGGTACTACGGGCATGGTCGAGGGATTCGCCATCCCGCATGCCAAGTCCGATACGGTGAAGACCGCTCAGGTCATGGTGCTCAAGAGTTCTGAGGGGATAGCCTCCTGGGAGACCATGGACGAGTCCCCTGTCACCTGCGCCATCGCCCTGCTCGTTCCCGAGTCCGAGGCCGGCACTTCTCACCTGCAGATCCTTTCCAAGGTGGCTACGGCTTTGACCGACGAGGGCTTCCGCTCCGCAGTCAAGTCGACTGACGATCCCGCCGCGATTGCCGGGCTCATCAACGAGCGCCTCGCGTAAACGGTCAGCGGGTTTGCCCGGCGGTGCCCCGCCGTGCCGCCGGGCAAACTGTACGTTTTGGGGCAGGTTTTGGAGGGATTTCCTTCGGGGAGCCCATCCTTGAAAAGTCTTTCCTGCGGAAACGTTGGCGTTCGAGCGGCGCATATCCTCCAGATGCCTCAAAACCTGCCCCAAAACGTACAGATATGTTTTGGGGCGCCCGGATCCATGGGGCCGGGCGCCCCATGACCCCTTCGTTTAATGATTCGCAGCAGCACCGAGAAAGGGAACACCTTGATTTACACGCTCACCCCCAATCCCGCCATCGACTACAACATCTCCTGCGACGGTCTGCGGCCCAATACGGTCACGCGAACGCGCGACGCCGTGTACACGCCAAACGGCAAGGGATTGAATGTTTCTTTCACGCTCGATCACTACGGTGTGGACACCGCTATCCTCGGCTTTTTCGCCGGCTTTTCGGGTCGCTACATCGTCGATGGCGCGCGCGGGCTCGGTGTCGACGTCCATCCCGTCTGGACTGAGGGCATCACGCGTGTCAACGTCTTCCTGAACGCGGGTCCCGATGTCGAATACAACATGGTGAATTCCGGTGCCGCCATCACCGACGCGGACGAGAGGGCCATGTTCGGGCTCATCGACGGGCTCGAGAGCCTCGATTGCCTGGCGATCTCGGGCTCGCTCCCGCCGAACGCCTCCGAAGGCTTCCTTCGAGGTGTCATCGAGCGCGTCCGCGCCCGTGGGGCGCAGTTCGTGCTCGACATTTCAAGCCCACAGCTTGCCGACTTGCTCGGGCTTGAGCCCCTGCTCATCAAGCCCAACGATGATGAGCTGCGCGACATCTTCGGTACCGACGTCCAAGGTGGAGACGATGGGTCCGTTGCCGCGGCCATGGCCGATCTGCATGCTCGCGGAGCGCAAAATGTCCTGCTTACCCTCGGTGGGTCGGGCGCGTATTTCTCGAACGGCGAGCACATCTGGTTCGCCCATCGCACCTTCGATGTCGAGATTCGCTCAACGGTGTGCGCCGGCGACTCTTCGCTCGCGGCGTTCCTGTCCATCTGGTTCTCCGAGCGCGACCGCGTGGACGAGGCATTGCGACGCTCCATGGCAACCGGCGCCAATGTGGTCGAATGCGCCGGCCTGGGCGATTTCGCCCATGTCGAGGAATACGAGAAGGGGATCGATGTCCGCTTGGTGAAGTAGGGGGGACCTATCGCCGGACAACCGTGGCTTCGGCGAGATACATGGCGTATAGTCAAGGAGGGGGGCTTTCGGCCCCTTTTCTCATATGATTACTATCGTCATGACCGTAGCCGCCCTGAGAAAGGACCCGTCCATGCAGCCTTCAAACCGCCTCGCCCGATTCGGCTCCGAGGTCTTCTCCTCCCTGAACGCCCGCCGTGTCGCGCTGGAGGAGCAGGGTCGCACGATCTACAACCTCTCCGTCGGCACTCCCGATTTTGCCCCGTACCCGCACGTGGTCGAGGCGTTGACCGAAGCCGCCCGGGACCCGCAGATGTGGAAGTACTCCCTGCGCGACCTGCCCGAGCTCAAGCAGGCGGTTTGCAAGTACTATGAGCGTCGGTTCGGCGTGCCCGGCATCACCCCCGATATGGTCGCCTCCTGCAACGGCACGCAGGAGGGCGTGGGCCACTTGGGCTTGGCGCTGCTGAACCCCGGTGACACGATCCTCGTTCCCGACCCGTGCTACCCCGTCTTTGAGGCGGGCGCCAAGATCGCCGATGCCGAGCTCTCCTATTATCCGCTCGATGCCGAGCACGATTTCCTTCCCAATGTCGGTGGTATCGACCCCGAGGTGGCCGACCGAGCCAAATACATGATCGTCTCGCTCCCCGCCAACCCCGTGGGGTCGGTGGGCAACGACGAGCTCTACGACGAGATCATCGCCTTCGCCCGCGAGCACGACCTCCTCATCGTGCATGACAACGCCTATTCCGACATCGTCTTCGACGGCCCCGCCGGCGGCACGTTCCTCGCGCATCCCGGCGCGCTCGAGGTGGGTGTGGAATTCTTCTCGCTCTCCAAGTCCTTCAACGTCACGGGCGCGCGCATCGGCTTCCTGGTGGGACGCCCCGATGTGGTCGCCGCCTTCGCCAAGCTGCGCAGCCAGATCGATTTCGGCATGTTCTTCCCGATCCAGAAGGCGGCGATCGCCGCACTCGAGGGCCCGCTCGAGGAGGTCGAGGCGCAGCGCCTCAAGTACCAGGAGCGTCGCGACGCTCTGTGCGACGGTCTCGAGCGACTCGGCTGGGAGCGTCCGAACGCGCATGGCTCCATGTTCGTGTGGGTGAAGCTGCCCGGAGGGCGTGTCGATTCGATGGCGTTTTGCGAGGAGCTCATGGAGAAGGCGGGCGTTATCGTGACCCCGGGTGCGAGCTTCGGCCCCCATGGCGAGGGATATGTCCGCATGGCCCTCGTGCTGCCTCCCGAGGGGCTCGAGCGCGCGGTCGCCTCGATTGAAGAAGCGGGTATTTTGGGCTAGCTTGGCGACGGATTGTTCTATAATCGAGTTAACGCCTAAACACAAGGATAATTCGGCGAACGATGCCGAATATCCCGTGGCCTGTCCAAAGCGGGCAGACTGTATCGCCCATCAATGCGATGGGGGAAAGGAAGAGTAAACATGGTGAACGATCGCAAGGTTGCCGTCGTCGGTTGCGGCTTCGTCGGTTCCTCCTCGGCTTTCGCGCTCATGCAGAGCGGCCTGTTCTCCGAGATGGTCCTGATCGATGTGGATCGCGCCCGCGCCGAGGGCGAGGCCCTCGACATCGCCCACGGCGTTTCGTTCGGTAATCCCATGAAGATCTACGCCGGCGATTACTCCGACGTCTCCGATGCCGCGGTGATCGTGGTCACCGCCGGTGCCGCCCAAAAGCCCGGCGAGACCCGTCTCGACCTCGTGAACAAGAACATCTCCATCTTCGGCAGCATCATCCCGCAGATCCGCGAGAGCGGCTTCAACGGCATCCTGCTCATCGTCTCCAACCCGGTCGACGTCCTCACGTACGCCGCCATCAAGATGAGCGGCCTGCCCGAGGGCCAGGTCATCGGCTCCGGTACCGTGCTGGACACCGCCCGTCTCAAGTATATGCTCGGCGAGCATCTCGATGTCGACCCGCGCGACGTCCATGCCTACATCATGGGCGAGCATGGCGACTCCGAGGTCGCCGCGTGGTCCAGCGCCACGGTCGCCGGCGTGCCCCTGTCCACGTATTGCGAGCTGCACGGTCACTACAACCACGAGGAGTCCGAGCGCCGCATCGCCGACGAGGTGAAGAACAGCGCTTACGAGATCATCGAGAAGAAGCGCGCCACCTATTACGGCATCGCCATGTCCGTCCGTCGCATCTGCACCGCCATCATGCATGATGAGGACTGCGTCCTGCCCGTCTCCAGCCTCATGGTGGGCGAGTACGGTCTGAACGACCTGTGCATCTCGGTGCCGACCGTCGTCGGCCGCAATGGCGTCGTCACGCGCGTGCCCGTCTCCCTGTCCGATGAGGAGAACGCCGAGTTCCAGAAGTCCGCCGCCGCCCTCAAGGCCATCGTCGACGAGTCCGGCCTGAACGACTAGCCCTTTATATCATCGCAGCGGATTCGTCGTCGCATTCCGCCCCACCTTGCTCCCGGTTCGCACGGACCGGGGGCTTTTTTGTCGGTTGAGTCGGATTCACGCGCCGTTCGCGTTGAGCGGCGCGTTCTCCGTCCGCGTCCACCTTCCGCGTCCGATCGAGGGGATAGAATGGTCCAAACGAAGGATCGGCGAAAGGGTGGATGCGTCATGGAGGAGAAGGGGAGATTGCCGCTGAAGGCCAAGCCCGCTGGTAACTTCCTGGAATATGTGCGGAAGCGCATGGACACGTTCGACGAGCGGCCGCTGTGCGCGGTCGATAGCCTCGTGTTCTCCTGGCTCTCCTACACCCATATCGGCGCGGAGCTCGCGCGCGCCGGTACCGTGCGCGGCATCGCGTTGCACGAGCTGCTGCGTGCGGAGGATTTCGGCGATATGTTCGGATCGAGCTGGGATGAGCAGGGCAGTCGCGATCTGCTGTTCGCGGTGTGCGCGAGCCCGCGATTCCGTTCCTGCCGCTTGTGCGACCTGCGCTTTCGAACGGATAAGGTGAGCGAGGAACAGTTCGCCGCCATGACCTTCCGTTTGCCCGACGGTACATCCTACATCGCGTTTCGCGGCACGGATTCCACCGTCGTGGGCTGGAAGGAAGATTTCAACATGACCTATCTGAGCCCCGTGCCGGCGCAAGAGGAGGCGGCCGCATATCTGGGTGAAGTGGCGGACCGCACGCCGGGCGAGCTGTATGTGGGCGGCCATTCAAAGGGCGGAAACCTCGCCGTCTATGCCGCGGCGATGTGCGCGCCGCGGCATCGTGCGCGTATCAGGCGCGTCTTCTCCCATGACGGTCCCGGATTTCACCGCGAGTTTTGCGCGGGCGACCCCTATCGACGCATCATGCCCATCATGGAAAAGACGGTGCCCAAGTCGACCATGATCGGGGCGGTGCTCTCGGAGGCGCCCGATTTCGCGCCGGCGATCGTGGAGAGCGACGGCATCTCGATGTTCCAGCACAACCCGTTTCTGTGGATGGTTGACGTCGAGGCGGCGGAGTTCGTGCGCGCCGAAGGCTACACGGCCTCGTCGCGTTTCTTCAACGCGACCCTCGATGCATGGATGGACAAGTACACGCTGGACGAGCGAGGCCGTTTCGTCGATGCCTTGTTCGACGTCATCGGTGTGACGGGCGCCGCGCATTTCTCGGACATCATGGCCGACCGCAAGACGAGCGTGCCGCTTATGCTCAAGGCCATCGAGGCGCTCGACGACGATCTGCAGCAATTCGTCAAAGACGTGATCGTGTCCTTTGTGAAGACCGCGACGGTCGAGCGCGCCGCCGACGCGGCGAGCGGCATCATCGACTCGATCAAGACAGCCGGTCCGGCGATCGCCGCAATCAAAAAACGCACGGGCGAGTGGGATCGCGGAGAGCAGAAGTAGACCGGTCGTTGCATATGCGGCTGCGGGGCTCCCGGGCGATGAGGGGTTCCGATTGAGACGGAGCGCGACGCCACGTGGCTTTCCCGGGCATCCCCCTAGGTGGTCAGACGGCGCAGGCGCTTGACGTCGATGAGCTCGACCGATCCACGGGAGAGTTCGACGAGCCCCTCTCGGGCGAAGTACTTGAGCATGCGGCTGACGGCCTCACGCGCGCTGCCGAGGTGGCGAGCGATCTCGTCATGTGTGGCGAAGAGGACCTTGGAGCCGCTGCGGGCGAGTTCATCGAGCAGCCAGATGGCGAGACGCGTGTCGAGGCCCATGAACAGCACCTGCTGCATGACCCACATGCAGTCGCTGAAGCGCTCGGTTGCCTGGCGGTAGGTGAACGCTTCGGCGTGGATGTTCTCTTGCGAGACCGTTCCGAAGGCCTGCGAGTCGATGATGAGCAGGTCGGAATCCTCAGCTGCGTCCAGCGCGATGTCGAAGGTGATCATGGGCAGGATGCACGAGGCTGCGAGCACGCAGCACTCACCGGGCTGCACATGGAAGAGCGTGATCTCGCGTCCCTGGTCGGAGAGCATGAATGCACGCAGGCGCCCGCTTCGGACGAAGACCACGCCGGCGCAGCCCACGCCCGCGCCCTGGACGTGGCTTCCCGCGTCGAACCGCATGCGACGGCTGCGCTGCGTGAGATAAGTCCGCTGGTCTGATTCGAGCTGCTCCCAAAACGGAACGAGCTCGCCTAGGCTTTGCCCGATATCCGACATCGTTCCCGTCATCATCACCGGCGTCCTTTCGCATCCGACGTATCCCCCTCCTATGGTATCGGACGTTTCGATCGGGCCGGTCTTAAATCGGGATGGGGAAGGCCCCGCCGCGGAGGGAGGGGCGCGGCGGGGCCTGGAAGGGCGCGGTGTCCACTGGCGGGGCAGGGGGTGTCGCACGGGCGAGGCCGAGTGGGCCGTGGGCTGCGCCCGGCGTCCTAGACGGGCAGGCCGCAATCGCCCACACAGGTGTGGGGTACGGCGCCACCGCGTCTCACTTGCGCGTGGAAGCCATGGCCCCCGGCGACATTGGCACAGGCGAAACCATGTTGGGAGAGGATGCGGCAGGCGACGTAGCTGCGCAGGCCGCTTGCACAGAAAACGAGCAGGCGCCGATCACGGGGCAGCTCGCCCAGACGTTCGCGAAGCTCATCCACGGGGATGCGCACCGCGCCCTCGATGCCGCCGCGCGAGCACTCGCTCGCGGTGCGCGTGTCGAGCAGGGTCGCGTTTCCGTCCTCGGCGATAAGTTCGAGCGCCTCATCCCACGTGACCTGGTCGACCAGGCCGTCGAGGATGTTCTCGATCATGAAGCCGGCCATGTTCACGGGGTCCTTGGCAGAGGAGTACGGAGGGGCGTAGGCGAGGTCGAGCTCAGTGAGGTCGGCGGCGGTCATGCGTGCGCGGATGGCCACGGCGAGCACGTCGATGCGCTTGTCCACACCGCCGCGTCCGATGGCCTGCCCGCCCAGGATGCGCCCGCTCCCGCGCTCGTAGACGACCTTGAGGGTCATGGTCTCGGCACCCGGGTAGTATGTGGCGTGATTGGCGGGGGAGAGAATCACGGCGTCCGCGTCGAGCCCCGCGGCGCGTGCCGCGCTGAGCGTGAGGCCGGTGGAGGCGGCGTCGAGCTCGAACAGCTTGAGGACGGAAGATCCCTGGGAGCCTTTGAACTCGCTCGCTCGGCCGCAGATGTTGTCCGCCGCGATTCTCCCCTGCTTGTTGGCGGGGCCGGCGAGTGCGATAAGCGCGGGGGAGCCGGTCACCACGTTGATGACCTCGACGGCATCGCCGACGGCGTAGATATCCGGGTCGCTCGTGCGCATGGCGGCATCGACCTTGATGCTTCCGCGCAGGCCGAGTTCAAGCCCTGCCTCGCGTGCGAGCGTCGATTCGGGAGCCACGCCGATGGAGAGCATGACGAGGTCGCTCTCGAGGACGCGCCCATCTGCGAGGGCGGTCGAGATCGCACCCACGCCCTCCTCAAAGCCGGTGACGTCGGCTTGGAGCAGCAACTCGACACCGTGCTCGCGGAGATGGTTGTGGAGCAGCGAGGCCATATCGGCGTCGAAGACGGGCATGACGTGCTCGCCCCTCTGCACGACGGTGACCTCGATGCCGCGGTCGCGCAGGTTCTCGGCCATCTCGAGGCCGATGAAGCCGGCGCCCACGACCACGGCGCGCCGCGGCCGCTCGCGTTCGATGAACTCTGCGATGCGATAGGTGTCCTCGACGGTGCGAAGCGTGAACAGGCGATCGGCGTCGATGCCGGGAAGGTCGGGTGTCACGGGGCGTGCACCGGGGGAGAGGATCAGCTTGTCGTAGCCTTCTACGTATTCCGTGCCATCGTCGAGACGGCGCACGGTGACGGTGTGGGCCGCGCGGTCGATCGACACGACCTCCTGGCGCACGCGGGCGTCGATATCGAAGCGGTTGCGGAAGCTTTGCGGCGTCTGCAGCGTGAGCTTGGAGCGATCGGTGATGGTGCCGCCGATGTAGTAGGGCAGACCGCAATTGGCATAGCTCACGTAACCGGAGCGCTCGATCATGATGATCTGCGCGTTTTCGTCCAGTCGGCGCAGGCGCGCCGCCGCGGTCGCTCCTCCGGCGACGCCGCCGACGATGATGATTTTCATGGTGGGGTTCCCTTCGGTGAGATGCGTGTGGATCGGAGTGCGTGCGAGACGGTGTCAGCGGACCAGCGGTCCGGACCAGCGGCCGATGCCGCCCATGTTCACGACGTTGGCATATCCCTGGCGTTCAAGCTCGCGAACGGCTTGCGCGCTGCGAGCTCCGGACAGGCAATACGCGAAGATCGGCGCGCTCTTGTCGGGGAGGCGCGTTGAGGCGGTGGCCGGGATGGAGGCCAGCGGGATGCACAGGGCCCCCTCGATGTGGCCGTCGCGATACTCCTCGGGGGTGCGGACGTCGATCACGACGCTGCCGGGCGTCTCGCGCGCCTGGACGGCGAGCTCGTCGATGCCGGGGCCGAAGATGCCGGAGAAGAGGGACATGATGGGTGCCTTTCCTTCGATCGCGGGCGCCTCGCCCGCATTTCTCGTTCGACATACACCATATGGCCCGGTGCGGCTCGGGTCTGTGACTTCGTCACCAAAAGCGACCTCGTGTGGGCACGGGTATAATGGCCAGGTTCAAGCGCATCAAAAGGAGCCGCCCGTGAAGATCAACCATGCCATCCTGCATATCCTCGACTTCGATTCCGCCGTCAACGTGATGAGTGAACGCGAGCTGGACCTCGATACCCGCGCCGTTCGCTCGTTCGTGAGCTCGCATCTGCGTCGCGCCCGCACGAGTGTGGACAATCGGCGCGCGGCGTTCTCGGAGGAGAGCGCCTTCGCCGGTGAGCTTAAGGGATATTTCTTCGGCGATCGCGAGTTCGTGGACCTGTCGCAGCAGATCGCGGAGTTCTTTGGAGCGGAGCTCGCCAAGGCCGACAAGATGGAGTCCACCGACGTGCTCGTGGCCGACTTCGATGACGATGACGACGTGCGCTGGTTCGCGGTGCTGCTCATGGCGAGCCGCACCGCCTTCATGCACGAGGTCGCACGCGAGGCGGGCGAGGTCAGAAACGATATCGCCAGGCGCTACGCGATCCTGCCCGCACCCTCTCAGAAGGTGAGCTCCTACGCTCTCGTGCGTGCGAGCTCCATGGAGGCGTTTTACGTGGACAAGAAGCGCAAGATCATGGGTGAGGATACGTTTATCATCCCCGACGGCCTGCTCCAGTGCGAGGGCGGCGTCTCGGGCAAGGAGGTCATCGAGACCGTGACGCGCATCGTCGAGGAGGTTGCAGAGGAGCACGGTGCCAACACGGCCGTGGCTCTTGCCCGTGCCAAGTCCGCCGTGGCCGAGAAGGTCGAGGCGGACGAGGAGATCGCCCCGTGGGACATCGCGGAGGACATCTTCGAGGACGAGCCCGTGCTCAAGGAGCGCGTCGAGGAACGCGTGCGCGAGGAGCGCCTGCCCGAGCGCGTGGCCGTGGAGCGCGCCGTGGTGGAGCGCGCACCCGTGCGCAACCATAAGATCCGCACCGATACCGGCATCGAGATCAGTTTTCCCGCCGAGATGCTCAAGGACACGGACTACGTGCAGTTCGTCAACGAGCCGAACGGGTTGATCTCCATCGAGTTGAGGAACATCGGCAGCATCGAGAACCGATAGCCGCGGGAGTCTCGTGTTACGATATTTCGGATACAACAATATGGTCGAGATGGTGGCGCGGAGACGCGCGGGCGCATTGGGCGTCCAGGGGAATCGGGGTGCAAGTCCCCGGCTATACCAGTAACCGTAACTCGGACGGCTGTGCCGTGAACGCCGTAGATCGGACGGCGCGAGCAGCCGGATGACGACAAGTCGGATCGCCTCCCATCTGAGCGTGCCCTTCAATGAGGGGCGCCGACCCTGGGGAAGGGATCCGATATGGTCGGACGTAATTTCCGTCAGCCACGCGACGGATATAAGGTGCCCGTGTGCCGCCAGGTGCTCGTGGCGGCACTTTCGCTTTCTTTGATGATGGGCGGCGTTCCTGTGCCCGCGTGGGCGCAGGCCGTTGAAGATGCGCAGGGCGCCCTGGCACAGATCGCCGAGGTTGCGCCCGATGTGCAGGAACCCCATACGGATGTTGCCACGGCACCCGTTGCGGGGGAGGACGGCGGGGAGGCCCCCGCATCAACGGAAGATGCGGCCGAAGGCGCCGAGCCCGCTGCGCCGGCGACCGAGCCCTCGGCCGCGGTGACCGAGTCCGCCGATGCTCCCGAGGTCGTAGCCGAGGATGTCGATCACACGGCTGCCCCCGCCGCGCCCGGAGATTCCGCATCGGACGCGGAGGCCCATGCCGCGCGCGGGGGCCTCGACGCCGATTGCATCTACATCCACGACAAGAACGGCTCTGGTCTCAACAAGATCGGCGTGGGCCAGGAGCTGCGCGTTGACGCTAGGTATATGGACCCCGAGTGGGGCGACGAGTATGATTTCACCGAGCGCGACTACGAGGGAATGACCTTCCAGTGGTACGAGGGCGAGCAGAAGGTCTCGAATCTTTCCGATGATGCCGAATGGAAGGCCAAGGGCTACACGCCCATCGAGGGCGCGAACAAACGCTTCTTCACCGTGCCTGCGAGTCTCACCGGCAAGTGCCTCGCCGCGCGCGTGGTCAACCCCGGCGGCGGCGTGGTATGGGTGTCGAGTTCGAGTACTCAGGTGACCGACGGCAAGACCGATCTGCTCCGTGTCGAGGTCTCCGGAAAGACCAAGGTCGGCGCCGTTCTGCGTGCCACTGCATTCGAGCAGGACGAATATTTCGACGAGCAGGAGGTCTCGGGCGGCGTGACGTACCGCTGGCTGGCGGGCCCGAGCGCCACGGGCGAGTTCGCCCCCATCGCCGATGAGACCGCCTCTGAGCTCACGCTCGATGCCGCGCTTGCCGGCAGTTATATCAAGGTGGAGGCGACCTCTCGCAATGCCGTGACGTCCGACGTGGTGGGGCCTGTGGCCGCCGCGGGTTCGGCTGAGAACGAGGCCAAGCTCGCCGCCGCGATCGCGGCGCTCGAGGGCGATGGTTTCAACGGCTATCGGCCTGAGCCCGAGTTCGGTACCGACACGAACCTCAACACCATGATCGAGGCACGTCTGGCCAAGTTGGGGGTGACAGGCGTTGCGAGCCATGTGATCGGCTCCGGCATGGAAAAGTACGAGCCTGCCGCGCGTGGCTCGATTGATACCTCGGATGGCGCCTCCAACGGTGACATAGAGTTCTTCTTCCTGTCGCTCACCGAGCGTACCGGCGGCACCGATTACACGCTGCTGCGCCGTTTCCATCCTACGTACCGTCTGACCTGCGGCGACGCGACCGACACGTTCACACCCAAGCGAACCTCTATGCTTCCCTGGGACGATGCGCGAGTGGGGGAATACCTCTCCCGTGCCTCCGCCGATATCGAGCTCCCAAGCGAATTCACCAAGGGCTCCGTCCCCGAGGCCACCGCGAAGCTCGACCTGCCGGTCAAAATCACGGACCCCAAGACGGGAAAGCCCGTCGCGCGCATCGACTGGGCCTCATCCAACACCAAGATCGCCAAGGTCACCTCGTCGTATGACGTCGCTTCGGTTTCCTTCACGCATCCCGTCGCGCCCGCCGATGTGGTGCTCACCGCTACGGTCAAGATGGCCGGTGCCCCGGACCTGTCCGACAAGGCGGTGAGCGTGGAGCACCACCTTACGGTCGAGCCCCGTTCTGCCGCCACGGCCGAGCAAACCAAGCGCGAGTTGTCCGCCGTGCTCGCCAAGGCCGAGGTTTCCCTGATGGAGGGCGGCGCCCTGGATCCCGCGGCGGTTTCGGGCGACCTCAAGCTCCCGAACCCGAGGAGCCTGGGCGTCGACGGCAAGGTGTACAAGCTCTCCTACGAGAGCAGCGACCCCGCGGCAATCCGCATCAACGACTATCGCGGCGTTGTGACGCGCAGCCTCGAGGGTGAGAAGCCCCGTCCCGCGACGATCACCGCCTCTCTTACCTATGGGGATGTGACCGTCAAGCGCGATCTGGGCACCTTCACGCCTACCGTGGTCACGAACGACGAGATCGATGCCGCCGTCGCCTTCATGGGTCAGGTGAAGGCCGGCTACGCTGCGGCTCTGCTGGGCGATAATGCCTCGGTCGATCGGGTGGAGAAGAACCTCGACCCATTCCAGAGCGCCTCTCCCGCGCCGGATGGCTCCATCACGTGGGCGCGAACCTCCAATGATGACGACGACGCGGGCGTCGTGCCCGTGGACCTACCCGGCTACGATTCCATGGGCACGACACGGTGGCGCGTGTTCCGCTCGTCGCGCACGTCCGTCGTGACGCACGAGAACCTGCTCGTCACGCAGCCTGCGTACAACACCCAAGTCCGCATCGATTCGGCGCTCACCTACAAGGCGTTCGAGTCTCTTGCCAAGGCTCATCCGCAAAACGGCAAGCTTCAGAAGCTCGTCAATCAGCCTGTCAGCGCGATGTACACCGTCCTGGGATCAATCGGTGCCGTGAACCCCGAGCCCGGTCGCACGCTCACGGTGCATGCGCGCGTGATCGGTTTGGATGCGGCCAAGGACGACGGCAAGCGCGAGCAGCGCGATTGGATACCGCTCACCGAGGTGACGCTTCCCGCAGAAGACGATACCACTGCCTGGGACGTGTTCGCCGACCTGTTGAGCAAGGCCGGCTACACCTATGAGTTGAACCAAGCCGGACCTACGAGCATCACCTCGCCCGATGGTCTCACGTTCGATAGCGACTTCAACTGGCCCTATCGCTATTGGGCGTTCTTCATCAATGGAACCTACGGCCAAGGAGACGAGGGTGCCGCCACGACCTGCCCGCTTCGGGATGGTATGACCATCGAGTTACGCTATCTCGACGAGGGCGCGACCGTGGTGCCCCAGGGGGGCGTGACCGTCAAGCCCGATGCCGAGCACCCGCATCTCGACTCTGAGTGGGACGGCTTCGTTAACGGCGGGATGGGTGCGGTGACCGATGCCCCGACGCCGACGGGCAACGGCGAACTCGCATGGGCCGAGAACCTGCTTACGCCCGATGAGATCAAGGCGAAAGGGAAGCTCACCGCTTCCGACCCGCTTATCATCGACGGCAAGATATATATCGTGACGGCTGCGGTCACAACGGATCCGAACACATGGAGCTCGATTCACAGCCTTGCCCGCCTTCAGGTTATCGATCGCGCGACCGGCAAAGTTGAGCGAGAGGTCCCGTTGGGCGCCACCATGGATAGCACCTGCCGTCCCGTGTACTCAGACGGCATCATCGTGATCCCGCTGTCCGGTGGGTACTTGCAGGCAGTTTCCGCAAAGAAGCTGGAGACACTCTGGGTCGTTCCCGCGCTTTCTGCAGGGCAATCCCTGTGCACGCTCACGGTCCACGATGGCTATGTCTACGTGTCGACGTTCGATTCCATGCAGGGGGAGCTGGCGGTGGGCGGCTCGGTGCGTCGTTTCAACATCCGCACGGGTGCCTCCGCCGGTGAAGTGCGTACGGAAGCGTCCGGTTACTACTGGGCCGGCGGTGTCGTGGTCGGCGATTACTTCGTTATCGGTGACGATCAGGGAACGGTGCATGTGTTCACGGCGGACCTCGCGAACGAGGTTTCGAGTTGCAAGATCGCAAGCGCCTCGATCCGCACCACGCTTGTTCAGTCCGGTGGATTCGTCTATGCGGTGTCGCGGCAAGACGGTACGTTGCATAAGCTGCGCGTGGATGGAGAGGGCCGTGTGAAGGAGCTCGGTTCGGCCAAGTTTGCCGATACGTCGACCTCGACGCCCACAATCAGCGGCGGCCATGCCTTTATCGGCGGACTCAAGGGCAATTGGAGGGACAAGAACGGCGTACTGGCCGTGGTCGATCTTGAGAGCATGAGCGTCCGGCAGGTGCTGAGGGCAGACGGTGAGAAGATCCCCGACGATATCAAAAGTTCGCCCCTCGTATCCGTCCAGGGGTCGGAGACCTACGTGTATTTCACGGTGAACGGCGTCGAAGGCTTCCCGACATATACAAGGGGCGGAAGCGTGTATGTCTACCGCCTGGGCGATGAAGAGGCATCTCTTCTGTTCCAGCCCGGTCCGGGGCAGATCGAGTACTGCATGGCGTCGGTCATCTGCGATGAGGAGGGCAACCTCTATTACACCAACGACTCCGGTCACTTGTTCAAGATCGCGTCGAGCGGGGTCGGTCAAGGTAACGGGATCGGCGGTGACGGTGGCGGTCAATCCGGTCCCAACGCGGGTGCATCCGACAACCCGACTTTCGGCAGCGTCGATCCCGCCAGGCCTGGTGGGAAATCCCCAGTGGCCGGTTTCGTACCGGGGAGCGCCAGACCCATCGCAAACGGGAGGGCTGATAAGAAGGACGGTGCGGCGCGGAGCGAGGGTGCGGACGCCCCCGCCGTATTTGAAAGCGCTGCGAATGCCCAGGTCGATATGACCCAAGACCCGTCGATGGCCGTTCATATCGCCTTTGCGGCTGGCGCCGTGGGTGTGACCGGACTTGTGGTGTCGGGCTTGTGGATGGCGTTCACGCGCCGTCGCCAGGAGGTTTGATATGGCAGACGAGAAGAGACCCGCCCCGTCGGATTCGCCTGCGGATGGCGCGGGGGTGTCCTGTCGCGACGTCGTGACGAACGCTCCGGCAGACGAAGGGCGCATGGTCGATCGTTCCGATCGTCGTCGGAGGGGGGCCCAGCTCGCGCTTGCGGGTGTTTCGCTCGCACTCGTCCTGGGCTCTGCAGGGTACTTCGCCCTCAATCCCGATGCGATGGCCGTGGACGGCGGAGCCCCCGCCGTCCACATGGGATCCGATGCGGATGGGGATGCCTCCGATGTCGCCGTGGCCGAGGCTTCGCCCGAAGATTCGGACGGCCGATCGACCGGTGGCCCATCTGACTCCTCAAGCGGGGATTCCGCTGATTTCGCCGACGGGTCGAATGCCCCGAATTCAAATTCTGCAGGCGGTTCTCCTCAGCGGGACGGGGGAGGCCAGGTCGACAAGTCGGCCGCCGATGCGCAAAAACCCGCCCCCAAGACCGTCACCGTCTCCATCTCGGTCGATTCCAGCTCGGTCGGCGGTCCGGTTTCGGCGAGCGCTACGTTCACCTTCGAGGAGGGTGCCACGGTCTACGACGCCCTATGCGCCCTGGGGCTCGGCATCGGGTCGCAAGACGGCGTCTATGGGGTGTATGTGAGTTCCATCAACGGCTTGAGCGAGAAGGAGTATGGCCCGTCGAGCGGTTGGATGTATGCGGTCAATGGGAGCCAGCCCAATGTGGCGTGCAGCGCCTACAAGCTCGGCGACGGCGATTCCATCCTGTGGCGCTATGTGACCGGCCAGTAGTTTTGAACCAAGCGGTCGGTATCCCTGAAACGGACCAGCTGGCGATTTCGAGGGGACCGACCGGTGGTTTTGGGCGTGGGCGCTCTCATCGGGGCCCGATGTCCCGCCCATCCCGCTTCGCCTGAATCTCCGTACGAAAAACCCCGGAAGCCCGCACGGACTTCCGGGGTTTTGCGTCATATGGGGATGGATCGTGGCCGACGCGCCCCACGGTTTACTTGGTGACGATCAGCGGATCTCCGACCTTCACGAGCGGCCGACCGCCGAGCAGGGTGCTGGAGGAGCCGATCGCGTGGACTTCCTCCATCTCTTGCGGGTTGCTCACCACGCAGGTCACGATGTCGTCGTGGTCGGCGGCCTTGATGGCCTCGTCGTCGAAGGAGAGGATGGGCTGGCCGGCCGAGACGATGTCGCCCGCCTCGACATAGCGGACGAAGCCCTTGCCGTCCATGTCGATGGTGTCCAAGCCCACGTGGATGAGGACCTTGGCCCCCGTTTCGGACAGGATACCGATGGCATGATTGGTGACGGTCACGACGTCGACGCGGCCGGACACCGGGGCATACACGACGTTGCCGACGGGCAAGATGCCGTAGCCCTTGCCGAGCAGACCTTGGGAGATGACCTCGTCGTTGATTTCCTTTTGGTCGACGAGCATGCCGGAGATGGGCGCGTAAACCGTGTCCTTTCGGGATGCGAATGTGGCGGAAACGGGAATCTCGGTGTTCTCGGTGTTATGGAACACGCTGATGATGTTGGAGAAAAAGCTCATTGGTTACCTCCCGTTGAGATCGGTGCGCCCGCATCGCGGCGCACATGCAGATACGGCCATCCTATCCGATTTTGAGGGACGGTATGTCTGGATTTCGGTAGAGTCGGCTTAATTGCGAGATACGTCGCGGTGAGCGGGAAGCCCGTGCAGGGCGGTTGCCTCGGTGCACCCGGCGACGATGGCCGCCTCAAGCGCGCGAGTGGCGACGAGCCCGATCAGGTCGAGTGGGATACGCGCGGAGGCCTCGGCGCCCAGCGAGCCGCTTGCGAGAACATAGATGGTGTCGCCGTCGTTGGTGGTGTGCGTGGGGCGGATGGCATGCGCATAGGCGTCGGCCGCCATCTGGGAGACCTTGGTCGCCTGCGCCTTGGTGAGGCATGCGTTGGTGACGATGCAGGAAATGGTGGTGTTCGTGCGGTCGAGCGGCATGGTGACCTGCTCTCCCATGGCGAGCATCGCCTCTTCCATGTCGACGATCTCGGCCCCGTCCGCGGTGGCGCGCATGCCGGCGATCGGCTCGAGGGTGGCCGGGTCGACTACGTTGCCGACGGCGTTCACGGCGGTCACCGCACCCACCTGCAGGGCGCCGAGCTGGAAGGCGCGCGCGCCGAGACCGGATTTCATGCAGCGCCCGGGTCCGCCGAGTTTGCCGACGGTTGCCCCGGTGCCCGCGCCCACGCACCCTTCGGCGAGGGAGGGGGGTTCCGGCGCGATGAGCGCCTCGCGGACCGCCATGGCCCCGTCGAAGCTCGTGGGCCGAGCCCGCTCGTCGCCGAAAGCAAGGTCGAACAGGCAGCTCGAGCATACGATGGGCACGTGCCCGCAGCCCACATCAAGACCGATGCCGTGTTTTTCGAGCTCGTTGGCGGCGCCCGAGGCGGCGTCGAGGCCAAAGGCCGATCCTCCGCTCAGCATGACGGCATGCACCTCTTCGACCGTGTTCTCCGGTCTGAGCAGATCCGTCTCGCGAGATGCCGGCGCCGCCCCACGTACATCGACGCCGCCGACGGCGCCGTCGGGCGCGACGATCGCAGTGCATCCCGTCCCGCCCGCGCGGTCCGTGAAGTGGCCGAATCTGAATCCGGGGATCTCGGTAATGGAGATGGGGGCGAGCTTGGGCATCGCGCTTCCTTCCGTTCTGGTTTGCCGTGCGATCGGGGCTGCTTGGACAGTGGGTCTTATATGTCCGTCTCGAGAGTCCCGTTACCGCGACAGCGCGCGAACGACTTTTGAGATGGGGAGGCCCACGACGTTATAGAAATCTCCCTCGATTTTCTCGACGAGCATGCGGCCGCGCCGGCCCTGGATGCCGTAGGCACCGGCTTTGTCCATCGGTTCGCCCGTGGCGACATAGGCATCGATTTCTTCATCCGAGAGCTCGTAAAACGTGACATCCGTGATGTCGACGAAGGATTCCGACCGACCATCGCACGCGATGCAGACGCCCGTGGCGACTTGGTGGGTTTTACCGGAAAGCGCGCGGAGCATACGGCGCGCGTCGGCTTCGTCTGCCGGTTTGCCCAGCGGTTCCCCGTCGAGCGCGACGATGGTATCGGCTGCCACGACCGTCTCGCCGGCTCCGGCGCACCCGTCTGCCACCGCCGCCGCTTTGGCGCGGGCCAGGCGCTCGACTAGGTCGAACGGCCCCTCTCCGGGCAGGGCGGACTCATCGATGTCCGCGGGCATGATGCGGATGTCGAAACCCGCCTCGCGCATCAACTCGATGCGCCGGGGCGATTGGGAGGCCAGGATCATAGCTGGATACCGTCCTTCACCTTTTCGACGGCGACTCCTCCGGCGATGTCGTTCAAGATGGCGAGGGCGAAGGGCAGGGCCTGTCCCATGCCGGAGGCGGTGATCACGTTGCCATCGACCACCACGGTGCGGTCGCCCGCGAAGGATCCCTCGGGGAAGGCGGTCTCGAAGCCGGGGAAGCACGTTGCCTTGCGGCCCTCGAGGGCGCCGAGCTCCGCCAGGATGAACGGGGCGGCGCAAATGGCGGCGACGTGCTTGGTTGCCGCGAACTCGCGCACCAGCTTGCAGACGCGCTCGTCGGCGCGGAGGTTGGTGGCGCCGGGCAGGCCGCCGGGCAGTACGACGTAGTCGTATTCGGAGAAATTGACCTCATCGAACGTGACGTCGCATGTGACGGGTATCTGTTGGGAGGTCACGACGTCGCGCGTGTCCATGATCGAGACGAGGGCGGTGTGGACGCCGCCGCGGCGCAGGACATCGACGACGGTCAGACATTCGATGGTCTCAAAACCATCGGCGGCAAGTACGGCAACTCCGGCCATGGCAAATCCTCTCATTCGGGATGCAGCGATGCCGGAGTTATACCCGATTCGCCCTCGCGCGTATCAGCCGCTTTATGCGCGGGTGAGTCTCACGACGGTTTCGCAATGGAAGGTTTGGGGGAACAGGTCGACCGGTGTCGCCCAGACGGGGCGGAAGGTGCCTTCATCCACGAAGCGACGCAGGTCGCGGGCCAAAGTGGCGGGATCGCAGGAGACGTAGGCCACGTCACGTGCGCTCGTGGACGCGATGAGGTCGATCGCCTCGGGCGCCAGACCTGCCCGCGGCGGGTCCACCACGAGCACGTCGGCATCCTCGTCGGGAAATTCGCGCACGGCGTCGCCTCCAATCACGTCGACGTTGGCGAGGTTGGCGATATCGAGGTTCCGGCGCAGGTCGCGCACGGCCGGACCATAGGACTCGACGGCGCTCACGAAGTCGCAGCGACGTGCGAGCGGAAGCGTGAAAGTTCCGGCGCCGCAATACAGGTCGATTCCGAGCTCGTCGGGCTGGGGGTCGAGCGCCTCCATGACGAGGTCGATGAGTATCTCAGCGGCCTTGGTGTTCACCTGGAAGAACGAGGGTGCGGACAGGCGCATGCCCTCCTCGCCGATCTTCTCGGTCCAGGAACCCTCGCCCGCGAGGGCCTCGACGCCGGCGACGCGGCGGGCGCGCTTCTCGCCCTTGGACATGACGCGCACCACGCTCGTCGCACGCACGGCGTCGTTCAGGACCCGCGAGACCTGGGCACGCGGGAAGGCCCCCGTGGGGGTCCACAGCGCTATCTCGAGGGCTCCGGTGCGACGACTCGAGCGGATTCCCACGCGCTCGAGCTCGAGGTCGCGCGAGTTGCCGAGGAAGCCGAGCGCGCCCGTCACGGCCTTGATGGCCTTGGCATGCTTCTTGTCGAACAACGGGCAGGAATCGACTTTGACGACTTGGCTGGCGTCGCGCCCATGCATGCCCAAGCGGAATTTGCCGCCCTCGCGCACCGGGGCGAGCTCGACTTTGTTGCGATACCCCCAGGGCTCCTTGGCGTGACGGATGGGACGCATGAGTTCGTCGACCTCCGCGGGGGCGAACTTGCCGATGCGCGCGAGGGCGCTGCGCAGATTCTCCTCTTTGGCCGCGAGCTGGGCTTCGTGGGAGAGCCCGCCCCAGGGGCAGCCGCCGCAGACGCCGATGAAGGGGCAGGGCGACTGGACGCGTTCGGCCGAGGGCTCCAAAACCTTTTCGACCACGGCGCGCGAGAACGAGGGGCCGTCGTCGGTTATGCGGGCATCGACGGTATCGCCGATCAGGCCGCCGGAGACGAAAACGGCCTTGCCCTCGTCCGTTCGGGCGAGGCCGTCCGGTCCGTATGTCATTGTTTCGATGGTGAGCCTCATGGCGCCTCCCGTGCCCTTTCCGATCGGGGATGTGCGGTTGTCGGAGACCGTTCGTCGCAAGGTGCGACCCAGGTGTCTCCAGTATCGCAGCCATTGCACGCAAATGTGCGAGTCACCTGCGAATTCCTCGTCGTCATACATGAAGAAAGCCGCATGACGCGCGGCTTTCCACCATCGTCCGACAACACTTTTTCGAAGTCAAGACTGGTATCGCAAATCGCATGCCCTATGATAAAGATGTTCCGCCCCCCGCGGAGCAACTGGGTGAACCGTCGCGTTTATTTAGGGAGCCCGAGAAGTCGAGCGCAGTACAGGAATCCTTCGTTGTTAAGGAAGCTGGAACCGAGCGATGAGGGCACCCACCTTGCAGAGGTGGGTTCATTTTCGTGAAGTGGGGGGCGGTTTTTTTGTATCGCGCCAGCGTCTGCGGGCGGCGCGATGCGGTGCGGGAGCCGTGCCCGCGCTGCGATGTGAAATTCTTCATCATTTTGTCGTTGACACTACGCGCATGGTTGCTAGAATATTCACTTGTCCTGGGGACGTAGCTCAGCTGGGAGAGCGCCTCGGTCGCATCGAGGAGGTCGAGGGTTCGATCCCCTTCGTCTCCACCACAGGATTTTGATTAGGCTCCGGTAACGGGGCCTTTTTCATATCGGTCGACGATGCCGCCGACCCCGTAGGGATGAATGCGTGCGGAGATGCCGTCTTCGCGATGCACATTGGAGGGGCGCTCGCCATGACGAACCTGCTCGAATCTACCTCGCTCGACCACTGCGAACTCTGCCCGCGCCGCTGCGGGGCGAATCGCGCGGCGGGCGCGCGCGGCGTGTGCGGGGCGGGCGGCTCCCTCAAGATCGCCCGCGCGGCTTTGCATTTTTGGGAGGAGCCGCCCATCTCGGGTGAGCGCGGGTCGGGCACGATCTTCTTTTCCGCGTGTCCCCTCAAATGCGTGTACTGTCAGAACCACGAGATCTCGACGGGTGGCTTCGGCATCGAGGTCGCGCCTGGGCGCTTGGTCGAGATCATGCTCGAGCTCCAAGGGCAGGGTGCGCACAACATCAACCTCGTCACCGCGACGCATTACGCGCATCTGCTCCCCGACGCGATCGGCGAGGCTCGTCGAAGGGGCCTGTCGATCCCCATCGTCTACAACACGAGCGGTTACGAGCGCGCCGAGGCCGTCGCGGAGCTCGTCGACTTGGTCGACGTCTGGCTCGTGGACTATAAATACGCCGCCGCCGATCTGGGCCGCGCGCTGTCACATGTCGCCGACTACCCCGAGACGGCGGCGCGTGCGCTATCCGGCATGTGCCGCGCGGTCGCCGCCCGCGGGGGAGAGCTCGTCGATGCGGAGGGCATGATGCGGCGTGGTGTGATCGTGCGGCATCTGGTGCTTCCCGGTCACGCTGACGATTCGTGCCGCGTGCTCGATCGGATTTGGGATGTGGCCGGGGACGTGCCGATCTCGGTCATGAACCAGTACACGCCGAATGCCCGGATGCGCGCATCGGGCGGAGCGCTGTCACGCCCGGTCACGGAAGACGAGTACGAGCTCGTGCTCGACCATGCCGATGATGTGGGGTTCACTCAGATGTTCTGGCAGGAGGGCGGCGCGGTGGATGAGAGTTTCACGCCCGCGTTCGACACCACGGGCGTGCTGCGCCCGGCGTCTGCAGGCTAGGGGTGCGAACGGGTATACTACAACCCGCACATATATGCATGAGGGACGGGCGGTGCGGTCGCCTGCCCTTGATATCGGGAGGATTCCCCTATGGCCGATCAAACTGCCACGCCGCTGACGGACGAGGAGCGCGAGGAGCTCGAGGCCCTGCGTGCCGAGAAGGCGCGTCGCGCTGAGGAGGAGCGTGCCCGTGTGGAGCGCGAGGAGCTCGAGGCCTTGCGAGCGGAGCAGGGGCGCGTCGATGCCGAGATCCTGGCCGAGCGCGCCGCCGAGGAACGCGCCGCCAAGCGGGCCTCCACGGCGAAGGGCGCCGCGCCTCGTCCGGGGACCCAGGCCGCGTCCGCGCCCGGTCCCAAGGAGAAGACCTTCGGCGAGCGCATGGTGACATCCAGCGCCGTGGATGACGACGGCATCCCCACGATGCCCGTCGCGCAGAAGATCATCATCGCCGTCGCCCTCGTCGCCGTGGCCGTCTTCATCATCTACACCGTCACGCGCTAGCGTCGTCGATGTTTCCGCCTCCGCCGCGTCGTGCGCGCCCGTCCGCGCGGCGCATGTCATTTCGGAAAGGGGCCCTCCCGTGGCTTTGACCGACGTCACGCGTCCGACCGACGCATCCATGAACACCGACCTGTACGAGCTGACTATGGCCCAGGGGCTGTGGGAGAACGGCAAGACCGAGGAGCAGGGGTGCTTCACGGCGTTCTTCCGGGAGGCGCCGTTCGGCAATTCCTACGCGGTCATGTGCGGCACCGCCGAACTTGGGGAGTTCGTCGAGAACTTCCGTTTCACCGAGGAGGATATCGCCTACCTCTCCGACCTCGAGGCACCTGGCGGCGGCTTGTTGTTCAAGCCGGCCTTCCTGCGATTCCTCGCCGATTTCCGTCCTCGGGTGGATATCGACGCGATCCCCGAAGGCGAGTTGGTGTTCGCCCGCGAGCCGATGGTCCGCGTGACGGGTCCCATGCTCGATTGCCAGCTTTTGGAGACGGCGCTGCTCAATATCATCGGTTTTCAGACGCTGGTCGCCACCAAGACCGCGCGTGTGGTTCAGGCGGCGCAAGGCCGTCCGGTGGCGGAGTTCGGTTTGCGCCGCGCCCAAGGCCCCGATGGCGGCGTCGCGGTTGCACGCGCGAGCTACGTCGCGGGATGCGCCTCGACTTCGAACGTCCTTGCGGGGCGCCGCTACGGCATCCCCGTTTCGGGAACGCACGCCCATAGCTGGGTCCTGAGCTTCCCGACGGAGCTCGAGGCCTTCCGCGCCTTTGCGAAGAGCTCCCCCAAGAACTGCACGCTGCTCGTCGATACCTACGACGTTCGTGAGGGCGTCGAGAACGCCATCACCGTGGCGCGTGAGATGGAGGCCGCCGGCGAGCGCCTTTCCGGTATCCGCATCGATTCGGGCGACCTGGCGAAGCTGTCCGCCTACGCCCGCCGCCGATTCGATGAGGAGGGTCTCGGCTACGTGAAGATCGTCGTGTCGAACGATCTCGATGAACATACGATCAGCTCCCTGTTGGGCCAGGGCGCCCCGGTCGACGCGTTCGGGGTGGGCACCAAGCTGGCCACCTGCTATGATCAGCCCGCGCTCGGGTGCGTGTACAAGCTCTCGGCCCGCCGCGCCCGCGCCTCGGAAGCCTGGACGCCCGTCATGAAGTTCTCCGAGCAACCCTACAAGCGCACGATTCCGGGTGTTCAGCAGGTGCGTCGCTACGTTGACCACACGGGAAGCCCCGTGTGCGACATGATTTGGGACGAGTCCTCGCCGTCTGGGGACGGGACGTTCGGTCACACGCTCGTGGCGGTGAACGACGCGGCGCTGGTGACCGATGTGTCGGGATTCAGGTTCCGAGAGTTGCTGGAGCCGGTTGTGCGCGAGGGTTCCGCGGCCGTTCCCCGCGAGGACATCGAGCTCGCCCGAGCCCGTTGCGCCTCATCTCTCGCTTCGCTTGATGACGCTTATAAGCGCTTTTTGTATCCGCAATCCTACGTGGTGGGCATGGAGCGCGGGCTCGCCGCCCTGCGCGACGGCCTCGTGCGCGAGCGCATGGCGGCCACGTCCTCCGTACTTCCCTGGAAGGCTAAATGATGAACGAACGCAAGACCATGGTAGTGAAGATCGGCTCCTCCACGTTGGTGGAGGAGGGTGAGCTTCGCCGCGATTTCATAGCTGCCCTCGCGTCGCAGGCCCGTGACCTGCGCGATGCCGGTTGGGACCTCGTGGTGGTGAGCTCGGGTGCGATCGCCTGCGGGGCGCCTTTGCTTGGGTTTGACAGGCGCCCGACCGACATGCCGAGCCTGCAGGCCTGCGCGTCGGTGGGGCAGTGCGTGCTGTCCGCCGCGTATGATGAGGAGTTCCACGCCGTGGACATACTGACGTCGCTCGTGCTGCTCACGCGAAGCGACACCGCCCGCCGTTCCTCGTACCTGCACGCGCGCGACGCGCTCACGCGCCTACTCGAGCTGGGCGCGGTGCCCGTGGTGAATGAGAACGACACAACCGCCGTCGACGAGATCAAATTCGGCGACAACGACACGCTTGCCGCCCTTGTGAGCTGCCTGGTCTCCGCCGACTTGTGCGTGACGCTCTCCGATATCGATGGCCTGTACACGGCGAACCCCTCGATCGACCCGAACGCGGAATTCGTTCCGCGCGTGGACAAGATCGACGCGACGATCATCGGTTCCGCCGGCGACTCCACCACCTCTGTCGGCACGGGAGGCATGATCACCAAGATCCGCAGCTGCCGCATCCTCATGACGGCCGGCATCGAGAGCGTCATCTGCTCGGGCGCCGAGGAGCGCCCGCTGGTGCGCCTTGCCGCAGGCGAGCAGGTGGGCACGCGGTTCGTGCCGCCCGCGGGCCGCTTGGAGATCGCTCCGCGCAAGTTGTGGATCGCACTGGGCGACTCGGCTCACGGTTCGGTGACGGTCGATGCCGGCGCCGCAAAGGCGCTGGTCGATGGTGGCGGATCGCTGCTGCCGGTGGGCATCAAGGCCGTCGATGGCGATTTTGCAGAGGGGGATATCCTCGACGTTCGCGATGCGGATGGTTTCGTGCTCGCCCGCGGTATCGCCGAGGCTGACCGGGACGTGCTCGAGCTCGCAGCGGGCCGCCGTCAGGAGGACATCGCCGGCAACCGACTGCTCGCCGCCCTCGCAGACAAGCCCGCCATTCACCGTGACAACCTGATCGTATTCGCGTAGCGCCGGTCATCGTCTGCCGCACGCCATCGCAGCGCCCACGCGCTTTCATGTGAGGAGTTCGCCATGAGCGATATCGCCGTATATGTTGAAGATCTCGCCCGCGCGGCAAAGGCCGCCTCGCGTTCATTGGGATTTGCCTCCGACGAGGCCCGGTGTGCCACCGTGCGCACCATGGCCGCCGCACTTCGCCGGCGAGTCGATGAGGTTCTCGAGGCGAATGCCATCGATATGGATGCCGCCCGCGCCGCGGGCACGTCCGAGGGCCTGCTCGACCGTTTGCTGCTCACGCCCGAGCGCGTCGAGGGCATGGCCGCGGGTCTCGATAAGCTCGCCGACCTGCCCGATCCCGTGGGGCGCGTGCTCGATGAGCGCGATATCAGCGAAGGCGTCCATCTGAGGCGCGTGAGCGTGCCTTTGGGGCTTGTCGCGATGGTGTACGAGGCGCGTCCCAACGTGACCGCCGACGCCGCGGGTATCTGCATCCGCACGGGTAACGCCTGCATCCTGCGGGGCGGCTCCATCGCTCAGAACAGTTGCGTCGCGATCGCCCATATCTTGGCGGATGCCGTCGAGGAGAGCGGGTTCGACCGAGCGGCGGTGTCCATCATCGAGACGACCGATCGCGCTGCGACGGGGGCGCTCATGGCGTTGCGCGGTGTGGTGGATGTCCTGATCCCGCGTGGGGGCGCCGGTCTCATCCAGCGCTGCGTGCGCGAGAGCCTGGTGCCGGTCATTGAGACGGGCACGGGAAATTGCCATATCTATGTGCATGAAAGCGCCGACTTCCCCCGTGCGCGGGCGATCATCATGAACGCCAAGACCCAGCGAGTGGGCGTGTGCAATGCCTGCGAGTCCCTGCTCGTCGACGAGGCGATTGCCGATGCCTTCCTGCCCGAGGCCCTTTCCGAGCTCGGTTCCGCCGGCGTGGTCATCCATGGGGACGAGCACGTTCGCGGCGTCGCCTTTGCCGGGGAGTTCGTCGACGCGACGGAAGAGGACTGGGGACGCGAGTATCTTGCGCTGGAGATCAGCGTGAAGGTCGTGAGCGGCATTGACGAGGCGATAGCGCATGTGAACCGCTATGGCACGGGTCACTCCGAGGCGATCGTCGCCGAGGACGAGGCGGCTTGCGAGCGTTTCTTGCGCGAGGTCGATGCGGCTGCCGTGTACGCGAACGCGAGCACGCGCTTCACCGATGGCGGTGAGTTCGGCTTGGGTGCCGAGATTGGAATCTCGACTCAGAAGTTACACGCCCGCGGCCCGTTTGCCGCCGAGGCGCTCACGACTTATAAGTATGAACTTCGAGGTACGGGCCAGGTGCGGCCGTAGACCTCAATTTGGGGGCAGTCCCCAAATTGAGGTCTCGGCTTACTCGGACGCTATTGAATCTGCTGTAGGGCGTAGAGCTGTTCGGGTTCGTAATCGTTGCCGCCGTTTTCGAGCGAGGCCCGGAATGCCGCCTGATCGCGTTGCCAGAGCTCTTCGAAATCCCGGACGGGCACGATGCGGTAGGCGTGCGTCTGCGTGCCGCCGTTCTCGAAAGTCGCGGTGATCTCGAGGGTTCCCGACGCGAGCTCCTCGGCGCAGGCGCGCTCGACCTCGAAGCTCAAGCGGTCACTCGCTTTTTCATCGTATGTGCCCGCGGATGACAGCCCTCTGCTTATTTCGCTTGCCTCCTTAATTGCATCGGTCGCGGGTACGGTGACGCGCAGGTCGAGCTGGTGGAGGTCCGGTAGCGTTGCGTCCGGTCCGCCCACGACTATCGATGAGAGGTACTCGGTCCCCGGGCTCTCGCCCGGGCGTACCTTTCTGCGGTCGCGCATTCCTTCGAGCACTACGTTCTCGTTGGTCGAGCGATATTCGACCGAGACCACATCGTTGCCGATCACGCTGGGGTCGATGGTGTACTCCGTTTCGTAACTGCCGTCGTCACCCTCGCTCCAAGATCTCGAGCCCATGATGATGTCGGTCGAGGTCATAACGGTATCGCTGGCGCCCTCGACGGGGCTTCCATCGGCGTAGGCGGCGAGTGCGAATCCTTGCATTCCTTTCATCGGGGTTGCGAGCTTGCCATTGTCCGCCAATCGAGGCAGCGCGATTGCGCCACCGATTGCGAGGAGTGCCGCACATGCGGCAATTGCGGTAATGTGCAGAGCGCGTCGGGGTGTGCGCTCAGATGTGGACGCAGTGCATGCGGATACCGCGACGGAGGCGGATGCGAAGCGGATGCGCTCCCGGTCGACGGCTCGCGCGATGTGCTCGCGTGACGCTTCGTCATCTCCCACGCGCTTCATGGTGCGGATGTAATCGTCCATAAGGGGCTGTGTCATTTCAATCTCCTCCCTAGTGTGCGGCTGATTGCGATGTGGTATCGGTGGGGCTGCCTGGATGAACCGCGGCTCTTTGCGTTGCGGCTGTCGAATGTGACGTATAGCCGAGTTTTACAAGTTCGGTGGCCAGTTTCTTACGCCCGCGATGCAGGCGCGTTCGGGTCGCCGCCTCCGTGCACCCCATGATTTCGGCAACTTCGGTTATGCTGCATCCTTCGACATAATGCAGGTGCAGCGTGCATCGCAGTTTGTCGGATAACCGCACCGCGGTGTCGCTCCATTGCATGCTCCATAAACGCCTCGGATCGAAGAGGCCTGCTGACATGTGGTGCTTCTCGTTTCATGTGCCCCACCCCCTTGCCCTATACACGGGGCGGAAGCCAAAATTGTTACATTTTAATTAGTTGTTTTTTGGAAGTGGATCCAATGTCCATTTTCAGGGGGGCAGCCCCATGGTGAATCGAGGTGTGGCAGGGAGCGGTGTTTCGCAATGCGATCCGCGGCGTTGCGGGCCGTTCGCCCCTCCCCGATGTCGGCGAGCTTTTGAACGCGCCCGACCGTCAAACCGTCGACGCACGGGGTTTTGAGCTTCTGACCCCCGTGCTCCTACTTTCCCAAAAATGATCCGGCGGGCATACGGGGCCCGCCGGCAAAGCAGATAGTGCGGTGCAAACCGGTCCGCTCTCAATGCTCTCTATCGAGGCCTTGGCCTCTCACTCTCTTATTCGGCTTGGAACGTGTCGCGATCCGGGGCGAAGGACTGCATGGCCTCGATGGTGCGCGCGAACAGCTCGTCGAGTTCCCAGCCGAGCATCTCGGCACCGGAGCGAATCACGTCGCGTGAGACACCGGCGGCGAAGCGCTTGTCCTTGAACTTTTTCTTGAGTGACTTCACGTTGAAGTCCATGACGCTCTTGGAGGGGCGCATGACCACGGCGGCGCCGATGAGGCCCGTGAGCTCCTCGGTGGCGAACAGGATCTTCTCCATCTGGAGTTCGGGCTTGGGCAGGTCGGTGTTGTAATCGCTCGTGTGCGTCTGAATTGCGCGGATGAGCTCGGCGGAACCCCCGGCGGCCTCGATGTCTTTCGCCGCGTAGACGGTGTGGTTCATCGGGTCGTCGTCGTGTTCTTCCCAGTCGAGGTCGTGCAAAAGCCCCACGATGCCCCAGAACTCCTCGTTCTCGGGGTCGTACTCACGCGCAAAATAACGCATGGTCTGCTCGACCGTCTCGGCGTGTTCGATGTGGAACGGGTCCTTGTTGTGCTCTTTGAGCAGATCGAATGCGGCATCACGCGTCATGCATGCGGAAAGGGACGCCATGGGGCAACCTCCTTATCGATTTGACCATGCGACCACTATAGCGTGATGGAGCAGCTCTCTCAATGAGAAGAGGGGATTGAAAAATATGAGGGCAAGTGGTTTCAGACACCGATTGAAGGTCTGCCCCCAAATCGAAGCGGGCGATCGAGGAAGTGCTCGCTAGTTGAGCGCCGGAACCTCGTCCGCCTGGATGATGGCTTCCCTGAATCGCTCTTCAACGATGTCTTCATCGGCGCCGAGAGCGACGGAGAGCTCCTCGAGTGTACGGCGGCGGGCCTCCTTGAGCATGCGCGAGTAGTAGCTGCTCGGCTTCTTTCCGCGCGCTTCCGCCTCTGCGATGCGGTGGCGCATGGTCTTTGCCACGCGCAGCGTCTCGGGAGCACCGAGTTTGAGCTGTTGTTTGAAATGGGACTCCTCGAGTGCGCTGTTGCGCTCGGTGAAGGAATCGATCGGCAAGTCGGCATAGGAGTCGATCAGATCTTCGGCGTCCTGACGGGAGATGATCGCATGGAGGCGGCTTTGCTGCGCGAGGGGATACATGAGATGGGTTTCGGAGTGGCCGGATTTGGCACGGAGCAAAATCATGGGGTGCGCGGCGTCCTCGGTGAACCCGGTGACTGTGCAGACTCCTTGGCCGGGATGAATGACGTGCTGTCCGATTTCAAACATGCTTCCTCCAAATGAATACGCGATACACTCAATAACATCAATAATAGCACGTCTATATGGGAAAACATACAGACGTCTTGCTGGTTGATTCAAATTGCAATGAATATGGGATTGTCAAAATGCCTGAATAGGACGATTGTCTAATTTAAATTCCGTATCTTTCTATGCGTTTTTCGGTAGATTTGGACTCGCAAAAAGCGGATTATCGCATGTTTTCAGGGATTTCACGCCCGTAACCTGCTGCGCTGTGCTAGATTACAGTGCGTCTGTACGTGAGCCCTGCGAGAAGAACATCTCAGGGCCATAGGATGAGGAGGACCTCTATGCCGGAGAAGATCGAAGAGTTGGTGCGCGCTGCCCTCACCGCTGCTCAGGAGGCTGGCGACCTGCCCGCGTTCGAGCTTGAGGATTGTGGTATGGAGCGACCGGCCGACACTTCTCACGGTGAGTGGACCTCCACTTGCGCGATGAAGTCCGCCAAACTGGCCCACTGCGCACCCAAGAAGATCGCCGACGCCATCGTCGCCCACATGCCCGAGAGCGCCGAGATCGCCAAGGTCGAGGTCGCCGGCCCCGGCTTCATCAACTTCTATCTGAACGCGGCCGCGAACAACGCCATCCTGGACGTCGCCCGCAAGGAGGGCATGGACTTCGCCAAATCCAATGTCGGCCAGGGCCTGAAGACCCAGGTCGAGTTTGTTTCCGCCAATCCCGTCGGCCCGATGCACGTCGGCCATGGCCGCTGGGCCGCGCTCGGCGACTCCCTCTGCCGTGTCATGAGTCACGCCGGCTATGACATCCAGCGCGAGTTCTACATCAACGACCACGGCTCCCAGATGGACGTGTTCGGCAATTCCATCTCCTACCGCTACATGCAGCTCATCGAGATCATGGAGAAAGAGGGCCTCGATATCGACGGCGCCCGCGACTTCCTGGCCCAGGACCGCGACAACTTCGTCCAGGACGAGGCCGACGAGCATCTCGATTCCCACCCCTATATGGACGCCTTCACCAAGGGCCTGGGCGGCAACGCCTACGGGGGCACCTACATCATCGATGAGGCGGCGGCCTTTTACCGGGCCGATGGCGATAAGTGGGCCCATGTCACGGACGAGGAGCGCATGCTCCACTTCCGCGAGGAGGGCTACGCCAAGATGGTCGACAACATGCGCCAGCTGTGCCATGACGTCCGCTGCGACTTTGACAAGTGGTTCTCCGAGCGCACCGTCTACATCAAGGACACCGAGGGCGAGCACGCCGGCACTTCCGCCGTCGATCGCGCCTTTGCCAAGCTCGATGAGATGGGCTACCTCTACAACAAGGACGGCGCCCTGTGGTTCCGCTCCACCGACCTGGGCGACGACAAGGACCGTGTTTTGGTGAAGGCCAACGGCGAGTACACCTACTTCGCCTCCGATGTCGCCTATCACTGGGATAAGTTCCAGCGCGTCGACCATGTCATCGACATCTGGGGCTGCGACCACCATGGGTACATCAACCGCGTGCGCTGCGTCTGCGACGCTTTGGGCTACCCCGGCCGGTTCGAGGTCCTGCTCGGTCAGTTCGTGAACCTGCTCCGCAACGGCAAGCCGATTCGCATGTCCAAGCGCAAGGGCACCATGGTCACCTTCCAGGAGCTCGTCGATGAGGTCGGTGCCGACGCCACCCGTTACACCCTGATTTCCCGCTCTTCCAACCAGGCCATCGACTTCGATATCGAGGCCGTCAAGGAGAAGAGCCAGAACAACCCCGTGTACTACGTGCAGTATGCCCACGCCCGCATCTGCTCCATCCTGCGCAAGGCCGCCGGCGTCACGCCGGAGGAGGCCTCCGAGATGGGCATGGAGGCCGTGGCCGCCAAGGCGATCGGCGACAACGTCGATTACGCACTGCTGACCGATCCCACCGAGCTCGCGCTCTCCCGCAAGATCTCCGAGCTCGAGGACCTCATCGCGAGCTGCGCCCGCGATCGCGCGCCTTTCCGCCTGACTCACTTCGCCGAGGAGCTCGCCGCCGGCTTCCACAGCTTCTACCAGGCCTGCCAGGTCCTGCCGAGCGAGGGCCGTCCGGTCGATGCCGAGCTGTCCCGCGCGCGCCTCGCCGCATGCGACGCCGTCCGCTCCGTGCTCGAGCTGGTGCTGAGCCTCATCGGCGTTTCCGCGCCCACCGCGATGTAAATCGATCCCCTCGTCGGTTCTCGATCGAATGAAAATGCCCGGATGCCTTCGCATCTGGGCATTTCTTCTATGCGGCACGCTTGCATTGTGGTATATTCAACCCAGTGCGACCTGCGCTTTCATTTTTCTTACCTATATTTTTAAACAAGTGATATAACGGCGTGCAACGGCGCCGTGCTTGTACTAACGCGAGAAGAAAGTAGAACCGCGTGTCTGAAGAAGTGAATATCGACAACGCTCCGAACAAGGAAGACCGTGAGCTCGAAGTCGTGGCTTCCCACGTGCCCGCAGCCCCCAACGCCCGAGAGGCGGGCGCTTCCCCTGAGGTGGAAGCCTCCCGGGTGGAAAAGGCCTCTGAGCCCGTGGCCGTTTCGGTTGCCCAGGATCCCGAGACGAAGCCCAAGCGTCGTACGCGCAAGATGGCCGACTCGGCCGAGAACCCCGAAGCGCCTCGTCGCCGTGCACGCACCGTCGCGGAACCCAAGGATGTGGAGGTGCCGGCCAAGCGCCGCGGTCGGAAACCCAAGGCCGCCGAGGACGACGCCGAGGCCCCTGCGGCCACCGCGGAGGTCATGCAGGCCCGTGCCCTCGCGCAGATCAGCCAGGCGTCCGTCGTTCGCAGGCAGCGCCGCGCCGCAGAGCGTGCGGCAGAGGTGCTCTCCGCGCCCGAGCCGGCTGTGGACGTGCAAGAAGTCAAGATGGAAGCCCCGCTGGTCGACCCCGCGCTGCGTCCGCACCGTCGCGGTCGCAAGCCGAAGGCCTACGTCGAGGCCGAAAAGGCCGCGGCTGCGGCCCTGGCGGCGCAGCAGGCCGCTTTGATGGCGGCTCGCGATGCGTCGAAGGCGGCGGAGTCCGCCGAGAAGGGCTCCCAGAAGCCCGACTTCGACCCGGGCGCTCGGGCCGAGAAGGCCGAGGATGCCCCCATTGAATCCGCGCAGTCCGCCTCCGACGCGCCGGTCGAGGGGACTTCCGATAAAGGGGCCGCGGCCAAGAGGGACGCCCGTCCCGGGCGCGCTTCCCGTGCGATGAAAGCGGCGCGGGAAGATGCCTCCAAGGCGGGTGCCGACGAGGACGGAGCCAAGCCCAGGGAAGAGGGTCCGTCTCGCGGAAAGACCGCGGACGGGGCGTCGGGCAAGGCCGAGCAACCGGTTGATAAAGCGGAGGGGAAGTCCGAGGAGAAGACCTCCGGAAAGCAGACTCGCCGTAATCACAAGGAGCGTCGCGATGGCGAGCGCGCCGAGCGCGGTGAGGCTTCGTCTCCCAAGGCCGATGCCCGTCGTGAACGCCGTGAGCGCCAGCAGAACAACCGCAAGCAGCGCAACAATCGCTTTGCCCCGACCGAGCCCTCGCTCACGCGCGAGGAGCTCACGGCCATGAAGGTCGCCGAGCTTCGCGAGAAGGCTCGCTCCCTGGAGCTCGATCCGACGGGCGTCAAAAAGGCCGATCTGGTCGAGATGATTTACGCCGCCGCCGCCCGAGCCGAGGGCTTCCGCGACATCGAGGGCATTCTCGACATGGACAACCAGGGATTTGGCTACATTCGCGCGCACGGCTACATGCCCAGCCGCGACGATGCGTTCGTCCCCGCGCAGATGATCCGCGCCGCGGGACTCCGCGCCGGCGACCTGATCGCCGGCACCCTGCGCCCGATGCGCGCCAACGATAAGCTGCCGGGGCTCGCAAAGCTTCGCTCGGTCAACGGCCTCGAGCCCGAGCAGGTCAAGCACCGTCCCAAGTTCGCAGACCTCACGCCGATTTACCCCAACGAACCGCTCAAGATGGAGCACGGCAAGGATTCCATCACGGGTCGTGCGATCGATATCGTGAGCCCCATCGGCAAGGGTCAGCGAGGTCTGATCGTCTCGCCTCCCAAGGCCGGCAAGACCACGATCTTGAAGAAGATCTGCCAGTCGATCTCGATCAACAACCCCGAGGTGCACCTCATCTGCCTGCTGGTCGATGAGCGCCCCGAGGAAGTCACGGACATGCAGCGCTCCATCAAGGGCGATGTGGTGGCCTCGACCTTCGACATGCCCGCCGACAACCACACGCGCGTCTCGGAGCTCGTGATCGAGCGCGCCAAGCGCATCGTCGAGCTCGGCGGCGACGTCGTGGTGGTGCTCGATTCCATCACCCGCCTCGCCCGTGCGTACAACCTCGCCGCTCCCGCGTCGGGTCGAATCCTCTCCGGCGGTGTGGACTCCGCCGCCCTATATCCGCCCAAGCGCTTCCTGGGCGCCGCGCGCAATATCGAGAACGGCGGCTCGCTCACGATTCTGGCCTCCGCGCTCGTGGATACCGGCTCCAAGATGGACGAGGTGATCTTCGAGGAGTTCAAGGGCACCGGAAACATGGAGCTCAAGCTCGATCGCGACCTTGCCGATCGCCGTATCTTCCCGGCCATCGACCCGGTCTGTTCGGGAACCCGCAACGAGGATTTGCTGGTCGACGAGCAGATGCGTCCTTTCGTGTGGGGCATCCGCCGCATCCTGGCCGGCATGAACAATACGGAGCGCGCCGCCGCGTCCTTCATCAAGGGGCTCAAGGGCACCAATTCCAATCAGGATTTCCTGATTCGCACGGCTAAGAAGGCCGCCGATCACCCCGAGGCCCTGTAGGTCCAGCTGACCCGCGGCTGCGATCATGTGAATCCTTGGGGCGCTGCCCGTGTTGCCTGAAAAGCCCCCTGGCGGCATATGGCCGGACCGGGGGCATGGGCGGTCCCTCACACATCCCCCTTGCCGCTTTTACGCGGGCAAGGGGGATTTCATTTGGCGTGGGGCCGTTGTTTGGGACTGCGATGCCGTTTTAGAGGATTCCCAGGGCTCGCTCCACGGCAAGGGCCGCCTTGTAGGGGAGGATGCGCGATGCGGCATAGTAGGCCTTCATATCGAGGGAGGGGATGCAGAGGTCCTTGCCTCGATTGCTGGCGCGCAGGGCCGACTTGGCCACATCCCCGGCGCGCTCGAATCCGATGGCGCACATGGCGCTTGCGGCGGCTTGGTCGCCGGGTCGATCCAGGAATTCGGTGTGCATGAACTTGGGGCATAGCGCGGTGATGTGGATGCCCGCCTCTCCCAGCTCGGCGTTGAGTGAACGGGACAGGTCGAGGATGAAGCGCTTGGCAGCCGAATAGACCGCGAGTTTGGGCTGTGGGAGGAAGGCGGCCACGCTCGCGACGTTGATGACACGCGACCCGGCTCGGTAATAGGGGAGCGTGCGATAGATGAGCTCGACGGGAGCGACCACGAGCAGCTTTGCCATACTTGCCCCGTCCGAGGGTTTCTGGGCGGCGATCGGCCCGAATGTTCCAAAGCCCGCGTTGTTGATGAGCAGCGCGACCTCGGCGGTCGGAGTCTCGGCGAGGGCGCCCTCGATCACATCGAACGATGCGGGATCGGTCAGGTCCAGGCAAAATGGACGCACGGGTGTGTCGCACGTGCGGCACAGGGCCTCGAGTCGATCGGCCCGGCGGGCGACGACCCAGATCTCATCGAGCTTCCCGGCTGCGCCGGCATCCAGCTGTTTGACGAACTCGCGGCCGAGTCCCGAACTTGCCCCCGTGACGATGGCGATGCGTGTCATGCCCGCTCCTTTACATAGACGATCCGTTTGCGGATGAGACGAAATGCTGAAGTACTTGTTCCCTAAAGCGCGCGTTTGCAACAGATGGACCGATTCGTCGTCGCCAGCGGTTGACACTTGCAAATACCTGCGAGTTCTCTTTATAATGCAACGAAGATCGCGACGGAAAACGCAGATGAAACGCACTACCAACCGTTGCCGGGGTCATTTCCCCGCACGTCACACTTCATCTTTTCCATCCGACTGATCGCGAACCGGTGCCTCCGCGCCGGTCATCGTTGTTTAGGGCACGTTTGCGAGGGTGACGAAGGAGCGCGTCATGGCTGTCGAGAGCATAGGGTATCGCAAAGGGGCGATTGCCATCTCAGCGGGGCTGGGTGTGGCGCTGCCGTTGGCCGCATATGCCGCGAGCCTGCCGTTCGATGGGGTCAATGAGGCGATTCGCCCCGACATCCTTCCGCTTGCCGTGGGCTCGCTCGCCGGCGTCTGCATGCTCGCCATATCCGGTCATCTCATGGATGCGCGCGCGGAGCGTCTCGCCGAGGAGCAGTCCGAGGCCGATCGCTTCAGGTCCGTGTTCTCCGATACCCGTTCGGCTTGCTCCACGCATGCGCCTCAGGCCGGTTCTCGGATGCGCGGCCATCGAAGCAGCAAGCCGGTCACCCCGCAAGGCGTTCCGGTCATCTCCCGTGCCGTCGATGCCCTCGACGAGGCCGAGGCTTGGGCGGAGATCGATGCCATGTTCAGCGGCGATTCCCCGTTCAGCTGCGATCCTGCGCGTTCGAAGGATATGTATCAAATCGCGCTCGAGGAGCTTCGCCGTACGGACCGGGTGAAAGCCCAGGAGGCTGCTCGCGCCTCGACCATAACGGCCGACGAGTGTGAGGATGTCATCGGCCGGGATGAGGCCATGGCGTCTCTGTACGGGAGCGCGGCCGCGCGCACGTCCGGTGTCCCCGTGCTTCCCAAGATGCAGCCCACCGCCGCGCCCGTCCCCGCCCCGTCCATGCAGGCCGCCGCCTCTGCGAGAGCCGAGGACGTCGAAGTCCCCATGGCGGATTACTCGGGTCATGAGGGCATGTGGGCCCGTGCCCTCGCCATTCTGGCCGAGGAGGGCACGCCCGGGCTCGCTCAGGGCGATCGGACGGTTTGCGTCGGCGCGGACCGCATGGCGGCGCTCGCCGAGGGGGGCAATGCGACCAAGATGCACGCGCGTGTCAACGCGATGATCGAGGATGAGTTCGACAAGGTCGAGTCCAAGAGCGTCCATGCCGTCGCCCATGAGTATCTCAAGGTCATCGAGGGCGGCACGGCGGCGCTCGACGCCCGTCAGTTGGCGGAGGCGTAGCGCGTGTCCTCCCTCTTACGAGACATAAGGGAGCGGGTGAGCATTCCGGGGCTCGTTCTCGTCGTGGTGTTCATCAGCGTGATCTGGGGCAATTCCCTTGTTGCGGGCGAGGGCAGCGGTTCTTTGAGCGCGGGGGTCATGGCTTGGGTCCAAGGGCTCCTGCAATCGCTGGGGCTTCCCTTCGCCTGGGTCACGAATTTCCTGATCCGCAAGGTGGCCCACTTCACGGAGTACTTCATTTTGGCGCTCCTCTCATCCCACGCGTTTGATCCGAAGCGCGGCGCGGGGTCTGAGGGCATCGCGGCCACGCTCGTGCTATGCGTGCTGGTCTCGTCGATCGACGAGACGATCCAGCTGTTTGTGCCGGCGCGCTGCGGTCGGGTGGCCGATGTGCTGATCGACTGCAGCGGGGCTCTCCTCGCCACGATCATCAGGAACGCGTTGGTGCGATGGAGCCGTTGCCGGGGACCCGAGCGCGGCGTTTAGAGGGCGGAAACGCGGGGTTCGGTTTTGGCGATGTCCTCCCATCGCCAAATTTTTCGAAAATACCCCTTGCATTGTTTTTGATAAGAATGCATAATACTCTTCGCTGTGTGACAGACATGGTGGGTGTAGCTCAGTTGGCTAGAGCGACGGGTTGTGGTCCCGTAGGTCGAGGGTTCGAGTCCCTTTACCCACCCCATTTCCTTTCACACTGCAGATGCAAGGGGCGATTAGCTCAGCTGGCTAGAGCAGGGGACTCTTAATCCCAAGGTCCAGGGTTCGAATCCCTGATCGCCCACCATTGATTCGTTCAGCCCCGTTTGGGGCTGTTTTCATATCTCAACACAGTGTGAAGCACGGACAGGTACTTAGCCGGTGCGTTGGGAAGCCGCTTTCGTCCCTGTCACATCTTATGAATCGGCTCGGTAGTGCGATCCGAGGCTCTCACGACGGCGTCGCATCGCGGTCAACATCGCATGAGCGAGCTTGAGTTGCGATTTGATGCGGATGCCCCGTGCAAGTGAGGCGTCTGTCGGGATGACGCAGCCACGGCAGTCGCCATGGAACTGGGATTCGCGCTGCAGGCGCTCGATGTCCCACAGGGCCTTTGCGAGGCCCTCTTCAGTCCGGTAGATCATCGCGTGGGCGCTCATGGTGGCGCGCATGTCTCGGGTTATGCGCGCCGCATCCATGTCATCCATGGGGACTTCGGTCATCCGGATGCATTTGAGGGCCGTATCCAGGGGCTCGCCTTCCTCTGCGCGTCCTCGCGACGCATCGCTGGCATATTCGGCCGCCTCTTTTCCGGCGATCCTGCCGAATACGAGTCCGTTGGCGCTGGAAAGACCGCCGATGCGATCGGCGCCGTGCATGCCGCCGGTCGCTTCGCCGCATGCGAGCAATCCCGGGACGCCCGTTCGCGCTCGCTCGTCGATCATGATGCCGCCATTCGCCGCGTGCGCGTACATCGCGATGCGCAGCTCGTCGTCGGGGGCGATTCCCAGCTCATCCTCCATCCATCGTGCGAATGCTTGCACGAACTCCGGCGCGCCTTCCTCGGGGAAGTGGTAACGGACGGCGATCCCGTCCTCACCTGCGGCATCGATTGCCATGTCGACCGTCTCATCGCCCAGACGGCTCGTGAACGGTCCGTGTCCGGAACGCATCTCGAGCAATTCCGCGAGTTCGTTGCGATGCGTCGGCAGGATGCCGCTGAAATCTTCGAACGCCGCGTATCGGAACGTCTTCTCGTTGAAGACGATGCCGCGGGCAGGTGAGACAAGCCCGGGCATCATCTGCATGAATTCGATGTTCACAAGCGAGCAACCCGCGTCGAGGGCGATGCCATGGCCCGAGCTCGGCACGTCAGGCGATGTGAGGCTCCGCTCGAACAGGCCGCCGGTGCCGCCCGTCGAGAGTATGACGGTGCGCGCGGGTCGGGCGACGAACCTCTTGTCTTTCCCGTCGAACAGGATCGCCCCGGCAATCGCCCCCTCGCCGTTTCCGGTGCGCACGAGTCTCATGAGCTCGCAGTTTTGCAGGACCTCGATGCCGAGCCGTTCGACCTCGGCTCCGGCAACGCGCTCGAAAGCCTCGCGGGTTATGCCCCGCCAAAGGCGATTGGCATGGTCGAAACAGGGGATGAATGCGACCTCTCGTGCACTTTCGGTGCTGGCGGGACGCTTGAGGGGAACGGCGAGCTCGTTTTCAAGCCATTGGATCGCGGGACGGATGTTGCGAACGAACGTCTCGACGAGGGCGGGGTCGGCGACGCCGCAACCAACATATTCGATGGCGGCGATGAGGTCGGCCTCGTCTTCATCGTCGTTCGGTCCGATGAGCCCCAGACCCCAGGTGCCGGGGTAGAAGCTCGACCCACCGAAGAGGGGACCGCAGCAGGCTATGGTCACCTGTGCGCCCGCCCGTGCCGCTTCGATGGAGGAGACGATGCCGGCGATGCCCCCGCCGATCACGAGGACGTCGGTTTGCTCACGCATGCTCATCCCTTCTCGCAGACTGTCAAAAGCGTAGACGTCTTGTCCTCACATGACAACCGATGGCCCGGAATACGCGCTCGGGAGGCCCATGAACGGTCGATCGGACCTTGCTGCCATGGGAGGAAGGCGCCGGTGACGAAGGAACGTCCAGAAGGGATGGATGCCGCCTTTGTGGCGAGACGCTCCGCCGCTTTGCGCATCGGGTATAGTGCTGCCATTACAAGTTTGCCCGAAGATGGGACGGATGTTATGAAGATCAAGGTTTTCGAGCTTCGAGATGATGAACGCGCCGCGTATGACCGTGTCGTCGGAGAACTGCCCGCCGGCTACGAGGTGTCTTGGTCGGCCGATACGCTCACGAGCGCGACGTTGGACGCGCTGGACGGGGCTGAGGGGGTCGTCATCGTCAACAAGAGCCCGTTGGATGCCGATATGCTTCGCGACCTGAGCGATCGCGGGGTCCGTTATGTCGCGACGCGCAGCATCGGCTTCAACCATATCGATATCGACGCCGCCGCGGAGCTTGGGATCCATGTGTGCAACACGACCTATCCGCCTTATGGCGTGGCCGAGTTCGCCGTCATGCTCATGCTCATGGCATTGCGCAATTACAAACCAGCCATGTGGCGCCAGCAGGTCAACGACTACTCTCTTGCGGGATTGCGCGGCCGTGAGCTGCGCACCCTCACCGTGGGCGTCATGGGGACCGGTCGCATCGGCCGAGCCGTCATCGATTATCTCCGCGGCTTTGGTTGCAAGATCCTCGCATATGATCCGTTTCCCAACGAGGAGCTCTCCGCCCGCGGCGATGTCTCCTATGTGGCGCTTGACGAGCTGTATGCCCAAAGCGATCTCGTGACGGTGCACATCCCGCTCACGGATTCCACGAGAGGCATCATCGACCGCGAGGCGATTGCCATGATGCGCGACGGCGTGGTGTTGGTGAACGTGAGCCGAGGCGAACTCATGGACGTCGACGCCCTGATCGAGGGTATCGAGAGCGAGAAGATCGGCGCCCTTGCCATGGACGTCTTCCCGGACGAGGACGGCATCTACCACGTGAGCCGCACGCACGACATCCTGTCGAATCGCAACATGGCGTACCTGCGCCAGTTCCCCAACGTCATCCTGACGCAGCACATCGCCTTCTATACGGACGTCGATGTCGACAGCATGGTCGAGCAGGGCATCCGCGGTGTCATCGCCATGACGGCGGGGGAGTGCGCCACGGAGCTGTAGGATCGGGCGGTGAGCGGCGGCCGTCGATGAGGGCGCCCCATCTGTCCAAACGAATAATGGCCGCCACCCGAAGGTGACGGCCATTATCATGCCGAGTCTATGCGTGCGGCGTGAATGCTACTCGTTGATGGCGGCGTTCACGGCGACGGCGCAGGCGACGGTGGCACCGACCATGGGGTTGTTGCCCATGCCGATGAGACCCATCATGTCGACGTGCGCAGGCACGGAGGAGGAACCGGCGAACTGGGCGTCGGAGTGCATGCGGCCCATGGTGTCGGTCATGCCATAGGAGGCGGGGCCGGCGCCCATGTTGTCCGGGTGCAGGGTACGGCCGGTGCCGCCACCGGAGGCCACGGAGAAGTACTTCTTGCCGGCCTCGAGGCGCTCCTTCTTGTAGGTGCCCGCGGTGGGGTGCTGGAAGCGCGTGGGGTTGGTGGAGTTACCGGTGATGGAGATATCCACGTTCTCGTGCCACATGATGGCAACGCCCTCGCGGACGTCGTCGGCGCCGTAGCAGTTGACGGCGGCGCGGGGACCATCGGAGTAGGGGATGGTCTCGACGACCTTGAGCTCGCCCGTGAAGTAGTCGAACTGGGTCTTCACGTAGGTGAAGCCGTTGATGCGGGCGATGATCTGGGCGGCGTCCTTGCCGAGGCCGTTCAGGATGACGCGCAGCGGCGTCTTGCGGGCCTTGTTGGCGTTGAGGGCCAGCTTGATGGCGCCCTCAGCGGCGGCGAAGGACTCGTGGCCGGCGAGGAACGCGAAGCACTCGGTGTCGTCGGACAGGAGCATGGCGCCCAGGTTGCCGTGGCCCAGACCGACCTTGCGGTCCTCGGCGACGGAGCCCGGGACGGTGAAGGCCTGGATGCCCTCACCGATGATGGCGGCAGCCTCAGAGGCGGTCTTGGCGCCCTTCTTGATGGCCAGCGCGCAGCCCAGGGTGTAGGCCCACTCGGCGTTCTGGAACGCGATGGACTGGGTGTCGTGCACGATCTCGCGGGCGTTCACGCCCTTATCGAGGCAGATCTGCTCGGCTTCCTCGAGGGAGGCGATGCCGTTCTCAGCGAGGCAGGCGTTGATCTTCTCAACGCGGCGCTCGTAACCTTCGAAAGTAACAGCCATGGTTATAGTCCCTCCCTTTCGTTACTCGTGGACCGGGAAGACGTTGGCGACCGTGTGGGTCTCCTCGTCCGTGCGCGGGTCGATGTACTTGGCCGCGTTCTCCCACTGGCCGTAGTGGCCCATGGCGCCGGCGATGGCCTCCTCGGGGGTCTTGCCGGCCTTGAGGGCGTCGGTGAACTTGCCGAGGTTCATGAACTCGAACGCGATGATCTCGTTGTTGGCGTTGAGAGCCATGCGGGTCACGTAGCCTTGGGCGAGCTCGAGGTAACGAGCGCCCTTGGCCTTGGTGCCGAACATGGTGCCGACCTGGGAGCGAAGGCCCTTGCCGAGGTCGTCGAGGGAGGCGCCCACGGGCAGGCCGCCCTCGGAGAACGCGGTCTGGCTGCGGCCGTAGACGATCTGCAGGAAGATCTCACGCATGGCCACGTTGATGGCGTCGCAGACGAGGTCGGTGTTGAGGGCCTCGAGAATGGTCTTGCCGGGAAGGATCTCGGAGGCCATGGCGGCGGAGTGGGTCATGCCCGAGCAACCGATGGTCTCGACGAGGGCCTCCTCGATGATGCCCTCCTTGACGTTCAGCGTGAGCTTGCAGGCGCCCTGCTGGGGGGCGCACCAACCCACACCGTGCGTGAGGCCGGAGATATCCTTGATCTCCTTGGCCTGGACCCACTTGCCCTCCTCAGGGATGGGCGCGGGACCGTGGTATGCACCCTTGGCGACGGGGCACATGTTCTCCACTTCCTGTGAGTACTGCATGCCTCTCCTCTCTTTCGTAGTTGGTGTCCGTCATGCGATCAGACGTCGCTCGACGGGCAAACCTGACATGCAGATTCATTCTAACGCTATTTGTCCACCCGGTATTCTGCGAACGGTGGAAAAAGGCCTGTGGAGCGTTTCAATATCAAGGAAACCACGCTAAGTGTCCAGGCTTCGTGACGAATTTCGATGCATGGCGCGCCAATTGTGCAATTGAAGCGATTTAAAGCGGTCGCGGTGGGAGCGGCTTCACGACCTACGGTCCCGCTCCTTTGCGGCGCCGCGGTGTGTTTTGGGCATCTTCACGGTGAGGTCGCCGGAGGCCGTGCGGGTGATCGTGCCGTCGTGGGTCCCGTTTTGGGGCGTCGGAGGCCTGTAGGCGATGCCCGCGGGGCGTTTGACGTTCCCCCAGTCGCCATGGGCGACGTGCACGGTGTTGTCCAGCCTGCGATTCCAGCGATGGTAGATGCTCTCCCCGGTCGTCGAGCGCATTCCCATGCATGGGGCCGCTATCACGACGGGCAGCAGGTATTCGATGGTTCGCCAGATGACCAGGCCCGCGGAGAGGTGCCACCCGAACATGTCGCGGAACAGGTAGGTGAAGCCGACCTCGGCCCCGCCCGCGCCGCCGGGGAGCGGGATGGCGTTCACGAGCAGCTCGACCATGGAGCCGGAGGCAAGGCATATGAGCAGGTCGGCCTCGAGTCCGAAAGCTCGCAGCACGAAGTAGGGCAGCGCGTACATGCAGCCGAGCTGCACCAGCGTGAGGAGCTCGACGACGGGCAGGACGTGCCAGTTGGACGCAGCCGAGCGGAAGGCCTGGGAGAACGTCGTCACCTGCGTGGTGAGGAATTCCAGGTAGCGCTCGTAACGCTCTTCATTCAAGATGTGCAGCGCCCGACCGAGCGCAAGTCCGAGGTGTCCGAGCTTTTGGATGGGGCCGGGCAGCAGGCAAAGCAGCAGCACACCGCCGACCTGGACGAATTTGAACCCGAACATGAAGATCCCGATCCAGGTCACATCCAGCCCGATGATCTTCACATCGGCGAAGGTCTCGAGGAAGTAGTTCCCGCATAGCAGGAGCATGATCGCGGCGAAGATGCCCTCGCCCGCCTCGTAGAGGGTGAAGCGGACGAACTGCAGGGCAGAGGCGTCGGGCAGGGACAGGCCCGCGCGCGTGAGGCGGTATATCTGCGAGGGGATGACGCCCGCGCCGCCGGGGGTGAGGCGCATGAAGAACACGCCCGACGCCTCGACGCTCATGAGGTCGCGGAAGCCGACGGGGGAGTCGTGGTCGATGACGACGATCGCGGCGTAGGCCAGGACGCCGAAGACGTAGTAACACAGGAAGCACAGGACGCCCGCGAGGATCCATCTCGGGTCGACGCCGACGAGCGCGCGGACGAAGTCGTCGATCTGGCCGCTCATGACGAGATACGCGCAATAGCCGATGGCGAGGATGGCGAGGAAGATGAAGGTGGTGCGCACCTGTCTCATAGAGGTGCTGTCGGCCTTACGGTCCTCCACGGCGGAGACGTCGCCCACGGAGATTTTCGGCGCGCGCCGCTCGCGCGGTAGCGCGGCGGCGTCAGGTGTCTTTTTCGTCGCCGGGCGCTCCCGTTCGCGGTCGTTGTTCGACGTCATGTTTGCCTCCGTGATGCATTGTGGGTCGCGTGCGCGGCCGCGTACACAGTGTACCCGTCCCGGACGGGGCCGCGCCCGGATTGGGGCGATGCACAAGAAGGCTATGCGTCGGGGCGGTTGGAAAAAGGGGCGGGTCGTCCGCCCCGCCCCTTCGATGTCTGTCGTTCGTCCCGCGACGCGTCCGGCGATCGCCGGGAGCCCCTACGCGCGACTCAGCTTGACGACGGGCGCGCCCGCCTCGACGGCCGAGCCGGATTCCGAGGTCAGCTCGATCGCTCCGAACTCCGCGGAGTTGGACACGGCGAGCACCACGCAGTCGCGGTATCCGGCGGATGCGATGGCGGTGCGGTCCATCTTGATGATGGGCTGGCCGGCTGCGACCCTCTCCCCCTGGGAGACATAGCCGGTGAACCCCCTGCCCTGCAGATTGACGGTGTCGATGCCGACGTGGACGAGCACCTCGACGCCGTCATCGGACATGATTCCCACGGCGTGCCCCATGGTCACGGTCACCGTGCCGGGGACCGGGGCGTACACGATATCGCCCTCGGGCCATATGGCGCATCCCTTGCCCAGCATCTCGCTCGAGAACACCGGGTCGGGAACCTGGACCATCTCGATGAGCTTTCCGCTCACCGGGGCGCAGAGCTCATCCGCCTCGCGGCGAGTCTCGATCGGTTCGGGAGCCGATTGAGACTCGGGCATCGGCTTCCTCTTGAATTTGTCGAACAATCCCATGAGAATCTCCCTCTCGTCGCTCGTCTACCGGCTCGGACGGGCCTATGCCAGGTCCGCGCCGTTGCTCTCGATGACCTTCTTGTACCAGTGGAAACTGTCCTTTTTGGAGCGGGCGAGGCTGCCGTTTCCCTCATCGTCGAGGTCGACGTAGATGAATCCGTAGCGCTTGCGCATCTCACCCGTTCCGGCGCTGATGAGGTCGATGCATCCCCACGAGGTGTATCCGATCAGGTCGATTCCCTCGTCGATCGCCTTGCCCATCTCCTCGATATGGGCGCGCATGTAGTCGATGCGGTAGGGGTCGTGGATCGACCCGTCCTCCTCCACCGTGTCGAACGCGCCGAGGCCGTTTTCGACGACCATGATCGGCTTCTCATAGCGATCGTAGACCATCTCCAGGTAGTAGCGCAGCCCCATGGAGTCGAAGGCCCATCCCCAATCGGAGTACTCGAGGTAGGGGTTCTTCGCGCCGAAGGACATGTTTCCGCCGGCGGTCTCCTTCACCTCGTGCGTGGTGTCGCAGGTCGTCATGTAGTAGCTGAAGGTATAGAAATCGACCGTCCCCTCGGCGAGCGTCTGCGCGTCACCGGGCTCGGTGCGCAGCTGCACGCCGTGCTCGTTCCATAGGCGCTGGGCATACACGGGGTACTTTCCCTTGGCCTGGACGTCGCCGCAATAGAGCACGCAGCGCTCCATCTGCCGCTGGGTGAGCATGACGTCGGCGGGGTCGCAGGTGAGCGGGTAGTGCGGGACGCCGCAGATCATGCAGCCCACGCGGTAGTCGTCGGAGATCTCATGGGCCATCTTGACCGCGTGCGCGCTCGCCAGGAATTGGTGATGCAGATGCTGATAGGCGCGCTGGTAATCCTCATCGGAGGCGGGCCTGTTGGCCCCTAGGAACTGGATCGTGTTGTTGATCTCGTTGATGGTGAGCCAGTTGCGCACCAGTCCCTTGTACTCGCGAAGGATGGTCTCCACATAGCGGTCCCAATACGGGAGGATCTCGCGATTGGCCCAGCCGCCGAGCTCCTCCTCGAGGTGGAGCGGGGTGTCGAAATGCCACATGGTCACGAGCGGTTCGATCCCATGCTTTTCAAGCTCGAGGAACACGTCGCGGTAAAAGTCGAGGCCCGCGCGGTTGGGCGTCTCCTCCATTCCGGTGGGGAAGATGCGGCTCCAAGAGATGGACATGCGGTATTGCTTGAACCCCATCTCCGCGAACAGCGCGATATCCTCCTTGTAGTGGTGGTAGAAGTCGATGGCCTCATGGTTGGGGTAGCGATAACCCTCGAGGACCTCCCTGCGCGCCCCCTCGGGCACCCCTTGCCATCGCGGGGCGGCCCCGGTGGTGCCGTCCGACATGCGGTAGGTCACCAGACGCGGCGATTTGACGCTGCCCGCGGTGAGGACGTCGGACTCGGCGGGACCGCGGCCGTCGACGTCCCACGCGCCCTCGCATTGATTGGCGGCCGTCGCGCCGCCCCACAGGAATCCTTTGGGAAAAGACATGTTGCTCCTTTTGTCCGGATGCTCGGTGTGAAAAAAGACGGCCATCCGTTTTCGCGGATGGCCGTGGACGGGGCGCTCTATGCGGCCGGCTCGTCCTCCTTGTAGATGACCAAGGTGATGACAAACGCGATGGCCATGGCGAGAACCATGCCGATGAGCATGTGGATGACGTTCATGGGGTTCGCGGCGTCGATGTAGGTGGCAAAACCGGTCCAGGCCGTGCCGCCGGGCGTGAAGCAGTGGACCTTGTTGATGCCGTAGTACAGACCGCCGAGGCCGCCGCCGATCATGACGGCGATCAGGGGCTTCTTGAGCTTGAGCGTCACGCCGTACAGCGCGGGCTCGGTGATGCCGAACAGCGCGGAGGTTCCGGCGGAGACGGCGAGCTCACGCAGCTCGGCGCTCTTGGTCTTGAGGGCGACGGCGAGCGTTGCGGTGGCCTGGGCCATGTTGGAAGGCAGCATGCCGATGGCGACGGTCTGGTATCCGGCGGTGGCGAGCTGGGCGAAGAGGGCGGGGTAGAAGCTGGTGTGCATACCGGTCATGACGAGGAGCGGGGAGACGGTGCCGAAGATCGTGGGGATGAGCCAGGGCACGGAGCTCTCGAGGGACATGATGCCGCTGGCGAGGGCGTTGCCGACGATCGTGCCGATCGGCCCGAGGACGACCAGGGCGAACGGGGTCATGATGAGCAGGCTGAGCAGGGGGACGAAGATCAGCCGGACCGGCTTGGGGGTGATGCGGGTGATGAGGCGCTCGACGTAGGAGAGCAGCCAGACGATCAAGATGATGGGTATGACGGAGTTCGCGTAGTTCGCCAGGGTCACGGGCAGACCGAGGAAGCTCACGGGCTCCTTGGCAGCGACGAGCGCGGAGAACTGCGGGTGGAGCAGCACGCCGGCGAGAACGACGGAGAGCATCGGGCTGCACTTGAACTTGTTGGCGGCGTTGAACGCCAAGATCATGGGCAGGAAGTAGAAGGCGCTGTCGGCGACGAACGCGAGGATGTAGTAGGTCTGCGAATCGGTGGACAGCACGCCCGCGAAGGTGAGCAGGGACAGCAGCGCCTTCATGAGGCCGCAGCCGGCGATGGCCGGGATCGCGGGGACGAAGATGCCCGTGATGACGTCGAAGATGGTGCTGACGGAGAACTTCTTCTTGGGCGCGTCCTCCGTGACGGCGGTGTCGACCGGACCGAGCTTGGCGGCGACGGCCTCGTAGGCCTCGTTGACCGTGTTGCCGATGACGACCTGGTACTGATCGCCGGACCACAGGGAGTTGATGACCCCGGAGAGCTGGTCGATGGCGTCCTTGTCGACCAGGCCCTTGTCCTTGACGGTGAAACGCAGGCGGGTTATGCAGTGCGTATGGAAGCCGATGTTGTCCTTGCCGCCGATGTGCCCGATGATGGCATCGGCGAGCTCGTCGTAATTGACCGAGTCAGCCATGGTTGAGACCTTTCATTTGTGACGGGTCGGGGAATCAGGCGCGTTCGACGCGCTTCCCCTCCTTTACGCAGATCCTGCCGATATGGACCACGAGGTAGAGCTTCTCATCGTCATCGATCGAGACGCCCCAGGACCGCTGGATGTGCGCGGCGATGCGCTCGACGCACGCGAGTCCCTTCGGGTAGCGCTCGAACAGGTCCCGGTAGCAGCCGAACTCATCGGCATGGAGGACCTCGTCGCGATGTATGCGCTCGAACAGGTAGTGGAGGTGCGTGGCGTAGCGTGAGAAGGCGAACGACGATCGGTCGACGCGCATGCCGAGCTCGTCCTCGACGATCTCGGTGATCTCCTCGAGCATCAGCTCGTCCCCTTGCGACCGCGCGGCATCCTGTTCCGATGCGCTCTCGAGGCGGGCGTTCACCAGGTTCATGGCGATACCCGCGGCCTCGTCGTCGCCCAGGTCGATCAGGAACTCCTTGCGGATGCGCCGGACCAGGCGCTTGCCCACCTTATATTCCTCGGGGTAGTTCTGCTCCACATCGTAGGCGAGCGGCATGCGGACCTGCAGATGCTCACGGGCGCGCTTGATGGCGAACGCGATGTGGTCGGCGAGCAAGAACGCCATGTTGGGGCTCAGGGCGTAGGGAAGCTCCTCGCGTGCGTGCTCGGCCGCTTCCGCGGCGAAGGCGATGACGTCCTCGGGGATCTCGCGGATTCCGTCGAGGTAGTGCTTATCGACACTGTAATAGGTGTGCGTGATCTGAGCGAGGGCGACCTCGTGCGGCATCTTGCCGAAGCCGATTCCCTTGCCCATGGCGACGCATTCGTTGCCCGAGCTGTCTATGCAGATGGCGATATTGTTGTTGATGCTTCGAATGGCCTGCATACCGTCCTCCTCTCCTGAAGCATGCGCATGGCGATATCCGTACGTACGCTTGGGATGGCCATGCTATTTGGCAGGAGCTCGGTATAGGCCCAAAAAGAGGTAACCTCTCGAACTCACCCGAATATAGCAGTAAATCGAGATGCCGCTCGGTCGATCGAGGGCCTTTCCGCGAACGGCTCGATTCAGTCGGCGAGCGTCATGTGCCCGCGGTGCCAGACATGCCCGTCGGGTTCGATCGTCCCGCTCGGACCAGATCGATCGTACCCGGTCGCGATGCCCGCCTCAGATTCCGGTGGGGCCGTGCGAGACGGAGGCTCGGAGTCGATTTTCGAGGGCGCGCATGAGGCCGTCGAGGAGGAGGGCGAGCAAGGCGCAGCAGGTCGTTCCCGCGAGGATCTTGTCGACGTTCATGGTCCTCAGCCCGCTCAGGAGGATGCCGCCAAGCCCTCCCGCATTTATGGTCGCGGCGATGGTGGCTATGCCCACCGTCGAGATCGCGGCGAGCCGCATGCCGGCGACGATCGCGGGGAGGGCGAGCGGCAACTGGATCTTCAGGAGTATCTGACGCTCACTGAACCCCATACCGCGGGCGGCCTCGACGAGGGCGGGGTCGACGTCGTGAATCCCCTCCAGCGCGTTGCGCACGAGCATGAACTGGCTGTAGGCGACCATGACGATGACCGCGCTCGTGAAGCCGAGGCCGGTCAGCGGAATGAGCAGGGCGAACAGCGCGAGGCTGGGAATGGCGTATGCGGCCCCGAGCGCTTCGACGACGATGCCCTCCACGCGCCTGCTGCGCAGGCAGAGCAGGGTGAGGAGCGCCGCGATCGCGCAGGACGCGAGCATGGTGGCGCCCAGGAGCGAGAGATGTTCCCCGGTGGCCTTGAGCAGGGCGTCGGCATGCGATGCCATATAGGAGAGAACCCCCATCAGAGCCTCCTGCCGCCGGCCGCGTAGCCCTGCGTGGCGAGCAGCTCCCGCACGAAGGGGGTCGCGGGATTGCGGAGAAGCTCCTCGGGCGCGGCGTACTGCTGGACCCTGCCCGCATCGATGACCAGCACTTTAGTACCGAGTTTAAGCGCCTCGGTGACATCGTGCGTGACGAAGATGAAGGTCTTGCCGTTGCCGCGGTGGATGCGCAGCAGTTCGTCTTGGAGGTTGGCCCGGGTGATGGCGTCGATGGCGCCAAAGGGCTCGTCGAGCAGCATGATCGCGGGCGACGCCGCCAACGCTCGCACCAGGCCGACGCGCTGCTGCTGCCCGCCGGAGAGCTGAGAGGGGTAGCGGTCGCGGAAATCCGCGGGATCGAGGTGGACGAGCTCCAGCAGCTCATCCACCCGTGCGTCGATGCGTTGGCGGTCCCATTTGAGGATCTTCGGCACGCAGGCGATGTTGTCGGCGACGGTCATGTGCGGGAACAGGCCGGTCTGCTGGATTACGTAGCCTATACCGCGGCGCAGTTCGACCGGATCGGCCCGCGAGATGTCCTCGCCGTTCACCAGGACGGTTCCGGAGTCGGGGTCGTGCAAGCGATTGATGAGCTTTATGAGAGTCGTCTTCCCGCCGCCCGAGGTGCCGAGCACGCATACGAGCTCACCTGGCTCGATGACGAGATCGACGTGGTCGAGGGCGGGCGCCGCGGCACCGGGGAAGCGCTTGGTGACGTGTATGAATTCGACGGCCGGGATCATGTGGGCTCCTCAATTCGCTCGGATGTTCACATCGGCGCTACGCGATGGAGTCGAAGTACTCCCTCGCGACGTCCTCGTACTCCTCTTTGTCGATGTCGACGCGGGCGTTGAGGCGCGTGAGCTCCGCGGTGGTGAGGGCGGCATCCACGCGGTTGAGCGCTTCGGCGATTCCCGGGTGGGCGTCGAGGACCTCGGCGCGGACGACGGGGGCCACGTTGTAGGGCGGCCACACGTGCTTGTCGTCCTCCAGCAGGGTGAAGGCGGCGTCGGTGAGTTGGGCCTCGGTGGTGTAGGCCGGCGTGACGTCCGCCTCGTCGTTGCGCAGCACCTCGTACTTGAGCCCCTCGTCGTAGATCGCCCGGCTCTGCCAGTCGAAGGGACCGTAGACCGCCTCGAGCGCGGGAAGGCCGTCCGGACGTTCGTCGAACTGCCCTTGGCTGGCAAACCGCAGCTCAGGTGCATGGAGCTGAAGGTCGGATATGGTCTTGATGCCGAGCTCCCCGGCCGCCTCGCTGCGGATGACGAGGCCCTGTCCGTCGGTCGCCTCGGATTTATCCAGCCAGATCAGGTCGAAGCGCTTGGCATATTCATCCTTGACCGTCTCGTAGACCTCTTCGGGATCGGTCATGGGGTCCATTTTGAGGACGGAGATGAGCCCGGTGCCGGTGTACTCGGGATACAGGTCGATATCCCCGTTTTCCAGTGCGGTGTGGATGAGAGATCCCGAGATCTCGAACGAGCGATTGACGGTGAAGCCGGCGTGCTCGAGTGCCAGGGAGTAGAGCTCGGAGAGGATGACGCCCTCGGTGAATGCCTTCGATCCTACTGTGATGGCGTCTTTTCCGCCGTTCGAGGCGCCGCATCCGGATAGGGGGGCGACGGCCAGGAGGGAGAGCGCGGAGGTGCCGAACAGGGCCAGGGCGCCACGGCGAGTGAGGGGAGTGTTCATGGGAAGTTCCTTTCGTGAAGGTGGTGGTGGGTCAGCGATTGGGGGACCCTGCGCGATCATGGGAGCGGATGCGCCGCTGCACGAGGGCGAGGGCCTGGTTGACGAGCAGGGAGAGGGCCGCGACGGAGATACCGCCGATCCACAGGAGGTCGTTTCGGAGCGCACCGAGTCCGGAGTAGATGAGAACGCCCAGGCCGCCCGCGCCGATATACGCTGCGAGCGTCGCGGACGCTATCACCTCGGACGCGGCCGTGCGGACACCGGAGAATGCGAGGGGGAATGCGAGGGGGGCCTTGATGGTCAGCCATAGGCGCACCGGCCCCATGCCCATGCCAAGCGCCGCCTCGACGATGTCTGCGGGCACGCTTCTGAGCGCCACCGCGGTGTTGATCAGGATGGGCGGCACGGCGAGGATGGCGAGCGCGACGACGGCGGGAAGGGTTCCGACACCCAAATACGGAACGCAGATGATGAGTATGGCGAGGCTCGGGATGACGCGCAGGATCCCAGCGGCCCCGGTCGCGAGTCGCTCGCTCCAGGCACGCCCGGAGCAGATGGCTCCGAGCGGCACGGCGATGACGAGCGCCAGGGCGAGAGCCATGCCGCTGATGGCGAGATGATCTGCCACCATGCGAAGCCATTCGCTCCCATTCTCTGAGAAATAGGTCGCAATCTGCTGAATCATCGTTGCCTCGAAAAGGGACGGAGTGGGGCGAGCGGGAGGTTAGGCGTCGAGCATGCCGTCGAGCGTGCGCCACGCGAGCTCGGCGCATTTCACGCGGGCGGGCATGTGCGAGATGTCTTTGAGCTGCGCCGCCTCATCGAGATCATCGTAATCCTCTTCGGAGAGCTCCTCCCCGCGGATCATGGCAAGGAAAAGCCCGGAGAGGCGCCGGGCCTCCCCGACGCTCTCACCGGTGATGAGGTCGGCCATGATGTCGGCGGAAGCCTGGGAGATGGCGCATCCATGCCCCGTGAACGAGGCCTCCTCGATGACGCCATCCTCGACGCGCAACGTGAGCGTCAGCTCATCACCGCAGCTCGGGTTGATGCCATCGTGCGCATGCGTGGGGGCGGCCATCTCGTATTTGTAGTCGGGGTGCGAGCTGTGCTCCATGAACGATGCGGAGCTGTAGAGGTTACCCATGGAAGACACTCCAGACGTGATTCAGCGATTCGATGAAGCGGTCGATATCGTTCTTGTCGTTGTAGAAGGCGATGCTGGCGCGGCAACAGGCGAGGTTCTCGACCTGCAGCCAGGTGAGCAGCGGCTGGGCGCAATGGTGGCCCGCACGGATGCACACGCCGTCCATATCCATGATGCTGGCGACGTCGTGCGGGTGGATGCCGCGGATGTTGAAGCTGATGGCGCCGTGGTGCCGATCCCAGTAGATGGACCCGACGATGTCGACGAAGGGGAGCTCGACCATGCGGCTCATGGCGTAATGGACGAGCGCGCGCTCGCGCTCGGCGACCGTTTCGTATCCGACCTTGTTCACAAGGTAATCGAGTGCGACGCCCGCGGCGTAGATGCCGGCGGCGTCCTGCGTCCCGGCCTCGAACTTCTCGGGTACGGGGGCCCAGGTGGCGCCCTGCTCGGTGACGGAGTCGATCATCTCTCCGCCGGTGTAGACGGGGTCGGTCATGTCGAGCAGCTCCGCGCGTCCCCAAAGCACGCCGACGCCCATGGGCCCGAGCGCCTTGTGGGCGGAGAAGGCGAGGAAGTCGGCACCGAGCGCGTTCACGTCGAGCGCCATGTGCGGGATGGACTGGGCGGCATCGACCACCATGTACGCTCCGTTGGCGTGCGCGGCGCGCGAGAGCTCGGCTATGGGGTTCTCGACGCCGAGGACGTTCGACACGTGGGCGCAGGAGACGATCTTGGTCTTGGGGCCGATCTTGGCGGCGATCTCCTCGTCGGTGATCTGGCCGGTGGGGGTGGGGTAGAGATACACGAGCGTCGCGCCGGTCTCACGGCAGACCTGCTGCCAGGGGATGAGGTTGGAGTGGTGCTCCATGATGGAGATGGCCACCTCGTCGCCGGGCCCGAGCACGTGCGGGGCAAAGCCCTTGGCCACGATGTTCAGGGCCTCACTCGTGTTACGGCAGAAGACGACCTCGCTCGCGCGGGCGCGACCGCGCTCGTCCACGGCGCCGATGAGCTCGGCGATTTGGGCGCGGACGCGCGCGATGGCCTCGGTCGCCTCGACGGAGAGCGAGTACAGGCCGCGAAGCGGGTTGGCGTTCATGGTCTCGTAAAAGCGCTTCTGGGCCTCGAGCACGCAGCTTGGGCGCTGTGCGGTGGCACCGCTGTCCAAGAAGGCGATATCGGGGTGCTCGGCGAGCAGGGGGAAGTCCCCTTTGAAGGGGTTGAGCTCGATATCGGTTCGGGGCCAGCCGCGGCTGACCTCGTCGGAAGCGTCGAAGACGAACTCAGAGGGAGCCGTGCAGGTGTCGCACGGCACGTTCTCGGTATCGATCACGCGATCTCCTCCTCAAAATGCGGGATGATCTGGTTGCCGAGGCGCACGACGTTGGCGCGCACCTCGTCGTTGGGTGCCTGCAGGGCGGCGTCCTCGAGTTTTGCGGAGAGGAACAGGGCCTCGGCCTGCTTCTGGGACAGTCCGCGGCAGGCGGCGTAGAAGAGCTGCTCGGGCCGCACGTGACCGATGGTGGCGCCGTGGTTGCCCGCCACGTCGTCCTCGTCGCACAGGATGTTGGGGACGGTCTTGTTGTCCACGCCCTTGCTTGCGAGCAGCACGGTCTCGCGCTCATTGCCCTGGGCGCCCTTGGCCCCGTGGATGAGGTCGATGGTGCCGCGCAGGCATTTCCGGGACGTGCCGGTGAGCACGCCGTTGGCATCCATGTTGGAAACCGTCTTGCGACCGCGATGGCGGATGATGTAGTTGAAGTCGCGCTGCTGCTCTCCTGCAGCGAGGTAGCTGGTGTCGACATCGATGCGGGAGCGGTCGCCGCGCAGGTCGGCGGCAAGGCCGGTCGCCGTGAAGGCGCCGCCCAGGACCACGTGACGCACGTTCACGCGCGCACCCTCGTCCAGGACGAAGCCGGAGTCCTCGACGCAGGTGACGGCATCGGAGGCGGTGAGATACACCGTGATGTCGACGCGGGAGTCGGCTCCGGCGAACACGCGCATGGTTGAGCCCATGAATGCGGGTCCGTCGGCGGCGCTGTCGAGGGAGAGCACGACGGAGAAGGTGGAGCGGGGCGCTGCGACGATATCGAAGCTGGCGCCCGACGCCTCCCCCTCGTGCGTGGTCACGCGGACCGTGGCCGCGGCCTTCTCGCCCTCCTCGGCGGCGAGCACGGCGGTACCCCCTGCGAGGAAGTTGAGATAAGCGCGCATGTCGACGCCCACGCCGGTCTCGAAATCGGATGCGATGTCGCACGAGACTTCGGAGAGCACGGCGCGATGCTCGTAGGTGGAGAGTGCGGGGATGTCGAGTTCCTCGGCTCCGCGATCGGCACCGGTGGCGGCGGTGATCATGGCCCGCCCATCGGCCTGCCCGCCCTGGCGCTCGGCATCTATGCGCTCCTGGAGCGCGGCGACGGAGCCCTCGAAGCTGGTGGTGTTGTCGAGCGCGTCGCCCGCCTCGATCTCGACCTGGCAGTTGCGCTCGAGGTCGTCGGGGATCCGGATCGCGACGTCGTTCATCTTGAGCCAGCTCCAGGTGGGGGCGGGCATGGCGGACGCGTGGCGGATGGTCATACCTGGCATCTTCATTATCCGATCGCCCCTTCCATCTCGAGCTTGATCAGGTTGTTCATCTCGACGGCGTACTCGAGCGGGAGCTCCTTGGACACGGGGTTCGCAAAGCCGTTCACGATCATCGTGCGGGCCTCCTCCTCGGAGATGCCGCGACTCATGAGGTAGAAGACCTTGTCGTCGCCGATGCGCCCGATGGTGGCCTCGTGCCCGATGTCCACGTTCTTGGCTCGGATGTCCATGGCCGGGATGGTGTCGGAGCGGCTGATGTCGTCGAGCATGAGCGACTGACATGAAACGCTGGCCGCGGCACCCTCGGCGGCCGGGGTGGCCACGATGGAGCTGCGAAACGTGGAGATGCCGCCTCCCTTGGAGATGGACTTGGTCTCCACGGTCGCGGTGGTGTCGGGCGCGCCGAGAACGACCTTGCAGCCGGTGTCGAGGTTCTGGCCGCATCCGGCGAACGTGATGCCGGTGAAGCTCGAGCGGCTCTTGCGGCCCGCGAGGACGCTCATGGGGTAGAGATATCCCACGTGGCTGCCGAAGGAGCCCGAGATCCACTCGATCTCGCCCTCCTCCTCGCATCGGGCGCGCTTGGTGTTCAGGTTGTACATGTTCTTCGACCAGTTTTCGATGGTCGAATAGCGCAGGTGCGCACGCTTGCCCACGAAGAGCTCGACCGCCCCCGCGTGCAAGTTCGCCACGTTGTACTTCGGGGCGGAGCAACCTTCGATGAAGTGCAAGTCCGCGTCATCCTCGACCACGATGAGGGTGTGCTCGAACTGGCCGGCGCCCTTGGCGTTGAGGCGGAAGTAGCTCTGCAGCGGGAAGTCGAGTTTGACGCCCTTCGGCACGTAGACGAAGGAGCCGCCGGACCATACCGCGCCGTGCAGGGCTGCGAACTTGTGGTCGGTGGGCGGGATGAGCGTCATGAACTTCTCGCGGATGATGGCCTCCCACTCGGGGACCTGGAGGGCCTCCTCGATGCCGGAGTAGACGATGCCCATCTTGGCGGCGGTGTCTTGCATATTGTGGTAGACGAGCTCGGAGTCGTACTGCGCGCCGACGCCCGCGAGATAGCTGCGCTCGGCCTCGGGGATGCCGAGGCGCTCGAACGTGTCCTTGATGTCGTCGGGGACGGACTCCCAGTCGTTCTTCTGGTCGGTGTTTGGCTTGACGTAGGTCACGATGTGATCCATGTCCAGGCCCTCGATACCCGGGCCCCAGGTGGGGTTGGGCATGTTGTGGTAGATCTCGAGCGACTTGAGGCGACGCTCGAGCATCCAGGCCGGCTCGTCCTTGCGCTCGGAGATCTCGCGCACGATGTCGGGCGTGAGGCCGGCGTCAAGGCGCTCGAAGCCCTCCTCGCCGTAGCTAAAGTCGTAGAGGCTGCGGTCGATGTCCGCGACCTCGGTGCGGTTCTTTGCCATCACAGGCTCCTTACTGCGCGGTGCCGGTGCTTGCGGAACCGCAGGCGGCTCCATTCGCATCGAGCGTGGCGCGCAGGGACTGCACCATTCCCGCGCCCAGGTTCATCGAGGCCGCACGCACGGGATCCACCGCGACCGCGGGCTTTGCCTCCCGCTCGGCGGCGAGCTGGGCGGCCGCCTCGCGTTCGAAGGAGTCGAAGCCGTTCGCGTCGATCCACGGGATGAGCGAGGCATCGTCCTCGCGGACGATCCGGCCGCCGACCATGACATGGACGCGGTCGACGTCGAGGTGCTCGAGGATGCGCGTGTTGTGGGTGATGATCACAAGCGATCCGTCGGTGCTTTTGCGGTAGGCGTCCATGCCGCGGGAGACCACGCCGAGCGCATCGACGTCCAGGCCGGAGTCGGTCTCGTCGAGGATGGCGAGCTTGGGCTGGAGCAGAAGGAGCTGCAGCATCTCGACCTTCTTCTTCTCACCGCCGGAAAAGCCCACGCCCAGCTCGCGGTTGAGGTAGGCGGTGTCCATATCGAGTTCGGCTGCGAGTTCCTTCACGCGACGGCGGAACTCCTTGCCCTTCATCTCCAGTCCGGGGCGGCCGGCCACCGTTGCGCGCAGGAAGCTGGACAGCGGTACTCCAGGGATCTCGACGGGGGCCTGGAAGGAGAGGAAGAGCCCGGCGCGAGAGCGCTTGTCGGGGGAGAGGTCGGTGATGTCCGCACCGTCGAAGGTGATGGTGCCCTCGTTCACGGTGTATACCGGGTCGCCCATGATGACATGGCCCATGGTGGACTTGCCCGCGCCGTTGGGGCCCATCAGGACGTGGGTCTCTCCCGCGCCGACGGCGAGATCGATGCCCTGGAGGATGGTCTTCTCGTCCACGGAGGCGGTGAGGCCGGCGATGTCGAGCAAAGGTGTTGCGCTCATATCAAATCCTTTCGAGATGCGCGGATGTGCCGGATGAGTGCCGACCCTTTTGCGCACTTGCGCGGCGAGGTGGCATACGGCTGATGTGCGATCCGCGCTAAACTCTAGAAGTTCACTCGGATTAACGATACGATGATAGCCGATTTCTGGGAGAATATTCCGATGTTTCATCGGTGCTCGCCTTGCTTCACATGGTTTACCACAAGGGGGTTCGTCCATGCTCATTTCCTCCAAGGGCCGCTATGCGCTCAAGTTGATGATCTACATCGCTGCCATTGGCGGCGACCCTGTGGGGGAGGGCGTAGCTGCAGACGATGTGGCCGAAAGCGGTTCGATTGACGCCGACTTTCCCGGCAATGTCGTCAAGGCCAAAGCTCGCGCCGCAACGCGTCCCCAGGTCAAGGTCTCCCTGCGCGAAGTTGCGGAGCGCGAGGGGATATCCTTGAAGTATCTGGAACAGCTCGTTCGTCCGCTCATGAATGCCGGCCTGTTGCGGAGCGTGCGCGGAAAGGGCGGCGGCTATGTGCTGGCCAAGCCCGCGGCTGAAGTGCGCGCGGGTGATATCTTGCGCGCTGCGGAGGGCGAGCGCTCGACCGTCGCGTGCGAGGGACTCGAAGGTACTTGCTGCAGGAGCGATTTGTGTTCCACGGTGAAGTTCTGGACGGGCCTTGAGGAGACGATCGATGCGTACGTCGACGGTGTGACCCTCGCTGAGCTCGCGCACGTGCCGGAGATTAAGGTGAGTATCGAGCTGTAGGCCTGCGGGTCTCGCGGTACGGCGCCCTGTTCAACGATCGATTTCGAACTTATGCAGAGACTCATCTAAATCTCTCGAAAACATGCAAGGAAGTTGGTTCCGCTCTTACCTGGAAAATGAAAGTGTACGTTTTGGGGAAGGTTTTGAAGTCGCGAGCCCTTTATGGGTAGGGCGATTTTGTCGCGAGCTGGTGTTTTCCTGTGGCGAGTGCTCGCGTTGCGCGAGAAACGATGGAAAACTTGCCCCAAAACGTACAGTTATAAAAACCTTCCGGATTTGCACGGCGTTTACGCGAACTGCGCGCGGTATGCCTTGCAGACCTCGCCGACGGGGCCGTCCATGCGCAGGTCGCCCTTCTCGATCCAGACCGCGCGCTGGCAGATGCGCTCGACTTGGTCCATGGAGTGGCTCACGAACAGGACGGTGACATTGCCGTCCTCGATGAAGTGCTGGATGCGCCGCTCGCACTTTTCCTGGAAGAACACGTCGCCGACGGAGAGGGTCTCGTCCACGATGAGGATATCGGGCTCGGTGATGGTGGCAATGGCGAACGCGATGCGCGCGACCATGCCGGAGGAGAAGTTCTTCATGGGCATGTCGACGAAGTCGGGCAGCTCGGCGAAGTCGACGATCTCCTGGAAATGAGCGTCGATGAACTCCTCGGTGTAGCCGAGGAGCGATCCGTTGAGATAGATGTTCTCCCGCGCGGTCAACTCGAGGTCAAAACCCGCTCCGAGCTCGATGAGCGGGGCGATGTTGCCGCGGACGATGCATTCTCCCTCGCTGGCCTCCAACACGCCGGCGATGATCTTGAGCATGGTGGACTTGCCGGAACCGTTGGTGCCGACCAGACCCACGACTTCGCCGGGCTTGACCTTGAAGGAGATGTGCTTGAGGGCACGGAACTCGGTGAAGAACAGCTCGTGCTTCATCAGCTTGATGAAATACTCTTTGAGGTTGTTGAGCTGTTCAGACGCCATGTTGAAGATCATGGTGACATCGTTGACTTCGATGGCGTATTCAGAAGGGGCGGGCTTTCCCATGGAGGCGATCCTTAGGTAGTGCGGACGGGTTTCTCGGCTGCGGGCAGCCGGCTGGCTCGAGGTTTGGCGGAGCGCGATGGGCCTCGAGCGGCGATGGCGCGCTTTAGATGTACAGGATGAACTTGCGCTGCGTCTTGCGGAAGACGTAAATGCCGATGGCGAGCATGATGATCGCCCAAGCGGCGCAGAGCGCGAGCGTCTGGATCGAGGGGTTTTGGTTCCACAAGAAGATATCGCGCATGAAGGTGACGAAGCCGTACATGGGGTTGAGCTCCACGATGGACATGATCCAAGAGGGAGCGCCGTTTTGAGCGAGCTGCGTGGGAACCCAGAAGATGGGCGTGAGGTAGGTCCATGCGGTGAGGACGACGCTCCAGAGGTGCACGATGTCGCGGAAGAACACGGCGAGGGAGCCGACGATAAGGCCGATGCCGGAGCAGAAGAGCACGAGCAGGAACAGGCAGACCGGAAGCCAGATGATGTGCCAAGTGGGCATGACGCGGAACCATAGCATGACGATTGCGACGGCGACGAGCGAGAAGGTGAAATTCACGAGGGCGAACAGGACCTTCTGGACTGGGAAGACGAAGCGCGACACCCGGACTTTCTTGAGCAGCGGCGCGGCGTCCAGGAAGGACATGAGCGCCTGACTGGTGGACTCCGACATGAAGGAGAACGTGATGTTGCCCAGGATGAGGTAGAGCGGGTAGTTCTCGATGTCAGCCCTGAATATGAACGAGAACACGATGCTCATGACGATCATCATCATGAGGGGGTTGAGGACCGACCATGCGATGCCGAGGACGCTGCGACGGTATTTGCGCTTGAAGTCCTTGGTGACGAGCTGCTTGAGGATGAAGCGGTTCTTGTCGAGCTCGGTTTTTGCGAACGGCTGAATATCAGCGGATGCGGTGGTGGTGTTTGCCACGAGCAACGCTCCTCGGTTGAAGGACGGGACAACGGCTCATTTTAGCATGGGGGCGAGTGAGGCAC
>JARIBW010000026.1 GCA_029264355.1 Collinsella sp. | reverse complement strand
AACCGATGGCGAAGACCTCGTCGCAACCCTGCATCTCTCTCGCGGTGGCTCGCAAGAAGAGCTTGTACTCTATCTTGACCTCCTTAATCGAGAAGATCTTTTAAAGTTCGACAAGGTTGCAGACTCGGTCATGGAGTGGGAGGAATAAAGGCGGCAAGGGCACCTAACGGGAACGCAAATCGTGATTGCGGAGCCAGATATGGTGCAAGCCGCGCAGGATGAGGGTCTCATCGACCACCGCATCATGGGAGATGAGAGCGGCGACCTGCGCGGCGCCGTCGCCCGTGATTACCACGGGGACCTCCGTCCCGAGCTCGCCCATCACCGCGTCGAGTAGACCGTCGATGCGCGCCGCCTCGCCCAGGACCACACCGGACTGCATAGCAGAACGCGTGCTGCGTCCGATCACGCGCTCCGGCGCTCGCAGCTCAATCATGGGCAGACGCGCCGCCGCGGCGGTGAGCGAACGCGCACCCAGCGCGACACCGGGGGCGATGATGCCTCCGGCAAAGGCGCCGGACTCGTCCACGACCTCGATATTCGTGGTCGTCCCCAAATCCACCACGGCCACGGGAGCCCCGTAGGTCTCGCGCGCCGCCACCGCGTCGGCCACACGGTCGGAACCCACTTCGGACGGATCGTCATAGCGCATACGGATGCCGGTCTTGAGCCCCGGGCCCACCACGTAGGGACGGGTTCCGCACAGCTTGCCCAAAGCGGAGCGCCACACCTCGGCAAGGCTCGGCACCACGCAGGAGAGGATGGCGCTCGTGGGCTCGGGCGCGCCCAGCATGTCGATCGCTCGGGCGGCCTGCGCCCATGCCTCATCGGCCGTGCAGCGCTCGGAGGTCGTTACCTCCCACGTGCCCGCAAGCCCGCCGTCCTTTGCGAACACGCCGAACTTGGTCACGGTATTGCCCACGTCGACGGCCAGCAGGCCGCAGTTCGCATCCTCGCCCATGCACCCTCCGATTTTCTTCGTCCGAACTCCTTCATTCGAGCTTACACTATAGCGGTCCTGTTGCCGTAACCCGACTCCCCGCATGAGGGGGAGCGGATATACGAAGGAGCTACAAATGAGTTCTCTGAACCAGCGCGCGCCGTGGCGCGGGCAGATCAGTGCCGTCGGTGTCCTCATCGGCTGCATCGGCTGCGTCATCATCACGGCATCTTCCGTTTACACAGCCCTCAAGATGGGCGCACTGCCCTGGCCTACCATCTTCACCTCCATCACCGCCCTGGTCTTGCTGCGGGCGGCGGGCCGCACGAGTCTCAATGAGGCGAATGTCACCCAGATCATCATGTCCGCCGGCTCCATGGTCGCGGGCGGTTTGGCCTTCACCATCCCCGGCGTGTGGATGCTCGGGCTCGACGCGGAGCTGAGCTGGGTCGAGATCGGCGGCGTCGCCCTCGCCGGCACGCTGCTCGGCCTCGTGTGCACGGCGCTGATCCGCCGTCGTTTCGTCGAGGAGTCCGATCTCGAGTACCCCATCGGCACCGCCGCCGCCGAGACGCTCATGGCCAGCCGCGCGGGCGGCGCGACGGGCGGGAAGCTCTTCGGGTCCATGGCCGTGGCCGGCATATGGTGCGCGCTGCGCGATCTTGCGGGCGTCATACCCGCCATGATCGGCACGCTGCCCATCCCGGGCGTGGCCTTCGGCATCTACAACTCGCCCATGCTGTTGTCGGTCGGCTTTTTGGTTGGGGGGACCGCGGTCGCCTTCTGGCTGGCGGGAGGCCTCATCGCGAATTTCGGCATCATCGTGGGCGGCGGTGCGGCCGGGCTTTGGGACGTCGGGAGCGCGCAGGGGATCGTGTCGAGCCTGGGCATGGGCCTCATGATGGGCTCCGGCATCGGCGTCGTGGTGCGAGACATCCTGCCCACTGTCTTGCGCGGGATGCGCGGCGGGAAACGCGACTGCGACGGGAGCGCGAGCGCCCTCGCTCGCACGTGTGGGAAGCTCGACCGCGGGGTCCTCGCCCTGCTCGTGGCGGCGGCCCTCCTCCTCATCTGCCTCGTACTCGGCCTCTCCCCCATCGCCTGCGCGATCGTGGTGGCACTCGCTTTCGTCACCACCGTCATGAGCGCCCAATCGGTGGGCCAGACCGGCATCGACCCCATGGAGATCTTCGGCCTCATCGTCCTGCTCATCATCGCCGCCCTGGGAGAATCCGATCAGGTCAGGCTCTTCTTCGTCGCCGGCGTGGTGGCCGTGGCATGCGGCCTCGCGGGCGACGTGATGAGCGACTTCAAGACCGGCAAGATCCTCGGCACCGATCCGCGCGCCATGTGGGTCGGCCAGGCGATCGGCGCGCTTCTCGGCTGCGTCGTGTCGGTGGCGGTGATGTGCGCGCTGCTCAACGCCTACGGCGCCGAAGCGTTCGGTCCCGGCGAGCTCTTCGTGTCCGCCCAGGCGAGCGTCGTCGCCACCATGGTCTCGGGCATCCCGAGCGCCACCGCCTTCGCGCTCGGACTAGCCGCGGGCACGGCCCTGTACTGCCTCGGCATTCCGTCCATGATGCTCGGACTCGGCGTGTACTTGCCGTTTTACATGACGCTATCGGCCTCTCTCGGCGCGGCCGCGAAAATCATCTACGATCGCGTGGGCGCATCTCGAGGCGGGCGCGGCTCACGGGCGCGCGACGCCATGACGGCATGCCCCGATGCGGGGGCCGCCGACGGCGAGACGTCTCACGAGGAATCCGGCATCATCGTGGCCTCCGGCGTACTCGGCGGCGAGTCGATCGTGGGCGTGATCATCGCGCTCGCGTCCGTCGCGAGCGGCCTGTTGGGGTAAATGCGCTCGCATCGGGCCTTTCCGCTCGGTCAAGCGCCACGCCCCATGGCGCGGCCTTGCGGCGCACCGCCTTGACGGCGAGTGCCCTGGGCCGCGCGAACGCACGCGGGGCCCGCGTCGAATCGACCGCGGACCCCGCTGCGACGCCCCGCCGCCGGGACCGATCCCGGCGGCGGGGACACCCATGGTATCGGGCGCTACGCCTCGATGACCTGATCGCCTTCCTGCGGATAATCATCCAGGCAATAAGAGCGAATCGTCACATCGTCGTACGTGTTGAAGCGATACGTGCGCGTGGCGGCGGAGAAGCAGCTCGTGTACAGCGTCCTCTCGAACTTCCCATCGTATGCGGCGGCGCCGCCCTCGACCATGGCGACCTGCGCCAGCGAATGGAACATGCGGCTCACGTTGGCCGCCTCATCGCCCTTGGCGGGATAGTTCGCGTTGACGTACGCGGCGCGGACGAAACGGGAGGGCGAGCTGTAGTCGCCGGGCAGGCCGTGCTGGGAGGCGCCGGCGCCAAACGGGGCGAGCGGACGGGCGAACGCGCCCTTGCTGTCGAAGGCACTGGAAACGTTGAGGTAGTTGCGCAGGTTCTCGGCATGCCAGCCGTAGCCGGGCTGATTGGCGAGAACGTCCACCGGGTTCTCGAACACCTGCATGCCCGCCGCCGTGTACTCGACGACGATGGAGCGGGTCGCGTCGCCGATGATCCAGTGGAGCAGCGAGGAGGGCCACTTGGGCGCGATGGGCTCATCCACGATCACGGCCTCCTCGAGAGCCGCGGCGACCTCGTCCACGGTCGCGAAATTCGCGGTGACCCACAGCGGGAACTCCCAGGCCGCGACGTTCGTCTTGCCCTCGATGGGCGCGGGGGCGTACTCGGCGTAACCGGGAAAGTTGAGGCCCGCCACGGCGAGGCCCGCATCGTTGCCGGCGTCGAAGAGCAACGGCTGACCCTCCTCCACGATGCCCATGCCGATCAGGGCGTGGGAAACCTCTTCGGTGGCGCCAAAGGGCGAAGCCGGCTTGAAGCCGCGCGGCACCACGAGCGCGCGCTCGCCATAGTCGAAGGTCCAGTCCAGGTTACGGCCGAAAAACATCCGGCCCTCAGTGTCGTTGAAACGCATACCGGTGCACATGAGATGGGTCCTTTCGTTTGCCGGCGCCGCACAGACGGCGCCTTTTTGCAGAGCCGCGGGGGACCCGGCCACGCGTGCAAAAACGCCGTCGGCCCCGCGATGACCGATATGTACCCTCCAGACGTCCCGTCATCGCGCAGCCGTGACTTTTCACCGTGCGCACAAACTTCGATCGCGCGTGCGCCATGACGTGCACGCGGATAAGCACGAGCACGGGCATGGGCCGAACATGAAAGCGGACCCGTGCGATCGGCGAGGGACATGCGACCGGCGAGGGGGACTCGCGAGCCGCCCGGGCTCGTTTTGCCCGGAGCCCAATCTCGCTTTGCCTACGGCGGACCTCACTTCACCTATGCCCACCCCGCCTTTGCCTATGGTTTTCTGCCCCGCAGCGGCCCCAAACGTCAGAAAGCCATAGGCAATTCTCGCGGCGAGCGAGCCGGGGACGCCAGGCCCCTCGGCTCGAGGCGAATGAACCGGGAGAGGCTACCTGCCCATGCGGCCCTTGGCCATCGTGAGGGAGATCTTGCCGCGCGCCTTGTCGACGCCGGTGATCCACACGGTCACGGTATCGCCCACGGCCACGACCTCGCTCGGGTGCTTCACGAAGCGATCGGCGAGCTTGGAGATATGGACCAGGCCGTCCTGATGCACGCCGATGTCCACGAACGCGCCGAAGTCCACGACGTTGCGCACGGTGCCCTTGAGCTCCATACCCACCTCGAGGTCCTCGATGCTGCGAGCCACCTGGGAAAACACGACCTCCGGTGCATCGTCGCGCGGGTCGCGTCCGGGCTTTTCGAGCTCGGCGACGATATCGCGCAACGTGGGCACACCGCAGCCCAGCTCGGACGCGACCGCGCCCAGGCCGCCGATCTTGGCCCCGATGCCCGGCACGCCGCCTGCCGCCAACGCGCGCGGCTCCACGCCGGCGCGACGCAGCAATTCGCGGGCGATCTCGTAGCTCTCGGGGTGCACGCTCGTGGCATCGAGCGGGTTCACACCGCCCGTGATGCGCATGAAGCCGGCGGCATTGAGGTAGGCCTTGGGACCGAGCTTGGGCACCTTCTTGAGCTGCCGGCGGTCGGTGAACGCCCCGTTCTCCTCGCGGTACGCCACGATGTTTCGGGCCACCGTCGGCGTGATGCCGGAAACGTAGCCGAGCAGGCTCGCGCTCGCGGTGTTCACATCCACGCCCACGCGGTTGACCACGTTCTCCACCACGTTGCCCAGCGCGCGGCCGAGCTCCGCCTGGTCGAGGTCGTGCTGGTACTGGCCGACGCCGATGGACTGCGGCGGGATCTTGACGAGCTCGGCCAGGGGGTCTTGGAGGCGACGGCCCAGGCTCATGGCGCCGCGCGTGGTCACATCGAGGTCGGGGTACTCCTCGCTCGCCAGCTTGGAAGCCGAGTACACCGAGGCGCCCGCCTCGTTGACGATGGTGTAGCGCAACTCGGGGGCGGACTCGGAGATGAAGGCGGACACGACCTCCTCGGTCTCGCGGCTCGCCGTGCCATTACCCACCACGATGGTGTTGATACGGTGCTTGCGGGTGAGGCGGAGCAGCTCGCGCTTGGTGCCGGCCACGTCGCGGCGGGGCGGCGTGGGATACAAGATCGTATGGTCGAGCAGCTTGCCGTACTCGTCGAGCACCGCGACCTTGCAGCCGGCGCGGTAGCCCGGATCGAGCGCGATCACGCGCGCGCCGCGCACGGGGCGCTGCTGCAACAGGCCCTCGGTGTTCTTGGCAAAGACCTTGATGGCGTCGGCCTGGGCGCGCATGGTGAGGTCGACGCGCAGCTCGCGTTCGAGCGAGGGGGCCATGAGGCGCTTGTAGCCATCCGCGATGGCGGCGTTGAGTTCGGGTGCGAACGGCCCACGGCGGCGCGGGTACCGGCCCTGGAGGCGCTCGGCCGCGGCCTCTCCGTCCATGCGCACGCGCACGCGCAGTTTGCCCTCACGCTCGCCGCGATTGATGGCCAGAATACGGTGGTTGGGAATGGAGCGGGCCGCCTCGGAGAACTCGTAATAGGGCTCATATGCGGTCTTCTCGCCCGCGTCGATCGCCTCGGACTCGATGGCGGCCGTCTTGTGGGTGTACTCGCGCAGGTCCGCCGTGTTCTCGGGGTCCTCCGCCACGAGCTCGGCCACGATATCACGCGCGCCCGCGAGCGCCGCCTCCGCCGTGGCAAAGCCGCCTTCGGCGTTGATGTATTCGGCCGCAGCCGCAAGGGGGTCATCCCCTTGGGCGGGCTGCATGAGGATGAGGTTGGCGAGCGGCTCGAGGCCCGCGTCGCGCGCCTTGGAGGCACGGGTGGCGCGTTTTTTACGGTACGGCTTGTAGAGGTCCTCCACGCGCTGGAGCGTGGAGGCCTCCTCGATGCTCGCGCGCAACTCGTCGGTGAGCTTGCCCTGGGCATCGATCGCCGCGATCACGTCGGACTTGCGTTGCTCGAGGTTGCGCAGGTAGGACAGGCGCTCATCGAGCGTGCGCAGCGCGACGTCGTCCATGCCGCCCGTGGCCTCCTTGCGGTAGCGCGCGATGAACGGGATCGTCGCCCCCTCGTCGATGAGCGAGATCACGGACTCGATACGTGGCGCGGCCTGGCCCAGCTCGGCGGCGAGGGCGGACACGATGCGCTTATGGCGGGCCGCCAGCTCCTCGGGCGAGGCCTCCGCACGGCGCGCCGCCACCGGGGCGTCCGCGACATCGTCGGCGGTGAGCGATCCGGCGGAGCCGAGGGTCCGTGCCGCAACGGCGCGGACCGGAGACGCGGAGGTCGCGGGCTGCGAGGCGGGAGCCGGGGCGGGCGACTCGATGACGACGTCCTTGCGCGCACCGCTCCCCTCCGGGCTCAGCGTGGCGACCATGTTCATGATGGAGGCGATATCGACATTGTTCGTTTCGGCCATATGAGGACTCTCCCATCGGATTCGGCTAGGCATTACATCCTACCCGACCGCGGGGACGCACCATGCAATCACTACGCGACGGCGCA
>JARIBW010000001.1 GCA_029264355.1 Collinsella sp. | reverse complement strand
CAGAAGAACGTCGCGTCGAACGGCGCCCCGCAGGCCCCCTCGATCAGCTCGGGGGCGTCCTTGCCACGGCCCCAGCGCCAGATCTTTTCTTTCAGCCAGGAACGCACCGGGGCGAGATCCCCGGTGGCGCAGGCGGTTTCCAGGGCGACCCCGTCACGCTCCATCGCGGGCACGTACTGGGCGTCGTAGGCGGAGCCGAGCGCATAGGTGGGGAAGTAGCCGAAGCTGCCGCCGCTCCAGTGCGTGTCCTGCAGAGCGCCCATGGCATTGCTGGGAACCTCGAGGCCGAGGTAGGTGCGAGTGCGATCGGCCCACAGCCCGGGAATGTCCTCGGCACGCGCCTCGCCGGAGAACAGCAGGCGCTCGATCTCGTAGCGGATCATGATGTGCAGCGGATAGGTGAGCTCATCGGCCTCGGTGCGGATGAGCGACGGCGTGGCGATGTTCACCGCGCGATACAGCTCGTCCTCGCCCACCGAGTTGTAGACCTCGGGGACATGGCGGCGCAGCAGGGCCAGAAGGGGCGTCATGAACGCGCGGCTGCGACCGACGGTGTTCTCGAAGAATCGGCTCTGGCTCTCGTGGATGCCCATGGAGGTGCCGCCCTCCAGGCAGGTGCGCGCATAAGCCGGGTCGACCCCCAGCTCGTAGGCGGCGTGCCCCGCCTCGTGGATGATCGAGTAGACGTTGGACATGAGGTTGTCCTCGTAGATGTGGGTGGCCACGCGGGCGTCACCCACCGAGAAGCCCTCGGAGAAGGGGTGCTCGGTGAAGGCGAGGCAAGTGTCGGCGTCGTTCAGGCCCACGAGGCGCATGAGGTCGAACGAGAGCGCGCGCTGCGTCGCGTCGTCCACGTGGGCGGTGAGGAAGGTGGCCTCGGGCTGGACGCCGCGCTCGCCGATGGCCTGGACGAGCGGGACGACCGTCTCGCGCACCTGGCTGAAGAACCGGTCGAAGGCGGCGGAATCCATGCCGCGCTCATACTGATCGAGCCAGACGTCGTAGGGATCGCGAGTGCTGTCGAGGTAGGCGGCCTGGCGCTTGAGCGAGTCGACGATGCGGTCGACGTAGGGCTCGAAGCTCTCCCAGTCGTCGGCGACCTTGGCCTTATGCCACACGGCGTCGGCCTCGCAGGTCAGGCGGCTCCAAGCCTCGACCTCCTCGGTCGGCAGCGCGAGAGCCTCGCGCTGGTCGCGGGCGAGCGTGCGGATCTGGGCGCGGAGCTTGGGGTCGGCGACCTCGCCGGCGGCCGCGGCGTGCTCGAGCTCGCTCAGGAGGGCGACTGCGTCATCGCCGGTGAGGAGCTCATGGTGCTCGCCGGCAAGGGCCGCCATGGCCTCGCCGCGGGCGGCCGCCCCGTTTTCAGGCGCGATGGTGGCGCCGTCGAACTCGGCGATCTTCATAAGGTAGGAGCGGGTCCAAAGCTTGTTCTCGAGCGCGTCGAGGCGCGCGGTGAGGTCGGTGAGGCTGTTCTCGGCCATAGGGTCTCCGTTTCGGATGTCTTGCGGTCATTGCCCATGAGTGTACCCACTTGGGTCCGGACGTGTCTCGGGCGCCCGTCG
>JARIBW010000032.1 GCA_029264355.1 Collinsella sp. | reverse complement strand
TCCTCGCTCTTGGCCGGGGCGGCCTGAACAGCGGGGATGCCCATACCCGCGCATGCGAGAATACCGGCCAGCAGCAGACTGACCCCTCGCCTTCGCGCTCTTTGCACCATGCATTTCTCCTTTCGCTAGAAGACAGGAGCCACAGCCGCGCGGCAGGGCCACTTCCGTCTCCCGACTCGACACATGACCTGTATAACTTGCCCATATTCCCACTTTCAATATGGGCATTAAGCCGTATGTCAAGTCCATTCGGCGAGCGAACGTGCGATTTCGGCAAGTGGTACTTACTGGTATTAGATTGTTATAACAAAATGGTCTTACAATACATATACCAGCAATTATTTATAACAACGGTGGGCGCGTTTGTTTTATTTTCGCTGGTAATGAGGCTGGTACCATACTGGTATTACATAATATGCCAACTGGTCTGCTTCAACTCCCGAGCCGTGCGAGCAGACCACTTCGCATGCGCTCGATGCGAGGGGTCATGGGATCCAGGGCGGGATCGGTTGCCAGGCGCAACGCCTCGGACTCCGAACCGTGCAAGAGCTCGTATTCAGCCAAGATGACCTGCCACTCCGCCCTGATCTGATGCGTCTCCCCCATCGCTGCGCGGTCGCGCATATACGCCGCGTCAAAAGCGTCCCGCGCCGCAGCGGGCTTGATCATCAACGTAAAATCGCGCACCCGCTGTTCGATAGCGCCACGATTGGGAGTGCCGTCCTTGAAAAGCCCGGCCATTGCCGTCATCTTGTCGAGGACCATACGCGCGGACCCAAGGTCCCCCCGATCCATATGGCACATGAACTCGATTTGATAGATGCGAAACCAGCCGGGTGCCCGGCGGGACCTGAACCCGATTCGACCCAAGCGCCCAAGCGCCCGATCGGGATCGAGCTCAAGCAAATCGCAGTACGCCAGCTCGGTCTGGATCGTCTTCTCGGAACGGCGCAGCGGCTCCTTCTCCGCAATCCTCTCCAAAACGATGCGGTATCGGGCTGGATCGCAATCTTCGTACACAACGCCGCCAAGCTCGAAGAACCTCTGGACGGCCCAGCGCTTGTACCACATGCCGACAAGCAAGACGCCCAACAGAAAAGCCAGGTAAGCCACCATATTGTGCCGAAGGGCGGAGAGGACGGCCCCAATTCCCATGGCGGCCATGACCGCAACGGACGCAGCTCGAACGGGAGAGACCTCTTTGAAATATGCGCGAGCCGTCTCCTCCGCATCCATCCCCCGGTATTTGCATGAGCCGGAGCTCGGAACTGGGCCGAAGCCGGCCTGACGCACATCCTCGTTCCCGTCCGATGACTTACGCATCTCGTCCATGGGCCTGCCTCCTTGATCTGATGCCCCCACTATAGGACCGGCATCAAAAGGCGGAACCATAAACCCGGGCAAGGCACATGGAGGTCGGTAAACGGGGGCGATCCATTGACGAACGAGGTCGAAACGAAACGACCGGTTCCCCGGGATACTCAAGGGATGTCAAAACAATCGGGCCGGCAGCGATATAGCTGCCGGCCCGTCATCATACGATGGTGCCCCCGATACGATTCGAACGTACGACACCCGCTTTAGGAGAGCGGTGCTCTATCCCCTGAGCTACGGAGGCATTGCCATGAGCGCACGTCCATTTCCAACGAAACCCGCCGGTATGAAAATATGCGCGCAGGGGTATTCTAGCGTTTTTTGCCGAACAGTGACAGCACGCCGCGCTTTATCACGTCAAAGAAGCTCAAAGAGCGCAGCAGACGGTCCTCCGGCACATGCTCGCGCATCGCGCGCAGCGTGGCCTTGTTATCCCTCGTGGAAAACGAGAACCCGGTTTCACTCCCCTTCACGAACACGGCGAAGCGCGAGATCTTTCTCCCGCCGAACAAGACCGACGCCGCGACATGGTCGATCTCCGACCAGGGGATCTGGATGAAGTCCTCAGGGTTTCTCTCGTTGTAAAACTCAAAGGCCTTGTTGCCGAGCATCACGTTCCCATATGTCGACATGCCATGGAAGGATGTGGCCCGCTCCGTGTAATACACCGAGCTGTTCTGCGACTGAGCCATACCGCCCGCCTTTCCTTCCCGTTTTCCCGTTGGGACGCATCCCCTCCAACGGCGCCTTGGCCGTCGATAACCGGGGCCTTTCTTCAAAAAGCCGCGCCGCCACCGATGACAGACCATGGTAGCAGGCGCGGCCCGGATTCAAAACCTAGATGAACCCAAATATCGGGTGCCCTACATGATACCCAGCAGACGGGCGACGATGCCCACCGCGAACAGGGCGATGATGATGACGATCGGGGAGACCTTCTTCTTGAGCAGCTGGCAGCACAGCAGGGTGAGGCCCACGGCCGCAAGGCCGGGGATGAGCTGATCGAGATTGGCCTGGAGCGTGGTCACCTTGGCGATCTCGAGGCCGTTCGGACCGAGCGCGGCAAACTGGCTCAGAGCCTGATGGATGCCCTCGGCGCCGGCGGGCAGATTCGCCCAATCGATGTAAGCGCCGGTGGACTGCTGCACCGTGGACACGACCGGGGTGAAGGAGATGCTCACCCAACGCTGGACGAGCGCGCCGATGATGAACATGCCGAGGATGGAAGCTCCCTCGGTGATCTTGCCCATCAAGCCGCCGGAAAGGTCCTTGGTGATCGAGGTCCCGACCTTGTAGCCGAACTCCTGGGTGTACCACAGGAAGGCGATGCGGATGATGTTCCACGCGAAGAAGAACAGCAACGGGCCCATGATCGAGCCGCCGAGGGCGAGGGACGCGCCGAGCGCGCCGAGGATCGGGCGGAGCGTGAACCAGAAGACGGGGTCGCCCACGCCGGCGAGCGGGCCCATCATGCCGACCTTCACGCCCTGGATCGCGGCGTCCTCAACCTGGGCGCCGTTGGCACGGTCCTCCTCAAGCGCGAGGGTGACGCCGATAACCGGGGCGGACACGTACGGGTGCGTGTTGTAGAACTCCATATGGCGCTTGAGCGCCGCGATCTGGTCCTCCTTGCTGGAGTAGAGCTTCTTGATCGCGGGGATCATCGCGAAGCACCAGCCGCCGTTCTGCATGCGCTCGTAGTTCCACGAGCCCTGCAGGAATTGATGGCGCATGCACACGGACATGCGATCGGACTTGGAAAGCTGAACCTTGTTCTCTGCCATGATGTACGTCCTCCCTTCCTTACTCGTAATCGTTCAAGATGTCGCCGAGCGGGTCGCCGGTCCCGGCGGATCCGCCGCCGCTCTTGGCAAGATCCTTGAGACCGAGGTAGAGCAGGGCCAGAGCCACGCCGATGACGCCGAGGGCGATGAGCGTGAGCTGGGGAATGGCCGCGAGGACGAAGCCCAGCGCGAAGAACGGCCAGACCTCCTTGGTCGCCATCATGTTGATGACCATGGCGTAACCGACTGCGGCGACCATGCCGCCGCCGACGGCCATGCCACCGGACAGCCACGCGGGCATCATGTTGAGCGCATTGGTCACGATCTCGGGCGAGACGAAGCACAGGGCCACGGCCGGGATGGCGATGCGGACGCCCTGCATGAGGATGGCCAGGATCTGCCACATCTCAACGCCCTTGAAGTTGCCCTTCTCGGCGGCGGCGTCCATGGCGTGGACCATGGGGATGGCCAGCGTGCGGCAGAGCATCGTGAGGAACAGGCCGGCCACGGACAGCGGCACGGCGAGTGCGATGGAGGTGGTGATGGCGGTCTGGGAGTCGGCCGTGCCGCCGTCGAGGGCGAGCACCATGATGATGGCGGACGCGACGGAGGCCAGGGCCGCATCGGGCGCGATGGCGGCGCCGACGTTCGCCCAACCGAGGGCGATCATCTGCAGGGATCCGCCGAGCATGACGCCTTCCTGCAGATGGCCGGTCACAAGACCGATGAGCGTGCAGGCCACGAGCGGCTGGTGGAACTGGAACTCGTCCAGGACACCCTCCATACCGGCCAGCAGCGCGATGATGGCGATCAAAACGATCGAAAGTGCTGACATATTCCCTCCTTTACCGGGCGGCCAGCTCGGACTTGGCCTTCTTGATCATCGCGTCGAAGGACTCGGCGGAATCGGCCGGGACCTTGCGAACGTCGAAGGCGATGCCGCGAGCCGCGAGTTTCTCAAGCGTCTCGACATCGTCTTCATCCATGGCGACGGCGCTCGTGACCACGACCTTGCCCACCGAATGGGCCATCGAGCCGAGGTTGACCTCCTTGATATCCACGCCGCCCTCGACGGCACGCAGCAGATCCTGCGGAGTCTCGAACAGCAGCATGGCCTTGGTCGCGCCGAAGCGCGGGTCCTTTGCCACGTCGATCATCTTCTGAACCGGGACGACGTGGGCCTTCACTCCGGGGGGCGCGGCCTCCATGATCATGGACTTGCGCAGGTCGTCATGGGAAACGGCGTCGGACACGACGATGATGCGATCGGGCTTTGTCATCTTGGTCCACGTGGTCGCCACCTGTCCGTGGAGCAGGCGCGTGTCGATACGGGCGAGCACGAACTTGATGTGCCCGTCGCCGAGGACCGTCCCCTCCGGGATCGACGAGGCCGAGGCGGTCGGCGCCGCGGACGGGGCGGCGGCGGGCTCGTCCGGCTCGAGGGACTCCGGCTTGACGCGAACACCCGCGCGGGCCTCGGAAATGACGTGCTTGGCGATATCTTGGGCCGATTTCGACGCGTCGAAGCGCGCGGTATACACCTCGACAAGCATCGGCAAGTTCACGCCGGTCAGGACCGCCCAGCCGGGATGGGCGTCGAGCAGGCCGCTGATCTGGTTGAACGGGGTCCCGCCCCACAGATCGACGAGGAACAGCACATCCTCTGGATCGTCGAAGGAAGCAACCGCCTCCTCCACCTTCAACCGGAAATCATCCGGCCCCATGCTCGGCATGAGGGAAGCCGTGGCGACGTTGGGTTGGTCACCGAAGACCATCGAGCCGGTCATCTTCAGACCCTCGGCCAAGTCACCGTGGCTTGCCAAAACGATACTTACCATCACACAACCTCCTTTGTTGCTACACGATTTGAACACAACATAAAAAATGGTATGCCGCTCGCCTGCATTATTCAATCCTTCGCCGAACAGGGAATATCATGCAGAATTGCAGGTAGATGGGTTGCAAATTCAGTTGTGAACGTTACATGTCGATTAACCTCGCAGGTAGGAGCCTGTATCGCTGCGTACTTCGACGCGTTTCCATGCGCTGAATGGCAAAATGACCGCGCCCTCTGGAAATCGGCGGACGGCGCCCATGGGCCGTTCGACCCCAAATGGTCTCATTTGTCCTTTGGTGATTTGCCGACATCGCGGTCGGGACGGGCCCCGAACGCGCCACCCCGTCGCACTCAACGGGGCGGCGCACGAGCCGCCCTCAAGAAGCCGGGGCGGACACGCTTCGGATTCGAGGTTTCTTCGACTCAAGCGCTAGGCGAACTGGCTTCGATACAGCTCGGCATACGGACCGTCGGCCGCCAGGAGCTCGGCGTGCGTCCCCTGCTCGATGATCGTTCCGGCACGCATGTGCAAGATCAGGTCCGCATCCACGATCGTGCTCAGGCGGTGCGCGATCACAAAGCTCGTGCGGCCCTCCATAAGCGCCTCCATGGCCTGGACGATGTCGCGCTCCGTGCGCGTGTCCACGCTCGACGTCGCCTCGTCCAGGATGAGGATCCTCGGATCGCACAAGATCACCCGGGCGATGGTGAGCAGTTGGCGCTGGCCCTGGCTGATGCTCTCCGCATCGTTCTCGATATGCGTGTCGTAGCCCTGCGGCATCGTCCGCACGAAATGGTCCACATGCGCCATCTGGGCGGCGCGGACTATCTCCTCACGCGTCGCATCCATCCGGCCATAGGCGATGTTCTCGGCGATCGTGCCGTCGAACAACCAGGCATCTTGCAGCACCATGCCGAAGTTCGCCCTCAGCTCGGACCTCGTCAAGGCGTGCGCATCCACGCCGTCGAGGGCGATGCGACCGCCATCGACCTCGTAGAAGCGCATGAGCAGATTGATGAGCGTGGTCTTTCCCGCACCCGTGGAACCCACGATGGCGACCTTCTGTCCGGGTTTCACATGGAACGTCACGTCGCGCATGAGCGGCTTGGACGAGTCGTACCCAAAGCGCACGTGTTCGAAGTCGACGCGGCCCTCGACCGGCACTGACAGGTGCGCCGCATCCGCGGGGTCACGGTCGGGCTCGATTTCGGCCTCATCCAGGATGCCGAACACGCGCTCCACGCTCGCAAGGGCGTTTTGCAGGGTGTTCACTGTGAAGGAAAGCTGCGTGAGCGGCTCTGAAGCCTGATGGATGTACTGGAAAAACGCCTGGAACACACCGATGGTGATCC
>JARIBW010000025.1 GCA_029264355.1 Collinsella sp. | reverse complement strand
CGCAAGATCAAGGTGTATGCCGCGGGCAGCACGCTTGAGGACCTGCGCTCGTGGTTCAAGCAGGGAGCCAGGGTGAAAAGCACGGTGGATCGCGCCGAGGACGCGCTCGAGGCAACCGTCTGATCGGGTTGTTTGGAAAAGATCTCAATGAGGGGGGGCGACGCCTCCCCCCTCGTCATTTCAGGCCCGCGGGCCAACGAGAAGTCCGCAGGTCGACATGTCCGTTGGCGAGGAAGGTCACCCCTTCGTCCTCGAGCAGTGCGCGCTGGGCCTCGGGTCCTCCGAAGGCGAATCCCTCGGCGAGGCGACCGTCTGCGAATACGACTCGGTGACAGGGGATGCCCCCGGGCTGTGGATTGACGTGCAGGGCGTACCCCACGTACCGGGCCCGGCGAGGCTCGCCCACGAGTTTGGCGATCTGCCCGTACGTGGCAACCATGCCGCAGGGCACTTGACGCACCATATCGTACACGCGATTGAAGAAACCGTCGGTGTTCTGTCCGGCCATGCCGCCCCCATTTCTTTCCGATGCCGTCATTGTAATGAAGAAAGGCGCCCCACATATGCGGGGCGCCTTTCCAAAGAGGTGTTGCGCGAGGGGAGGGAAGGCGCAACGTTCGTGCCGAAGGTCTTTAATTCGCCTGTGCCTTCGTTGAGTTAACTATAGCTAATTTATCGGGACCAATCTCGCGGAAAGGCGAGCACATAGTCTCTCCATAAGTTAGCCTAGGGTTACAAATTGGACCATAGGGCATCGTGTCCACGCTAGGGCTCGAGGAAGCGCTCGACAAGTTCGGAGAACGCCCCATCGGTCCCCGCAGTCTCAAGGACGACGTCGCAATACGGGCGCGTATCGTCGGTGACGTTTGCCACGCCGACACCCAGTCCCGCGGCCTTGATCATGGAAAGGTCGTTTGCGGAGTCGCCCACGGCGATGACCTCGGACATCGGGATTCCCAACATATCGGCAAGCCGTGCGAGCCCCGTTCCCTTGTCAACGCCTACCGGCATGAATTCGAGGTAGCGCTTTGAGGAGAAGGTGGTCGCCGCGCCGAGCCGCTCGGCCATGGGCGCGAGTTTGCGGCCCAGTTCCTGCAATGCGCCGAAGTCCCAGTCGACATATAGGATCTTCACGATGCCGCGTTCCTCGAGGAACGAGAGGTCGGGGTGGTCGGATCCGCGGAAATGAGTGACTCCGGTGATCGACTCAAGGTAGGCGCGCTCCCGTGCGGGGGCATCATTCACGAACACGTGGCCGTCGGCGACGTTGACGTGCATGCAGAGCCCCAGCTCGAGTCCCTTTGCATAGATCTCGTTTGCGCACTCGTTGGAGAGTCCGCAGGTGGTGAGGGGGATGGGATTGCCAACGCGGTTGATGAAGCCGCCGTTATAGGAGAGTATGTGGCCGCCCTCGATCAGCTTGCCGGCCTCACCCGCGAAGTTGTCCATGATCGAGGAGTACCATCGCCCGCTCGAGGGGACGAACAGCACGCCGAGCTCCCTCATGCGCTTAAGTGCGCGGAGGTTGGATGCCGGGATGGCGTGGTTGGCATCGAGGAACGTCTCATCCATATCGCTGGCAACTAGTCTGTACATGAAGCCCCTCCATACGGCGCAAGAAAAACGAGGCGGGTTTATTATCACCCGCCTCGTCAGAGCATGGCTATGTTCATCATGCGGTCGGGCGAAGGCGGCTCCAACGTGCGCCTTCGCCCGCTGTCTGCGAAGCGGACGGCTTAGTACACCATCCCCATGGCGTCGCGCACCTCAGCCAGCGTCGCCTCGGCGACTTCGTTGGCACGGCGATTGCCCTCGCGCAAGACGTCCCTGACGTAGTCCATATCGCGCACCAGCTCCTCGCGGCGGGCGCGGATGGGGGCGAAGTACTCGTTCACGCTTTCGGTGACGTATTTCTTGAGCTGGCCGGAGCCGCCCATGCCGATCTCCTCGGCGATTTCGATCTCGGTGCGGCCGGTGCAGATCGCGGCGGTCGAGAGCAGTCCGGATACGCCGGGGCGCGCCTCGGGGTCGAAGGTGATCATGCGCTCGCCATCGGTCTGGCTCTTCTTGATGCGCTTGGCGGTTTCCTCGGCGGTCATCGAGATGTTGATGGCGTTGCCGTAGGACTTGCTCATCTTGCGACCGTCGAGGCCGGGGAGCAGCGGCGTGTCGGACAGCAGAGCGTCGACCTCGGGGAAGACGTTGCCGTAGCGGTTGTTGAACTTACGGGCGATGGTGCGCGTGAGCTCGATGTGGGGGAGCTGGTCGCGACCGACGGGCACGACGTTGCCCTTGCAGAACAGGATGTCGCAGGCCTGGTGCACGGGGTAGGTGAGGAGCAGCCCCGTGAGCTCGTGGCCGCTGGCCTCCATCTCCGCCTTGACCGTGGGGTTGCGCTGGAGCAGGGCCTCGGAGACGAGGGAGAGGAACGGCAGCATGAGCTGGTTGCAGGCGGGGACTGCGGAATGGGTGTAGATCATGGTCTTATCGGGGTCCAGGCCGCATGCCAGGTAGTCGATGACCATGTTGTAGACGTTGTCCTGGATGTTATCCGTGCTATCGCGGTCGGTGATGACCTGGTAGTCCGCGATGAGCACGTTGGTGTGGACGCCCAGCTCCTGCAGCTCGACGCGGCTCTTGAGCGTACCGAAGTAGTGGCCCAGGTGCAGGCGGCCGGTGGGGCGGTCGCCGGTGAGCATCGTGTACTTCTCGGGATGCCGGGGCAGGTCGGCGCGGATCTGGTTGCTGCGCTCGAGGCTGACCTCGTAGCTGAGCTCGTTGGGCATGGCTTCTCCTTTGCTGGTCGTGCGCGCCGCGAGGCATGTGCGCTCGGGCGATGCCGGTCGTCTACTTGTGTGGATCGGTGCTCTTGGGCGATTTGCCGGGGATGAATTGCTCGAGGTGCTCGAGACGCCCCTCCCGCACCTCGGCCGCGGCACGCTCTTCGACGGCGAAGGCCGGGTCGTCGGGGGTCACGATCTCGTCTTGCTGCGTCTTGGGATTATAGTGGTGGCGCAGGACGGGCTCGAACAGGTGGAGCCTGGTGGCGAACAGGGCGGAACAGGCGAGCAAGATCAGGAAGATGGCGACGCGCCACTCAACGCTCACCTGGTTGATCACGACGGCGCCGATCGACAACAGCAGGCACCACGCGTAGATGAGCAGCACCGCTTGGCGCTGGTCGTAGCCCTCGTGTATGAGGCGGTGGTGGATGTGGCCCGTGTCCGCCTGGCCGATGCTCACATGCGCGCGCTTGCGGCGGACGATCGCCGAGAGCGTGTCGAGAATGGGCACGCCGGCCACGATGAGCGGAATGATGAGGGATGTGAGGGCGGCGGTGCGGCTCACGTTGAGCAGCGAGATGGTTCCGAGCCCGAAGCCGAGAAGCAGCGAGCCGGAGTCGCCCATGAAGATCGACGCGGGGTAGAAGTTGTAGCGCAAAAAGGCGAGGCAGGCGCCGAACAAGGCGATGGATAGGGCGGCCGCGTCGAGGCGGCCGGAAAGCACGGCAAACGAGAACATGGAAAGCGATGCGATACCCGAGATGCCGGCCGCCAGGCCGTCCAGGCCGTCGATGAGGTTGATGATGTTCGTGAAGGCCACGAGGTAGATGACGGTGATGGGGTAGGCGATGAGGCCGAGCTCGATATAGGTGCCCGGGGCGAACGGGTTGACCACGCGGCCGATGAGCAGACCGCCGGCGGCGGCGATGCAGGCGGAGAGTATCTGGCCCAGGAGCTTCTTGCGCGGGCTGAGCGAGTGCACGTCGTCGATGGCGCCCGTGAGTACGATCACGAGGAAGGACAGGCCCAAGATCGGGTAGTTGATGCTCATGCTGGGGTGGGGGATGAGAATGGGGGGCCAGCCCAAGATCTTGACGCCGGCTATCTCGACGATAAACGCGACGCAGAGGCCGGCGAACATGGCGAGTCCGCCCAGGCGGGGGATGGGCTTGGTGTTGATGCGGCGCTTGGAGGGATAGTCGATCGCCCCGAGTCGGTGCGCCAGCCGCCTGGTGAGCGGTACGCATAGGTACGTGGCGATGAAGGCCGCGGCAGCCACATATATGTATGGCATCGCTTGCTCCATGAGTAGGGCACCACCGTTGCAGACGAATCGAACATGGGGACGCGAAGAGCGTCAATCTCACCCATGATAGCGGAAGCGGTGATTCTTCTGGTTCGCAAAGGGCGTGCAACGCATCAAGCACATGTCGCTTCGGCCGACTTCGGGCATTATGCCGTTTCACCGGGTCGACGGGTGACTCGCGCGCGCCGCATGCGCGACCGGCCCGATCATCGGGCCGATGACACGCGGGTGGGGCGGACGGTAGGATTCAGCGGCTAAACGGTCCGTATAAGAAGAAATCTGAATAAATCTTTTAGGGCGCTGCATATTGATTGGTGGGGCGTAATCCCAGGTCAGCTTCTTTTCAATATGCAGAACAGCTACGAGAATATGCAAGTATGAGTATCTTCCTATTCAATTATCCCTCATGGTGAACCCCGGCGGGAGCGATATTTACGCACGTCAGACGCTTTATTAGATAAAAGTAGCCAACTGGGAGATCAATCGTTATATACCGTTCACTCCCCAATATCGTCCGTTTGGCGTTCTCGCGTATCCCTCACTGAAAATTGGATATAACGGTAACTGTTGAACGGAGCCCCGCAAGGGGCTTGGATCGGAATCGCGAATGCGGTTCCAGAAAAGAAAGGTAGGAGGCAATGACGAAAGGCTTGCATGTCCCGAGCGAGATCGGGCAGCTCAAGAAGGTCTGCCTGCATAGGCCCGGCGAGGAGCTTCTGAATCTGCCGCCCTTCGAGCTGGAGCGCCTGCTCTTCGACGACGTTCCCTTCCTCGAGGTCGCCCAGGAAGAGCACGACGCGTTTGCCCAGACCCTCCGCGATCAGGGTGTCGAGGTCCTGTACCTCGAGAAGCTCGTCGCCGAGGTGTTCGACCTTAACCCCGATGCCCGCCAGGAGTTCCTGGATCAGTACATCGCCGAGGCCGGTATCAAGGGCAAGGAGATGCCCCGCGTCGTCCGCGAGAAGCTCGACTCCATCAAGGACAACCTCGAGTTCGTCCAGAAGACGATGGCCGGCCTGACCAAGGCCGAGATCGAGATGCCGCTGGTGAGCTCCACCACGCTCGACTCCATGGTGAACACCGAGTCCGAGTCCGATCTGATCATCGACCCGATGCCGAACCTGTACTTCACCCGCGACCCGTTCGCGGTCGTCGGCAACGGCGTCTGCCTCAATCGCATGTACTCCGTCACGCGTAACCGCGAGACCCTGTACGGCAAGTACATCTTCAAGTATCACCCGGACTACAAGGATGTCTCCCTGTACTTCCGCCGTGATGCCGCCTACCACACCGAGGGTGGCGACGTGCTCAACATCAACGAGCACACCCTGGCCGTCGGCATCTCCCAGCGCACCCAGGCTGCCGCTATCGACGTCATGGCCCAGAACATCTTCTGGAACAGCGACTCCAAGGTCGATCGCATCCTCGCCTTCGACATCCCGAACAACCGCGCCATGATGCACCTCGACACCGTCTTCACCCAGATCGACGTCGACAAGTTCACCATCCATCCCGCGATCATGGGCACCCTCAAGGTGTACGAGCTCACTCCGGGCAAGAACCCCGGTGAGATCAACATCAAGGAAATGGTCGACACGCTCGAGCACATCCTCGAGGATGCCACCGGCGTCGATCAGATCAAGCTGATCCAGTGCGGCGGCGGCGACCCGATCGCTGCGGCCCGCGAGCAGTGGAACGACGGCTCCAACACCCTGGCCGTCGCCCCCGGCAAGATCTGCGTCTACGCTCGTAACACCGTCACGAACGACGTGCTCTACAAGGAGGGCCTGGACCTTCTGGTCATCCCGTCCGCCGAGCTGTCCCGTGGCCGTGGCGGCCCGCGCTGCATGAGCATGCCTTTCTGGCGCGAGGATCTCTAAGCATCCTGTTTTCGGCGGCGCATCGGCTCCGGTGCGCCGCCGCGTTTCGCGGCGGGTGCCCCTCGCATCCGCCTGGCTTTTTCTTTAGAAAGGAGCCCACATGGGCGTCAATCTCTCCGGCCGTAGCTTCCTGCGCCTCCTCGACTTCTCCACCGAGGAGATCGAGTACCTGCTCAAGCTCTCCAAGAACTTCAAGGACCTCAAGCGCACCGGTACCCCTCACCGCTACCTCGAGGGCAAGAACATCGTCCTTCTGTTCCAGAAGACCTCCACGCGCACCCGCTGCTCCTTCGAGGTCGGCGGCATGGATCTCGGCATGGGCGTGACCTACCTCGATCCCGGTTCGTCCCAGATGGGCAAGAAGGAGTCCATCGAGGACACCGCCCGCGTTCTCGGCCGCATGTATGACGGCATCGAGTTCCGTGGCTTCGATCAGGAGGACGTCGAGGAGCTCGCCGCCAAGTCCGGCGTGCCGGTGTGGAACGGCCTGACCGATCTGTGGCACCCCACCCAGATGCTCGCCGACATCCTGACCGTTCAGGAGAACTTCAACTACGACATCAAGGGCAAGACGCTCGTCTTCATGGGCGATGCCAAGAACAACGTCGCCCGTTCCCTCATGGTCGTCTGCGCCAAGCTCGGCATGAACTTCGTGGCCTGCGGCCCGAAGGAGTGCATGCCCGCTGACGACGTGATCGAGGCCTGCACCCCGATCGCCGAGGCCAACGGCTGCACCATCACCCTCACCCAGGATCCCAAGGAGGGTTGCGCCGGCGCCCACGTCATCTACACCGACGTGTGGGTCTCCATGGGCGAGCCCGACGAGGTTTGGACCGAGCGCATCAAGCAGCTCGAGCCCTACCGCGTCACCACCGAGCTCATGGCCCTGGCCGATCCTTCCGCGATCTTCCTGCACTGCCTGCCGGCCTTCCACGACACCAACACCACCACCGGTGCCGAGATTGCCGAGAAGTTCGGTGTCACCGAGATGGAGGTCGAGGACGCCGTCTTCGAGTCCCCGCAGTCCAAGGTCTTCGATGAGGCCGAGAACCGCATGCACACCATCAAGGCGATCATGTACGCCACGCTCAAATAAGAGCATTTGATTTGTCCGCTCGGGTCGCATCGCTGCGCGGCCCGAGCGGTTTGTTGGTAGTAATCTTGTGGGGCGCGGCGCGCACGGCACGGAAGGCCGCGCATGCAAGATCGACATCATTGATATTGAAGGGGGGATGAGAACCATGACTGATACCGCTAAGAAAAAGCGCGGCATGCCCTCATCGTTTACCATTCTTCTGCTCCTGTTGGCAATCGTGGCGGTCATCACCGTCATCGTCTCCGGCACGTCCGGCGGTGCCGTCACCGCCGCCCGCCTGAGTGATTTCGCAACCGCCCCGGTCAAGGGCTTCGCGGACGCTCTTCCCGTCTGCCTGTTCGTCATGATCCTCGGCGGCTTCCTCGGCATGATGACCGAGACCGGCGCCCTGGATAACGGTATCGCCGTCCTGGTCAAGAAGCTGAAGGGCAACGAGATCATGCTCGTTCCCGTGCTCATGTTCATCTTCTCCCTCGGTGGCACGACCTACGGCATGTGCGAGGAGACCGTTCCGTTCTACGCACTTCTCACCGCCACCATGATGGCCGCCGGGTTCGACCCCATGGTCGGCGCGGCCACCGTGCTGCTGGGTGCTGGCTGCGGCTGCCTGGGCTCCACGGTCAACCCGTTTGCCGTCGGTGCCGCCGTCGATGCCCTCACCGGTGTCGGCATCCAGGTCAACCAGACCATCATCATCGGCCTCGGTTTCGTTCTGTGGATCGTCACCACCGTGATCTCCATCGTGTTCGTGATGCGTTACGCCAAGAAGGTCAAGGCTGACAAGGGCTCCACCATCCTGTCGATGCAGGAGCTCAAGGACGCCGAGGAGGCTCATGGCAAGGCTGCTTCCGAGGTCACCAAGGACGTCAAGCTCACCGGACGCCAGAAGGGCGTTCTGATCGCCTTCGCCTTCACGTTCGTCGTCATGATCGTCGGCTTCATCCCGCTCGCCGACCTCAATCAGGGCGTCGCGAACTTCTTCGACGCCGGTGCGGTGTATGACGCCGACGGCAACGCCATCACGCAGGGCTGGTCCGCCATTCTGACCGGCCTGCCCATCGGTCAGTGGTACTTCGATGAGGCCTCTACGTGGTTCTTCATCATGGCCATCGTCATCGGCATCATCGGCGGCCTGTCCGAGAAGAAGATCGTCGACACCTTCATCACCGGTGCCGCGGACATGATGTCCGTCGTGCTTATCATCGCCCTCGCCCGCGGCATCTCCGTCCTCATGGCCTCCACCGGCTTGGACGTCTATGTCCTCGATGCGGCCGCAAAGGCACTCGCCGGCCTGTCCGGTGTGATCTTCGCCCCGATGAGCTTCCTGGTCTACTTCGGGCTGTCCTTCCTCATTCCCTCGACCTCCGGTATGGCCACCGTGTCCATGCCCATCATGGGGCCCCTGGCTGCGCAGCTCGGCTTCGCCCCTGAGGTCATGGTCATGATCTTCTCCGCCGCCATCGGTGTCGTGAACCTGTTCACTCCCACCTCCGGCGCGATCATGGGCGGTCTCGCCCTCGCTAAGATCGAGTGGACGACCTGGGTCAAGTTTGCCCTCAAGCTCATCTTGGTGCTCTCCGTCGTCTGTGCGATCATCCTGACTGTCGCCTGCGTCATGCTTTAATCGCTTGTCGATGGGTTTTGGTTCGGGTTTCGCGCCGTCTGCCGGTTCGGAACGCTGCCATCTTGGGATCGCCTCCAATTCGTCATCGAATTGATTCGAGGCTGATTTGGACCTATCTCCCGCCCCCTCCCGTTTCCGTGCACGGGAGGGGGTTTTCAATTTGAAGAGGAGCGGGGATTTCGCGCGCGTCCGACGACGAGATCTCGAAGGTCATCCGCATCTATCGCAACGACATCTTCCCGGGGACGATGGGGCGTTCTACCTGAGCCTGCTTGAGGATCGCGGCATCTTGCTCGTTCCCGGCAGCCGTTTCGAGCTGCCCTGCGGTGCGCGTCTGGGCTGTCGCGCCCAGACCGATGTGCTCGCAAAGGGCCTCGACCTGCTGGGTGAGGCCCTGGCCAAGTTCGATCCATGGCGCCGCCCCGTTCGTCGGCGCATCGCGTCCCCGTACCCCGCATGGGGTTTCGGCCCCGGCCGCGCGTGGCAGACCGCGTCGCAGGGGCCGTTTGCGTGAAGAAACCCTGACCGCTTCCGCATGAGCTCGAATCTCGGCTAGACTGTTTCAGTACCGCCGTGACAAAAAAGGAGATGCCGCATGCGCCAGGGTTTCGATAACGAGAAGTACATCGCCAGCCAGGCCGAGCACATCAAGGAGCGCATCGCCCAATTCGGCGGCAAGCTCTACCTCGAGTTCGGCGGCAAGCTCTTCGACGATTTCCACGCGAGCCGCGTGCTGCCCGGCTTCGAGCCCGATAGCAAGTTTCGCATGCTCAAGAGCTTGGTGGACGACGTCGAGATCATCATCGCCATCAATGCCAACCACATCGAGAAGAACAAGGCGCGCGGCGACCTCGGCATCACATATGACGAGGACGTCCTGCGTCTGGCCGATATCTTCCGCTCCAACGGGTTCCTCGTGGGCGCCGTCGTGCTCACCCAATATTCAGGTCAGCCTGCGGCCGATCAGTTCCGCCGCCGCCTCTCCATGTTGGGCATCACGTGCAATCTCCATTACCCCATCGAGGGCTACCCGCATGATATCGACCTCATCGTGAGCGAGGAGGGGTACGGCAAGAACGAGTTCGTCGAGACCACGCGTCCCCTCGTCGTCGTGACCGCTCCGGGCCCCGGGTCCGGTAAGCTCGCCACTTGCCTGTCTCAGCTCTATCACGAGCACAAGCGCGGTGTGGCCGCCGGATACGCCAAGTTCGAGACCTTCCCGGTGTGGAACCTCCCGCTCAACCATCCGGTCAACATCGCCTACGAGGCCGCCACGGTCGATTTGGACGATGCAAACATCATCGACCCCTTCCATCTCGAGGCCCATGGTGTCACCACGGTCAACTACAACCGCGATGTCGAGGCCTTTCCCGTGGTCAAGGCCCTCATGCAGAAGATTCTCGGCGAGAGCCCGTATCAAAGCCCCACGGATATGGGCGTCAACATGGTCGGATACGCCATCTGCGACGATGAGGCGTGTCGCGAGGCCGCCGACATGGAGATCGTTCGCAGATACTTCACCGCGGCCTCGGATGTCAAGCGCACGGGCAACGGCCAGGATCAGGTGGATAAGCTCAAGGCCATCATGCAGAAGGTGGGCGTGACGAAAGACCAGTCCCCCGCGCGCTCCGCCGCCCTTCTCAAGGAGCAGACCACCGGCGCGCCCGCCGGCGCCATGGTCCTGCCCGACGGCTCCGTGGTCACGGGTAAGACCTCCACGCGCCTGGGTGCGGCCAGTTCGCTCATGATGAACGCGCTCAAGGCCGTCACGGGTGTCGATATGGAACTCGAGGTGATCTCCAACGACGCGATCGAGCCCATCAGCCGCCTCAAGACCACGCAGCTCGGCAGCACCAATCCGCGCCTGCATCCCGAGGAGACCCTCATCGCGCTCTCCATTACCTCCGCATCGAGTGAGATCGCCGAACGCGTGCTCGCCGGTTTGCCCAATCTGCGCGGCTGCGACGCCTTCTTCTCGGTGATCATCTCCAGTTCCGATGAGGCGCTTTTCAAGAAGCTCGGCATCAACGTGTGCTGTGAGCCCAAGTTCGAGCGCAGCGGGTATTATCACCGATAGGCCCATTCACATATATGCGTCTTGACCGCCCGTCGGTCCGCGGCTCCGATCGGGATGTCGAGGACCGATGGGCGTCTTGCAATGACCGAGTCGGAAGGAGGCGGGGAAGGCATGACCGAGCTGGGGCGCTGCCGCGGCGAATACTTGAATCACCTGGCGCTCGAGCGCAACTTAGCCGCCAACACCATCGCGGCGTACGAGCGCGACCTGCGATCCTACCTCGCCTTCCTCGGAGATCGCGGAACGTTTCGCCCAGATGATGTGACCCGCCGAGATATCGAGGACTTCGTGGCCGCCAAGCGCGCCGATCACTCCGCCGATGCATCGGTGAACCGAGCGCTTTCCACCGTCAAGGGCTTTCATCGGTTCATGGTGCGCGAGGGCCTCTCTTCGGTCAATCCCGCGGCAACGCTGCGCGTTCCCAAGACGTGCGACCGCCTGCCCGACGTGATTTCGATCGAGGCCGCCGAGCGCTTGCTCGACCAGGATTTTCCCGCAACGGCCGCCGGGATGAGGGACCGTGCGGTTCTCGAGACCCTGTACGGTTGCGGCCTGCGTGCCAGCGAACTGTGCGGTCTGGATGTGAACGAGGTCCATCTGGATGATGGGTTCGCACGCGTGAGGGGCAAGGGATCCAAGGAGCGCCTGGTCCCGCTTGTGGGGACGGCCGCCCGGGTCCTGGGTGCCTATCTTGCCGATGCGCGGGCGGAACTGTCCTCCCACGCTCGATCGGCTTCGGCGCCGGCCGCGGTGTTCTTGAACGTGCGGGGCACGCGTCTCTCGCGTCAAAGCGTTCACGCGATTTGCGAGCGCTATGGGCGCATGGCCGGGATCGAGGGGCTGCATCCGCATACCCTTCGCCATTCCTTTGCCACGCATATGCTCGCGGGAGGTGCGGACCTGCGCACCCTGCAGGAGATCTTGGGGCATGCGGATATCGCCACGACGCAGATCTACACGCATGTCGACCGCACGCAACTGCGCGAGGTCTATTTGGCGGCGCATCCGCGCGCCTAGAAAACCCCCGCGATCGCCTCTTGTCCGTGAGGGGGCGGTGGGTGTGGCGACCACAAGTCGGGCACAACTCGAAAATCGCTTCAACCTCAACTAGAAGGTTCAACCTGGGGAAACGGCATCGAGCGGTGGTGCTGTATATCTGTTAAAACACAATATGTTGTGTTTGGGACAACACCTGTTCGCTGTCCCGTTTGGGGTTTGCGGGGGTTGGTGGGGGAGTGTGGGGGAGAAAGTGGGAAAAAGTGTTGCGAAAGGGGAGTAGGCCCCATAGAATTGGAAGCGTCGACGGCGGGGTGGCTCCCGCATATGCCCACGAGTAAGCCTAAGGGGGTGCGCGCCAGTGTATTTCAACGGTACCTACGATCGAAATCTCGATGCGAAGGGACGTTTGTCACTGCCGCCCGCCTTTAAGAAGCAGCTTGAGGAGCATGTGCGCGTCCTGCCCGCCCCTGAAAAGGAAGTCGACGCCCTGTACGTGTTCACCGAGGACACGTTCAAGGTTTGGCTTGACTCCGTGTTTGAGGCGAAGGGCGGGTTCGATCCCACCAATCGTTCTCATCGCATGGTCAAGGAGGCTCTGTACGGCGCGGCAATCACACTTGAAATAGACTCCGCCGCCCGCATCAGCCTTCCCGAAGCCGCCCGTAAGAAGGCGCACCTCGATCGCGAGGTCACCGTCGTCGGCAGCGACGACCGTCTGGTGATCTGGGATCGTGAGACCTATGCGGCACGTCAGGCCGAGACCGAGGACATCCTCGCGGACTTCTTCGACTAAAGGAGACGCCCCACATGGACGCGAACAAGGCGACAGGTACGTTGACACCTGAATATCGGCATGAACCCGTCATGCTCCAGGAAGTGCTCGAGCAGCTTCAGCTCAAGCCCGGCTCGGTTGTGTGCGATTGCACGCTCGGCGGCGCAGGCCACTCCGTCAGGATGGCCGAGCGCGTGGGCTCGGAAGGCCTGCTGCTCGGAGTCGATCAGGATGACATGGCGCTCGCGTCGGCGGGGAAGCGGCTTGACGCCGAGACCCCGGCCACGCCGCACAGGCTCCTGAAGGGAAACTTCGGGGACTTGGATGAGCTCCTATGCTCGGCGCAGGTGCCGGGCGTCGATGGATTCCTCTTCGACCTGGGCGTCTCGAGCCCGCAACTCGATATCCCCGGCAGGGGCTTCTCGTATAACGAGGATGCCCCGCTCGATATGCGCATGGATCCGGGAACCAACACCCTAAACGCAGCTGAGGTCTTGAACACCTATACCGAAACCGACCTCGCCCGGATTCTTCGCATCTACGGAGAGGAGAAGTTCGCTCGCCAGATCGCACGCGAGGTCGTGCGTCGCAGGCAGGAGAGCCCGCTCGTCTCCACGGGAGATTTCGTCGATGCCATCAAGGCCGGCATTCCCGCGGCTGCCCGCAGGCACGGGGGCCATCCGGCGAAGCGCAGCTTTCAGGCGATTCGCATCGAGGTCAACCATGAGCTCGATGTCCTTGAGCGCGGCCTCGAGGCCGCGATCCGCTGGCTGAACCCCGGCGGTCGCGTATGCGTCATCTCCTATCATTCGTTGGAGGACCGCATCGTGAAGCGCCTGTTCCAGGAGCTTTCGAAGGGCTGCACCTGTCCGCCGGACATTCCGGTGTGCGTGTGCGGAAACGTGCCGATAGTCAAGGTCACAACCCGTAAACCCCTGGTTGCCACGGCCGAGGAGGTCGAGCGCAACCCCCGCGCCAGATCGGCCAAGATCCGCTGTGCCGAGCGTCTTTAGCTCGCCCGCGCCTCACGGCCCCGGCGCATGTCATCTGTCATCTTCGCCTTAAGGAGGGCCGCATATCATGGGTCAGCACACCTCAAACGCAGCATATGCCTATGATACGCGGTCCGAGGCGTATCAGGCGCCCGTCGTGCCCGCCCGCCCGAGCCTTGACGTCGTTCACGGGGCCGGTCGCCAGGCAAGCCAGGACGTCAGCCCTCAGTTCACCCATTGCGTGAAGGTGTTCGCCGTGCTCATGGCGGCCTTCGTCGTCCTCGGACTGTTCCGCGTCACCGTGGCGGGTTTCACCGCGGCTTCGCTCAACAGCGCCGCGACGCTTTCGAACAACCTCACCGCCGCGCAGGAGGAGAGCTCCGACCTCGAGGTCATGCGTTCCGTATATGGCTCCTCCACGCGCATCCGCGATCTTGCGGAGGGGTACGGCATGGTTGCGGCCGAGGGCGGCGTGACGCTCGATTTCACCGAGTACGTCGACTCGGCGGCACAGTAGTAGGCGAGAGCATCCATGCCCCAAGATAGATACAACGGACGCGGCTCCGGCCGCACGGGCCGTCCCGCCGGGGGCGGTTCATCGCGTGATGCGCGCAGGCCCTCGCAGGGCAGACGGGCGCCCCGCACCGCCACGTCACGGGCCGCTGAGCGCCGAGAGACCGCCGCGCCCCTCGGCAGGTTTTCCACAGAGCCCGTCTCCCGACATGGGTTGCTGGCCGGTGGCTTCCTCGCGGCATCGGCCATCGTTCTCGCGCGCCTCTCCGAGATACAGGTTTTCAACACCGATTGGTATCGAGAGCAGGCAAACTCTCGTCGCGTGTCGAGCCAGACCCTCTACGCGAAGCGCGGCACGATCTACGACCGCAACGGCACCGTGCTGGTGTCGAGCATCGAATGCAAGAACGTGTATGTGAACCCGTCGCTCATCAAGAAGAAGCAGCGCCGCCGTGCGATCGACGCCCTCGTCGACGTGCTGGGCATGGATGAGGACGTGGTCGAGGACCTCGTCGATCGCGAGGGGACCTTCGTGTACGTCAAGCGCCAGGTCGACGAAGAGGATGCGGAGATCCTCGCCAAGAAGGGCATCGCGGGCATCGAATTCGAGCCGGCGATCAAGCGCGTGTATCCCAATGGCAGCCTCGCCTCCCAGGTCCTCGGCGTCGTGAACGTCGATAACGAGGGGATCACGGGCCTTGAGAAGCAGTACGACGAGGTCCTCACGGGCGTGAACGGTTCGCTCATGCGCGAGCGCGCCCGCGACGGCTCGTTTATCGCGGGTGGAGCATACGAGAAGGTCCCGGCCCAAGACGGCATGGACATCGTGCTCGGCATCGACGCCAACGTGCAGCGAGTCGCCGAGGACGCCATCGCCGAGGCGGTCGAGCGCGTGGGGGCCACGTACGGGTCGGTCATCGTGACGGACCCCACGACCGGCGAGATCATCGCCGCGTGCTCCTATCCCACCTACGATCCCACGGATTTGGCCTCTGCCTCCAACGACGCCATGAACCTGCGCGTCGTGACCGATGTCTACGAGCCGGGATCGGTGTTCAAGACCTTCGTCTCCGCCGCCGCCATCGAGCACAAGGGGCTGACGCCCGACACCACCTTCGATGTCCCGGCCGAGGTCCTCGTCGGCAGCGATATCGTCCGCGATGTCGACAAGCGCGGCGCGGCCATGTCGATGAACCTGCGCGAGATCTTGCGCCGTTCCTCCAACACCGGCATGGTCTTGGTGGGTGAGAAACTCGGTGCCGAGGCGTTTTCGGAGTATGTCATCGACGGGTTCCAATTCGGAAAATCCACGGGCATCGATTTCCCGGGTGAATCGCTCGGCATCATCAAGAAGCGTTCGGAATACGACGGCGCGTCGCTGGGCTCGATGTCGTTCGGACAGTCGCTGGCCGTCGAGCCCGTTCAGATGGTCCGCGCGATGAGCGCGATCGCGAACAAGGGCGTTATGACGACCCCGCATTTTCTCAAGACCCGTGCGGGTGAGGAGGTCGACTGGACCGACGGAGAGCAGCGCGTCATATCCGAGGAGACGGCCGCCAGCGTGGCCGACATGATGCTGACCGTCGTGGATGAGGGCACGGGCATGGACGCCCGGATGCCCGGCTATGAGGTCTCGGGCAAGACCGGAACCGCCGAACGAGCCGGCAAGGGCGGTGGATACGAGGAGGGCAACAACATGGCATCGTTCATGGGGTTCGTCTCGACTGAGGATCCGCGCGTCCTGTGCTATGTGACACTCGACGGAACGGCGGCCATGTCCTACGCGGCCACGCCGGTGTTTCGCAAGGTCATGGAGGAGGCCCTGCCCGCCCTTGGAATCAAGCCGACCCGATAGGTTCACACGGCCTGCACCACCTGGTGCGGACGGCGCGGTACCATACCAGGTTGCACGGTAAGCGCTCCAGAAAGGTTGCCACCCATGGTGGAGATTGCAGTCAAGCACCTTCAAAGCACTACGGGTGCCCGTTTCGTGGCGGGCGATCCCGATCGGGTCTGCCGCGGCGTCGAGATCGACTCGCGCGCGGTTGGGCCCGACGCCGTGTTCGTCGCATTCCCCGGTGAGCGCGTCGACGGCAACGCGTTCGCCCCCGCGGCCATCGAGGCCGGGGCGGGCGCGGTCGTCATGACGCGCGAACCTGCTCGGGAGTTGGTCGACCTCGCGCTCGAGCATGGATCTGCCATTCTCGTCGCCGACGACCCGACCGAGTTCCTGCTGCGTCTCGCCCAGGGGTATCGTGCGCGCCTGCGTTGCACGGTCATCGGCATCACGGGTTCGATCGGCAAGACCACGACCAAGGACGTGCTCGCCGCCTGCCTCGCCAAACGCTATCGCGTTCACGCCACGGCCGGCAACTTCAACAGTCTGATCGGCCTGCCCCTCACCATCCTGTCCGCTCCCGCGGACACGCAGATGCTCGTGCTTGAGATGGGTATGAGCGATTTTGGCGAGATAGAGCGTCTGTCTCGGTGCGCCCAGCCCACTTTCGGCATCATCACCAAGGTCGGCACCTCCCATATCGGCATGCTCGGCAGCCGCGAGGGCATCGCCCGTGCCAAGGCCGAGATCGTGTCCGGCATGCCCTCCAGTGCCGAGAATTTCGAGGGCAATCACTCCGCCCTCGTCTTGCACGGCGAGGATGACTTCACGCCGTTCATCATCGAGAATTTCGCCCGCCCCGCCGGTTTGGACGTGGTGCTCGCCGGCACCTCGACCGACGATGACGTGTGCGCGACGCACGTCGAGCTCGACGAGGACGGCTGCCCTGTCTTCGACCTCACGTTCGAGGACGGCTCGAGCTTCAAGACGCGCCTTTCCGTTCCCGGTGCCCAGTCCGTTCCCAACGCTCTGTTCGCGGCGGCGGTGGCCCACCGCCTCGGCGTGCCCGGCTTTGAGATCGACGAGGCCTTCGGCGAGCTTCAGATGACCGGCCGTCGCACGCAGGTGCGCCCCGCGGCATGCGGTGCCCGCGTCATCGATGATTCGTACAACGCCAGCCCCGAGTCCATGGCGGCCGGCCTCGATCTGTTCTCGACGCTGCCCTGCGCGGGGTCGCGCATCGCCGTCCTCGGTGAGATGGGGGAGCTGGGCGATGATGCCGAGCGCCTCCATGCGCTCGTCGGCGCCTATGCCGCGGCCAAGCACCCGTCGATGCTGATATGCGTGGGTGGCGAAAACGCCCGGGTCATGGCCGATGCGGCGCGTCTCATGGGGCTCGATGAAGGCGATATCCAGCTCGTCCCCTCCTGCGATGTGCTCATCCGGCGCTATGCGGGGGCCATCGGCGAGCGCGACCTCGTATTGGTGAAGGGCTCGCGCTTCGTCGGGCTCGATCGTTTCGTGGAAGAGGTGTGTGCCGATGCTCGGTAACCCTGCCTACCCCACCTATCAGGTGTTTCTTGCCATTCTCGTCTCGGCGCTCGCCGCTGGGCTCATCATGCCCCTCTGGATTCGCCTGCTCAAGATCGACGGCATCGGCCAGCAGATCCGCGCGGACGGCCCGCAGTCGCATCTCGTGAAGGCGGGCACCCCCACCATGGGAGGCGTCATCATCCTTTTGGCCGTCTGCCTGACCTGCCTCATCATGGCCAGGCCCACCACCGAGTTGCTGCTGGCCGTCGGCGCGATGCTGGCTACCGGCGCCCTGGGCCTGTTCGACGATGTGACCAAGGTCGTTCAGAAGCGCTCGCTCGGATTGACGCCCGCGGGCAAGATGATCGGTCTCACCGCCATCGTGCTCGTGTTCTTCGTCATCGCCGTCAACTTCTGCGATGTCGATGCGGCGATCCGCTTCCCCGGCGGCTTTGTCATCGACTTGGGGGTGCTCACCTCGACGTTCGCCTTCGGCGATACGGTCATCAAGATCCCGTGGCTCTATCTCGTGTTCGTGTTCCTGCTGCTCGCGGGCATGTCCAACGCCGTCAACCTCACCGATGGCCTTGACGGCCTCGCCGGCGGCACGGTCATGATGGCCATGCTCGTCATGGCCGCCATATGCTTCCTGCGCGGCAAGGTCGATCTGGCCATCTTCTGCGCCGCCTGCGCCGGCGGTTGCATCGGGTTTTTGTGGTACAACGCCTATCCCGCCCAGATCTTCATGGGCGACACCGGCTCCCTTGCCCTGGGCGGGGCGCTGGCCGCCGTGGCCGTGCTTACGAACACCGAGGTCGTCTCGCTCGTCGTGGGCGCGCTGTTCATCTCCGAGACCCTCTCCGTGATGATCCAGGTCATCAGCTTCAAGGCCACGGGCAAGCGCGTCTTCCTCATGGCCCCCATCCACCATCACTTCGAGAAGAAGGGCTGGGCGGAGACGAAGGTCGTCATCCGCTTCTGGATCGTGTCCGCCGCGTGCGGCGCCCTCGGCCTCGCGCTCTTCTTCCAGCTGGGTTAGGAGCACCTATGCCCCTGCCGCAACAATTCTCGCTGCTCGTCCTCGGACAGGGCGGCACGGGTCTCGAGCTCGCCTCATGGGCCGCGTCTCATTTGCACGAGCGCGTGACCTCCGTCACCGTGTATGGAGGGGCCTCGTCGGCCCCCACCGAGCGCACGGCTGCTCTGGAGGCGGCCGGCGTCGCCTTCGTCTACGGCACCGAGGAGGTCGCCGGCACGTTCGACATCTGCGTCGCGAGTCCGGGCATATCCGAGTTCGGCGAGTTTTTCCGCAGTGCCCGCGCTGCGAGCTCCCAGATCATGGGCGAGCCCGAGTTCGCGTGGGCGCTGTCGCCCGAACGCTGGTGCGCGATCACCGGCACCAACGGCAAGACGACGGTCACGAGCCTGACCGACGGGCTGCTCCGTGCCTCGGGGCTCGACAGCGTCGCGGTCGGCAACATCGGCACCGCGCCCATCCGCGAGGTGGATCGGCGCGAAGAGGGGGAGTGGTTCGTCGCCGAGCTCTCCAGCTACCAGCTCGCCACGACCGAGGCGTTCCATCCGCGTGTCGCCGTGTTGCTGAATCTCTCGCCCGATCATCTCGCATGGCATCGCTCGCATGAGAACTACGCCCTGGCGAAGATACGCATGTTCCGCAACATGGATGCCGATGATATCGCCGTCGTAAACGTGGAGGATGAGGGGCTCGCCCCGTATCTCGACCGTATCTGCCTGCCCGGACGCCGCGTCTTGCATCTCGGCTTGGCCGATGACGGCGCTCGGGATGCCGCGTTCGTGCGCGACGGTGCGCTCGTGGTTCGCATGGCGGGCGAGGAACATGTGCTCGTCGGCGTCGACGAGCTGCGCATCGTAGGCGCCCATAACGTTCTCAACGCGCTTGCCGCGTCGGCCGCGGCGCTCGCGTGCGGCGCTTCCGCCGCGGGCGTTCGCTCTGGGCTCAGGGAGTTCAGGCCCCTTCCGCATCGACTCGAGCCCATCGATACGGTCGACGGCGTTCGCTATGTAAACGATTCCAAGGCCACGAACACCGATGCGGTCCTCACCGCCCTCGCCGCCTTCGCCGGTGAGCGCATCGTGCTGCTGCTCGGTGGGGCGGATAAGGGCACGCCGCTTGAGGAGTTCATGGCCGAGGTCGCCTCCGGGACCGCTTGCGTGGTCTGCTTCGGCGCGGCGCGCGGGCGCCTGCGCGCCGCGCTCATGGACGCTCCCGGCGCGGCGGACATCGATATCGCCGAGGCCGAGGACCTGCGCGATGCGGTCGACGTGGCGCGCTCGCTCGCGCAGCGCGGCGACACGGTCCTGCTCTCGCCCGCCTGCGCGTCGTTCGACGAGTTCTCCGGTTTTGAGGAGCGCGGCGAGGCGTTTCGTTCGTATGTGGCCGATCTGGCCGCCCTGTCCGAGGCGGAGGCCTAAGAAACGTGTGGTTCTCTAAAACGAAGGAAAGCGCCCCCGAGTCCGAGGCCTCGTCCGCTGGCGAGCGTGCGACGACCCGTCCCAAGACGCGCCGTCGCGCCACGGCTACGAGCCATTCCGACTGGGGTGAGAAGTACATCGCCGGTGTTCCGGCCCGCATCATGCGCCCCCGACTGGTCTTCCTGTCCTGTCTCGTCGCCATTTGCATGTTCGGCCTGCTCATGATCTACTCGGCCTCCTCCGTGGAGTCGCTGCAGGAGAACGGCAGCTCGTGGTTTTTCCTGTCCCGTCAGGCGATCTTCATGTTCATCGGCTTCGCTTTGTTCGCCGTGATCGGCGGCAGGTTGCTGCCGTGGCCGCTTTTTCGGTCCCGGCTCGTCTGGTGGGTGTGGGCCGGCGTGCTGGCCCTGCTCGTCGCGGTGCTTTTCGTCGGTCAGGGCGCCGAGGAGTGGGGCGCTTCGCGCTGGATCGACCTCGGCATCTTCAACCTCCAGCCCGCCGAGGTCGCCAAACCCGTGATCATCGTCTTGACGGCCAAGATCTTCGCCGACTACTTTGAGGACGGCACCATCGATGCCCGCACGTTCCTCATCCAGATGCTCGTCATGCTCTCGATCCCGTTGTTCTTGATCTTCAAGGAGCCCGACTTGGGCACGACGATCATCATCGCCCTGACGGTGTTCGCCATCGCGGTCCTGTGCGGGCTGCCCTGGCGCGTGGTCGCGTTCGTCACCGTCACCGCGCTGTTGCTCGGCGCCGCCGCCATCGTCACCTCCCCGTACCGCGCCAAGCGCTTCCTCGCCTTCCTGGATCCTTGGAGCGACCCGTACGATACCGGTTACCAGGCGACGCTGGCCATCATGGCCTTCGCCTCGGGCGGCCTGTTCGGTCGCGGTATCGGAAACTCGACGATGAAGTACCACTATCTTCCGGAGGCCCACAACGACTATATCCTCGCCATCATCGGCGAGGAGCTCGGCTTCGTGGGGACCGCCATCTTCGTGTTGGTGTTCGTCGCCATGATCATCGCCGCGTTCCACATCTGCCGTGAGGCCCCGACGCTCCATGCCCAGTTGCTGGCGAGTGGATGCACGATCATCCTCGCCGTGCAGTTCCTCATCAACGTCTTCGGCATCTTGGGCGTCATGCCCATGACCGGAAAGCCGCTGCCCTTCGTGAGTTACGGCGGGTCGTCGATCATCGCCTCGCTCGCCCTTGCCGCCCTGATATTCCGCGTCTCGGTCGAGAGCAACGTCGAAACCGCGGCCGATCGCCGCCGCTCCGGCATGGCCGTGATGGGGGAGCGTTCCGTGCCCTCGCCCGCGCGTCGCCCGATGGGCGGGGGTGACGATGCGTCCGGTCATGTGGGCCGCAGCACCGCGGGTGAGGTTCGCGTCCGAACAGCCCGTCGAGGCCCCGAGACGTCCCGCCTGGACCGCGGTGCCTCGAGCCGCTCGGCGCTGAGCGTCTACGATGGCGGGCGGGCCGAACGCGGCGAGGGGTCGCCGACTCGCCGGGAGTCGCGCGGTTCCGCAAGTGGTTACGGTCGCGTCGACCTTGGATCGGATGCCGGAGAGCGCCTCCGCCCACGCCAGGGGCGTCCGCGGGTCGACTATCGCGGCGTCACGGGTGGCAATGCCGTGCGCCGTTCGGGCGATGACCGCCCGCGCAGGGGGATGAACGATTGGGAAAGGGGTCGTCATGACCGATAAGCGCCAACTCACCGTCGCCATTGCCGCAGGCGGCACCGCAGGCCACGTCAATCCGGCGTTGGCCCTTGCCGACGAGCTCCGCGACCGCGGACATGACGTGCATTTCTTCGGTGAGAGTCGTCGTCTGGAGGGTTCGCTCGTGCCCAAGGAGGGCTTCCCGTTCCATCCCGTCCACGTCACCGGGTTCGACCGCCGCCGCCCCTGGACGCTCGCGACCGCGCTCGTGCACCTGTCCCATGAGGAGCATCGCCTGATCGAGGAGTTCGGGTCCGGCGAGCTTCGCATGCCCGACGTCGCCATCGGATTCGGCGCCTATCTCGAGCTCCCCCTCATGCGCGCCGCCGCCAAGTTGGGGATCCCGATCGCCTTGCACGAGCAGAATTCCGTGCCGGGGCTCGCGAACAAGCGGACGGCCAAGTCCGCGCGCCTCATAGCCCTGGGGCAGCCTGCGGCCGAGGACGTCATGCGCTCCTGTTCCGGGCGCTCCTCCGAGGTGGTCTTCACCGGAAACCCCGTGCGCTCGAGCGTGCTCGAGGGTGATCGCTCTCGCGGCCGCGTCGCGCTCGGCATCCCGCAAGACGCCACGGTCCTGCTCGTCTTCGGGGGCTCCCTCGGTGCGCGTCATCTCAATGAGCGCCTGGCTTCCCTCAAGGGCGAGCTGCTCGCCATCGATGGCCTGCACGTCGTGCATTCCACAGGGGAACATGGGTATGACGAGGCGCTTCGGGCCCTCGGCCTCACCGATGAGGAGGCGGCTCGATGGAGCGTGGTGCCCTACATCGACGATATGGGCGACACCCTCGCCGCCGCCGACCTCGTGGTCTCGCGTGCCGGTGCATCGTCGGTTGCCGAGATCGCCGCGCTTGCGGTCCCGTCCATCCTGGTCCCGTACCCGCTCGCGACGGCCGATCACCAGACCACCAATGCCCGTCTGCTTACCGATGCCGGTGCGGCGGTCAAATTCTCCGACGATGACATCGATGGCGATGCCTTCCGCGACGAGTTGCTCGGATTGTTGGCGGATGCGGGCCGGCGGGCCTCCATGCGCGATGCCGCGCGCGGGTTGGCCCAGGATAAGGCGGCCGCAACGCTCGCCGATCTTCTCGAGGGGCTCGCGTAGGGCGGCGCGTGCGCCTCGTTTCATCCGGATGCGGCCCGCGAAGGGATTGTGACCGCGTCCGTCCGTCGGTCGGTGCGCCGACGATGGCGTATACTTAACGAGTTTATGTGTACGAAACGACGAGGAGCTGCCATGCCGTCCATCGCTGTCCCTGAGGCGACTACCGCCCCGACCTTCAAGAGCGCCCACTTCATCGGCGTCGGCGGAGCCGGAATGAGCGGCATCGCCCTCGTTTTGCATGAGCGCGGCTGCACGGTGACCGGTTCCGATCTCAAGACCTCCCGCTATATTCGCCAGCTCACCCGAGCCGGCGTCCCGATCCATGTCGGCCATGCCGCCTCGACCATCGATGAGTTCCATCCCGACGTCGTGGTCGTCTCCACCGCGATTCCCGAGACCAACCCCGAGCTCATGCGCGCTCGCGAGCTCGGGATCCCCGTGTGGCATCGTGCCAAGATGCTCTCCGCGCTCGGCTATGGGCGCACGACCGTCGCCTGCGCCGGCACCCACGGCAAGACGACCACATCCTCCATGGTCGCCACCATGCTCGACCGCATGCAGCTCGACCCGAGCTTTTTGATCGGCGGCGTCGTGGAGGGCTATGGCACCAACGGCAAGAACGGCGACGGCGAGCATTTCGTCGTCGAGGCCGATGAGTCCGACAGCTCCTTCCTCTACCTCGACCCTCATGTCGTCATCGTGACCAACATCGAGGCCGATCATATGGATCACTACGACTCCCTCGAGCAGATCGAGGAGACGTTCTGCGCGTTCATGGGTCTCGTGGGCGAGGACGGCACGGTCATCGTCTGCGGTGAGGATCCGCGCCTCGTCGATCTGGCCCGTTCCTGCGGGCATGCCGTGCTCACCTATGGCGAGGGCGAGGGCATGGATGTGCGTCTCAACCCCGCGTCGACGCACCATGCCTTCGGTTCCGATTTCACCGTCACCCTCCCCGACGGTTCGGTGCGGGGGGTCTCCATCAAGAACAACCCCGGCCGTCACAACATGCTGAACGCCACCGCGGCCCTCACCGCCGCCTATGCGCTCGGCCTCGACACGGGCCGCGCCGCCGAGGCCCTCTCCACGTTCGAGGGCGCCCGTCGCCGCTTCACCCAGGTGGGCGAGGTGCGCGGCGTCACCCTCGTCGATGACTACGGACATCACCCCACCGAGGTCCGCGCCACGCTCGCCGCGGCCAAGTCCCTCGACTTCCGGCACGTCGATGTGATTTTCCAGCCGCATCGCTACTCGCGTCTCCAGGCGCTGTGCGACGACTTCGCGGATGCCTTCGCCGATGCCGATACGGTCATCCTCGTCGATGTCTTCCCCGCCGGCGAGATGCCCATCCCCGGCGTCACCAGCAAGATGCTGGCCGATAAGATCCGCGCGGCGCATCCCGGCAAGTCCGTGGAGTACGTGTCGGACCACGCGGCGCTCATGGCTCGCATCGACGACGTCGCCCAGGCCGGCGATCTGCTTATCACGATGGGCGCCGGCGATATCACCACCGTCGGTCCCGAGTATCTCGAGTACGCCGCGAACGAGGCAGAGTAGCCCATGGGTGCGTTCAACGCGATGATGGCCCTGTCGGGCATGATCGACACGGATGTGATCGAAAACGAGAAGCTCGCCCGTCACACCAGCTATCGCATCGGAGGCAAGGCCGACCTTTTCGTGACCTGCCACAGCTATCACTCGCTGCGCCGCACGATCGAGGTGCTGGCTCGCGAGCGCGTTCCGTGGGTCATCATCGGCAAGGGCTCCAATCTGCTCGTCGCAGATGCCGGATATCGCGGCGCCGTGATAACGCTCGGCAGCGAGTTCTCCCGTTTCGTGGTCGGCGAGGACGGCCGCACCATCACCGTCGGAGCCGGTGCGATTCTGGCCCGACTGGTGAATGAGGCGCTCTCGCGTGAGCTGACGGGCCTCGAGTTCGCCGTGGGCATCCCGGGCACGGTCGGGGGCGCCATTTCCATGAACGCGGGCTCGCGCACGGAGTGGATCGGCTCTCTCGTCCGCGACGTGGTCACGTATAAGCCGGGTGAGGGCATCCGTCATTATCCCGGTGAGCAGATCGCGTGGGGATACCGTCAATGCGGCCTGCCTCACGGTGAGATCGTACTCGAGGCCACGCTCGAACTTGGGCAGGCGAGCAAGGACGAGATCCGCACTCGTATGGAGCGCGCGCTCACGCGCCGGCGCCGTACCCAGCCGTTGGGCGTTCCCTCGTGCGGATCGGTCTTCAAGAATCCTCCCGATCGCTCAGTCGGCGCCATGATCGAGGAATGCGGATTAAAGGGTTTTTGCCAGGGCGGGGCCGAGGTCTCGTCGGTTCACGCTAATTTTATCGTGAACAAGGGCGTCGCCACGGCGGCAGACGTTGAGGCGGTTATCCGCCATGTGCATGCGAAGGTAAGGGAGACGTATGGGGTCGAGCTTCAGCCGGAAGTCAAGTTCCTCGGCTTCTAATACGCCGAAGCCCACGTATCGCCGCGCATCCGCGGCGGGCAAGGGCCAGGTATCGCCTCGCCCTGCCGCGCCCGCGCCGTCGAGGGCCTCGCGCCCGCGGACCGCACCTGCAAAGGTCGCACCTCGTCCCGCCGCCAAGCTCCGAACCGCGGCCGCGTCTCCAACTGCGGTCAAGGTCGCGTCCAAGCCGGCAAAGCCCGCCGCCAAGCGTCCTTTCAAGTCGTCCGCTCCCGTGGCCAAGGTTTCCGTCTTGGGGCCCTCCAAGTCCGCGAACCCCAAAACGGCCGCCGCAGGTCCTAAAAAGGCGGTGTCGGCCGCGATGGCCTCGGCGGCGTCCGCTGCGGGTGGAGTCGCCGCCCACATCCCGCGGCCCAAGATCAACCCCGGCAAGGCCCTCATCGTCATCGGGGTCGCGTTCGTCCTCTTCCTCACCGGTTTCATCCTCGCCAACTCACCGCTGTTCGCCGCGACGGACATCCAAGTTAAGGGGTCGGACCATGTCGAGGCCGAGACGGCTCGCGCCCTCATCGTGGTCCCGGAGGGGACCACGATGTTCAACGTCGATGAAAAGGCGATTTACGAGTCGCTCAAGGCCATCCCCTGGGTCAAGGGAGTCGACGTCCAGCGCGAATGGCCGCACACCCTCATCGTGACCCCCACGGAGCGCAAGATGCGCGCCATCGCCTTCATCACCGCCGACGAGGTGGCATGGGCCATCGGCGAGGACGGCACGTGGATCGCGCCGTTGAGCCTGGTCGCGGCCGTCGATGCCGAAGGCAATGAGGTCTCGCTCAACGATGACGGCTCGGTGCCCGAAGGGGCCGTGCAATTGCCCGCGTTCGAGGCCGCGCTGCGCATCGCCCGTGATTCCGGCAGCCTGCTGCTCACCGACGTTCCAAGCGATATCTCGCCCAAGGGGGGAGAGCCGGTCAACGCAAAGGTCGTTCTCGCCGGCCTCGATTACGCCAACGGCTTCTCCGATGAGTTCGTCGCCCAGATCAAGGACATCTCCGTCGCCTCGGTAGAGGCCATCTCGGCCAATCTCGTGTCCGGAGTCGAGGTCTCCTTGGGTAAGCCCCAAAACATCGTGGAGAAGGAGCGCGTGGTTACGAAACTGCTCGCCGAGCATCAGGGCGTGACGTATATCAACGTTCGCGAGCCCGGGGCCTACACGTTCCGCAGCACTCCGCTGTAGGATGCGCGGTCCGCATTCGCGCAGCTACCGCTTGCGCTCGGTGAACGGTCTCGGCCTATACCTGCGGAATTGGCGAACGTTCCACATTCTGGCGCGCGCGGTTTGACTTGCATCCGTGTTTTGTGCAAACATAACACGGTTTATCTCGACTTTTAATCTCTACTTGAGGGTTAACGTCGTGACGATCGCCTGCAGACAGGCTTGCCAATAGTAGTGTTCGGAGGACCGCACATGCACGAGAACGAGATCAACAACTACCTTGCTGTCATCAAGGTCGTCGGCGTGGGCGGTGGCGGCACGAACGCCGTGAACCGCATGATCGAGGAGGGCATCCGCGGCGTCGAGTTCGTCGCCATCAACACGGACGCCCAGGCCCTCGCCATTTCCGACGCGGACATCAAGGTCCACATCGGCACCGATATCACCCGCGGTCTCGGAGCCGGCGCCAACCCCGAGGTCGGTCGCAAGGCAGCCGAGGAGAGCCGTGACGATATCGCCGAGGCGCTCGCCGGCGCCGACATGGTGTTCATCACGTGCGGAGAGGGCGGTGGCACCGGCACCGGCGCCGCTCCCATCGTCGCCGACATCGCCATGAACGACGTGGGCGCGCTGACCGTCGCCGTCGTCACCAAGCCCTTCACCTTCGAGGGCCGCAAGCGCAAGAACTCCGCTGAGGAGGGCATCAAGACCCTCGCCGAGTCCGTCGATACCATGATCGTCATCCCGAACGACCGCCTGCTCGACATCGCCGAGAAGAAGACCACCATGCTCGAGGCCTTCACCACGGCCGATGGCGTCCTCTCCCAGGGTACCCAGGGCATCACCGACCTGATCACCGTCCCCGGCGTCATCAACCTCGACTTCGCCGACGTCAAGACGATCATGAAGCAGGCCGGCACCGCCATGATGGGCATCGGCGTCGCTTCCGGTGACACCCGCGCCGTGGACGCAGCCCAGCAGGCCATTTCCAGCCCGCTGCTCGAGAGCTCCGTGGATGGCGCCACGCGCGTCCTGCTCTCCATCGCCGGCTCCAAGGACCTCGGCATTCAGGAGATCAACGACGCCGCCGACCTCGTGGCCAACGCGGTCGATCCCGATGCCAACATCATCTTCGGTACCGTCGTGGACGAGTCCCTGGGCGACCAGGTGCGCATCACCGTCATCGCCACCGGCTTCTCCGATTCCAATGTCAACCGTCAGGACGAGCTGTTCGCCGCTTCCAAGGCCCCGCGTTCCGACCGCGGTTCCGAGTCCGCGACCGCTTCCGCCGCCACGCGCAACATCGGCGGTACCGAGCTGCCGAATTTTGGAAACGATCAGTTCGAGCTTCCCGACTTCCTCAAGCGCGGCAATTTCTAAGAGCTGTCGTTTT
>JARIBW010000011.1 GCA_029264355.1 Collinsella sp. | reverse complement strand
CGGGCGATGCGGTTCTCCTGATACTGCTCGAAGTTGCCCTCGAACCAATACCAATTGCCGGGGTTCTCGTCAGTTCCCTCCCAAGCCAGAATGTGGGTGGCCACGCGGTCGAGGAACATGCGGTCATGGGAGATGACGACGGAGCAACCCGGGAACTCGAGAAGTGCGGACTCGAGCGCGGAGAGGGTCTCGACGTCGAGATCGTTGGTGGGCTCATCGAGCAGCAGCAAGTTGCCGCCCTGCTTCAGGGTGAGCGCGAGGTTCAGGCGGTTGCGCTCGCCACCGGAGAGCACGCCGGCGCGCTTCTGCTGATCTTGCCCCTTGAAACCGAAGCTCGCCACGTAGGCTCGACTCGGAACCTCGTTATCCGCGACCTGCATGATATCCAGACCGTCAGACACGACTTCCCACAGGGTCTTGTCGGGATCGATTCCCCCGCGCATCTGGTCGACGTAGGAGATCTTGACGGTCTCCCCGATCTCCAGGTTGCCGCTGGTGAGCGGTTCCAGCCCAACGATGGTCTTGAACAGGGTGGTCTTACCCACGCCATTGGGGCCGATCACACCCACGATGCCATTGCGCGGCAAGGTGAAGGACAGATCGTCGATGAGGACGCGCCCATCGAACTCCTTGTGCAGATGCTCCGCGACGAGGACCTTGGAACCCAAACGCGGTCCCACGGGGATGCGGATATCGGTGTAGTCGACCTTCTGGCTGCTGCGAGCCTCGGCCTCCATCTCCTCATAACGAGCAAGTCGGGCCTTGTTCTTGGCCTGGCGCGCCTTCGGGGAGGAGCGGACCCAGTCGAGCTCGGCGGCGATGCGCTTGGCGAGGCGCTCCTCGCGCTGGCCCTGGGCGGCGGCACGGGCGGCCTTGGTCTCGAGATACGTGGAGTAGTTGCCCTTGTAGGGGTAGAGATGACCGCGGTCGACCTCGCAGATCCACTCGGCCACGTGATCGAGGAAGTAGCGGTCGTGCGTGACGGCAAGCACGGCACCGGGGTAGTTCTTGAGGAAGTGCTCGAGCCACAGGATGGATTCGGCGTCCAGATGGTTGGTTGGCTCGTCGAGCAACAGCAGGTCGGGGGCCTCGAGCAACAGCTTGCACAGGGCCACGCGACGGCGCTCGCCGCCGGAAAGCACGTTGACCGGCATATCGGAATCGGGCAGCTGCAGGGCGTCCATGGCCTGGCCGAGCTTGGAGTCGATGTCCCAGCCGTCCGCCGCGTCGATCTCATCCTGCAGGCGGCCCATCTCGGTCATGAGGGCGTCCATGTCGCAATCGGGATCGCACATCTCGACCGAGATCTGGTTGAAGCGCTCGACCTTGGCGACCATGTCGGCAAAGGCGAGGCGGACGTTCTCTATGACGGTCTTGTCCTCGTCCAGCGGCGGTTCTTGCTGCAGGATGCCCACGGTATAACCGGGGGTGAGGCGGGCATCGCCGTTGGAGACCTCCTCGATGCCGGCCATGATCTTGAGCAACGTGGATTTGCCCATGCCGTTGGGACCCACGACGCCGATCTTGGCACCGGGATAAAAGGACAGGGTCACGTCGTCGAGGATGACCTTGTCGCCATGCGCCTTGCGCGCCTGATACATCTGGTAGATGAACTCTGCCATGAACGACTCCGTTTCTGGGGGCCTAACTGGTCTAACGCCCCTCATTGTCGCATGAATCGCCCATTCGCATCGAGACAATCGGCCGTGACGGCCCCGGTCCCGAATTCCACCAAAAATCACATCGCCCCCCATCGAGATACAACCGAAGTCACGTTTCGCATTCCAGAATCGTGACTTCGGTTGCATCTCGGATAACGAGCGAAAGACTCCGGCGCAGACAGGTTGGCGCCCCTCTCAGACAGGTTGGTACAATACCTGCCGAGAACATATCCGGGCACACACGAGGAGCACCTATGGAAACGATGAAGGACCGCCTGCGCGTCATACTCGGCGACGAACGGCTCTCCCGTCTCGAAGACGCCCGCGTGCTCGTGCTCGGCTGCGGCGGCGTGGGGTCGAGCTGCATCGAGGCGCTCGCGCGTGGCGGAATCGGGACTCTCGTCATCGTGGACAAGGACGTGGTCGCCCCCTCCAACATCAACCGCCAGGCAATCGCATTCGAGAGCACCGTGGGCAGACGCAAGGTCGACGTCATGGCCGCCATGGTCGCCGACATCAACCCGGGCTGCCGTATCTTCACGCACGATGCCTTCGTGCTCGCCGAGAACCTCGAAGAGCTCTACGAGACTTGCCTCGTGGAAGCCGGTGGACGCATCGACTATGTGGTCGACGCGATCGACACCGTCTCCACCAAGCTCGCGCTCGCCGCCCTTGCACAGGAGCGCGGCTTCGAGCTCATCAGTTCCATGGGCGGAGCCAAGAAGATCCATCCCGAATGCCTGCGCATCGCCGATATCCACAAGACGGTCAACTGCTCACTCGCACGCATCATGCGCAAGGAATGCCGTAAGCGGGGCATCCGCCATATGCGCGTCCTTTACTCTTGTGAAGAGCCCGTGCGCATCGCCGCCACCCCGGGGGCCGCGCGCTCCGAGCGCACCGACCTGGGTACCGCGAGCTTCATGCCGCCCATCATGGGGCAGATGATCGCGGGTGAGGTCCTGCGCCATATCTCCGGCCTGGGAAAGGACGACGACGTCTCCGCCGCGCTGGCCATGCACGACGCGGCGCAGAAAGGACGGTTGGCGGGCAAGCGGGGCGGGCGCGCATCATGACGCGCGAGATGATGACCCCCCAAGCCGAGCCGCCGCACTCGGTCGGCGCCGCAGCGTCGGATGCGGCATGCGAAACGCCGGGCGTCATCAACGGGGCCGCCCTCTCGGACCATGCGATCGGCGGGGTCCGACCCCCTTGGCGACTGGTGGACATGCACTGCCATCCCGATCAACTGGCGAACGGCGACGAGGTGGCACGTGACGCCGAGCGGCTCGGAATCGCCCTATTTTGCACCACCGTCTCCCCCGCCGATGCGCTCGAGGCACGGGAGCGCTTCAACGCAGCCCCCAACGTCTTCGTGGGAGTGGGTTTGCATCCCTGGTGGCTGGCAGACGGACGATGCGACGAAAGTGATATCGAGTCGGCGGCCCGACTCGCCGCCACGAGCCGACTCATCGGCGAAGTCGGCCTCGACTTCAACGGGGCGAGGGCAGAGACGGCCGCACTTCAGGAACGCGGGCTTTCGGCGATCCTGCAATCCTGTGCGAAACATCCCCTGCCCGGTCGCGTCCTCTCCCTCCACGCCGGCAAAGCCGCCGGGCGAGTGCTGGACCTACTCGAAGAATGCAACATCCCCGCTCGCTGTTCCTGCGTTTTCCATTGGTTCTCGGGAACGAGCGACGAGCTCGCACGTGCGAGGCACGTCAGCTGTCTTTTCTCCGTAAATGAGCGCATGCTCGCAAGCAAGCGCGGCAGGGAATATGCGCGGCAGATTCCCCTGGAGCGTCTTCTGATTGAAACCGATGCCCCGCGCACCTTCGGACAACGTTCAAGCGCGGCAGCCCTGGGCAGCAGCCTCGAGAGGACCCTCGACACACTGGCGGGCATCCGTCCGGAATCGCGCGACCGTATCGCTGATCAGGCCGCCGCCTTGGGAATGGATCTGCTCTCGCCTTAGCGCCCCATTTTCATCATTTGGGAATGGACGTCGACTAAGGCATTGCAGGCACATCCTGAGCGAACATGTATCGGAACAGCGAGGAAGAGCCCTCCCAACCGGAACAACTTTAGAATTCGTCGTCCTCGTCTTCACCGTCGAGCAGGTCGTTGACGAACTTGACGCGCGTCTCCTCCGCGGCGCAGACCTCGCGAATGACCTCGGCGGTGTCGCGATCGCCCCCTGCAAAGAGAAGCTGGATGAGCAGCGGAAGGTTCATGTTGGTCACCAGATAGGTGTTCGGACGACGTTGGATGACCGTCGTGAACTCGTTATTCACACTCCCGCCGAACAGATCGGTACACACCACGAGGTCATCGTCCTCAGGAGTGTCGTCCAGCATCTTCGTTATCTCTGCAGCGAGGTCGTTGTTACCATCTACGTACATGGAAAGCGTGCGGACGTTGTCGCGCTCACCGGACAGCAAGGAGATGCTCTCGTTAATACCGGCGGCGAAGTGCGCATGGGAAGCTATGATGAACTGCCTCATGATTGCTGGCCTTTCACTGAGTGGGCCGACGGAACATCCCGTAGGCCCGCCTGCGGGGACAAAACGAATGAGCGGCGGCCAAGCTGGTCGCCGCCCTGCATTCGTAACGCGCGGCGGGTGCGCTAGGCGAAGATGCCGAGGTACACGCCGACGACACCGATGACCATGGTGCCCAGGATCAGAATAGACGGATGAATCTTCTTGCCGAGCAACCAGTAGTAGATGCCCATGAACCCCAGACCCAACATGCCGGGCATGATGCCGTCGAGCACATCTTGGAGCATGGTGACTTCCTCACCGGAACCAAAGGAGACGGCGAGGGTGGCCCAGAACATCGAGCAGGTCATGGAGCCGACGACCATCATTCCGACAATACCCGCGCCCTTGATGAGCTTGTCCATGATGCCAGATTCCGATGCGGCGTCCAACAAGCCCACGCCCAGCTCGTAGCCCTTCACGACGCCCCACACTCGAAGCATGTACTGAGGGACGTTGAAGATGAGCAGGAACAGGATCGGACCGAGCGGATTGCCCTCAGCAGCCATGGAAACGGCGATGCCCGCCGCAACGACGCGAATCGTGGTCAGGAAGATGGCATCTCCCACGCCGGACAACGGACCCATGAGAGCGGCCTTGACGTCGTTTACGGACTCGGGAGGAAGCTCGCCGGCCTTGATTCGCTCCTCCATGGACATCGAGATGCCGCCGACGAACGGAGCGAGGGCAACCGTGATGTTGAAGAAGGCGGTATGGCGCTCGAGAGCTGCGGCGTAACCCTTGGGGTCGTCGTGCCAAATCTTCTTGAGCATCTTCTTGACCATGAGGCCGAAAGCGAGACCCATCTGGTTCACGTAGGTCCAGGAGAACTCCATGCCCAAGGCACCGATATTCAGAGCGGACTTGACGAGATCGTCTTTGGTGATGGCATGCTCACCGGTCTTGTAAACGCTCTTGGTCTCATTAGAAGTCATCATCGTCAGCTCCCTCGATCTGCGCAGCGGCAGGCTTGTTGTCAAAGATTCCCAGCGTAAGAACGGCGATGATGATGGCGATCAGGGAGACGCCGAGCACCGGCACGCCCATGTAGGAAGTCATCAGGAAGCCCAGGAAGAGGAAGGGCAGAAGCTCCTTGCGGTAGATGAGGCGAAGCAGCATCGCGAAGCCCATGACCGGCAGGATGTTCGCAGCGGCCGCGAAGCCGTTCAGCACGAACTCGGGAACCGTGTTGGTGATCCAAGCGACGGCATCGGAGCCCAGGTACACGGCGGCAAAGATAACGGCGAAATACACCGGTGCGCTATACAGCGCGATAAAGAAGTGCAAGGCGGTGAGCTTGGAGCCGCTGCCCTCCGCCGCAAACTTGGGCACGAAGGAGAGCAACCAGTTGGTGATGGGCTGGAACAGATTGCTCAGCGCGAGCACCAGCGTTCCGATGGGCATGGCGAGGCCCACGGCGACCTCGGTGTCCAGACCGAGCAGGATGACGTAGGCGGTGCACAGGACACCGGCCGACGTGGCATCCGGCGGAATGTAGGCCCCGATGGAGACGGAGCCCATGAAGAGGGCCTCGATGCTGGCGCCCAGGGCCAGACCAGTCTGCAGGTCGCCCAGGATGAGTCCGAGCAGCGGGCAGACGACGATTGGGCGAAAAGCATACAGGGTACCGAGCTGGAAGTCGAAGAACTTAACGACGACGTAAAACGCGGCACAGATCAGTGATTGGACAAGCATGTCGTACCTCCTGTCAGGGCAGACAATCCGAGCTCCCTAGAGGAGCGCGAGGGCGTTTTCCTTCTTGTCATCGGCAAGGGCGCGAATCTCGACCTCGACCCCGCGCTCGCCGAGCTCTTTGAGCGCCTCGATCTCATCGGGCTCGAGAAAGATCTGACGTGAGATCTGCTTGGTAGTAGGCGACTCCAGCGTATTGCCGAGGTTCAGGCTCGTGATCTGAGGACATCCGTCGATGAGCTTTTTGGCATCCTCGATCGAACGCAGGCAGATGATCATGCGATACTTGTCGGTCACGCCGCTGTTGATCGCCTCGATGGCGTGGGCCATGTCCTTGATCACCAGCTTGCAGCCGGTCGGCTTGCCCATCTTGAGAGTGGTTTTCCACACCGGATCATTGGCGACTTTGTCACCGACGCAGAAGATGCAATCGGATCCCAGGCCGTTGACCCAAGACGTGGCGACCTGCCCGTGCAGCAATCGATGGTCGACGCGCGTTAGCAGAATCATGTTCCTCCTCCTAAAATATTTCTGACCCTTTCCTATATGTTTCTGGTTGTTTTTCATACCAAAAACAATAATAAGATAGCATCTTTTTAATACCAATCTTGATGAATAGGAGCTTATCGGCCAAATGGTATGAATATCTCGCCGAGCGGTGTATATGGACAAATGGCGTTCGACGGTTTATCCCGGCAACAACGTTTTACCAGCTCAGAGTAACTAAATCCTAGCTACGAACTAGGTAGCTCGCACCTTCCCCCACCGATATCGAGCGAACGAATTCCAAAGGCCGTCCTGCGGCGTCATAACTCACACAGATCAACCCGAGCGCGGGATCATCGGGGCTGACGCGCAACAGCCGAGCGTCCCGGGCCTTGAGTTCCTCTACGACCAGCTCCTCGGCGGCCCATGAAACCGGATGCCCTCTCAGCGCATACAGCGAATACAGGCTGAAGATCGAAACATCGACGTCCTCGATACCCGGAAATAGCTCACAGGGGATGAGAGTCCGCTCGAGGGTGATGGGGGTATCGTCGATGCAGTTGAGCCGGCGCACGTAAAACAGATCGCCATCGGGGTCGATATCGAAAAAGCGCCCATAAAACTCCCCGGCCGAGCGCACGCTCGCCTCCAGAACACGCACGCTCGGCATCCGGTGATAATGGCGATGGGCATCGCGGAAGCCTCGCGGGCAGTGCGTGACCGTTCCCTCAAGACCATGTGTCGCAAACGTGCCTTTACCTTGGATACGGACGACCAGCCCCTCCTCCTCGAGCCCGTCAAGGGCGTTGCGGACGGTCACCTTGGTCGTTCCATACCGCTCGGCAAGCTTGGTCTCCGAGGGGATCGGCGCTCCGGTGGCATATTCCCCGCTCACCAAGCGCGCATGTAGATCTCGACGGATATCGAGATACAGCGGCGTTTCGCCGCGGCCATCGGCCGGGAGGATCGCATCCCTGCCCCTCCCCTCGCCGCACATCTCCCGAGGCATCTCGGGCACCCCGACGTCGATCCGGCTCACATCACATTTCATATCGCGCAACTCCTCAGGCAGCTGTTCCGCACGGGGCATCTCATACAACCGTCTTGCATGAGATCTTGAAATGGCGGGGACTGTATCGAGTGCGGTAATACTCGATGGGGTCTGCATCTGATCCCATGCGCATTCCGCGCTCGAGAAAAATGAAATCCCCAGGGGCCAACCCCATCAGCTCCGCCTCGCGGTCGGTGGCGCGGGCCACCGTTACGCGCAACGTGACATGAGCGACTTCGACACCGTATTCATCGGCGAGCACCTGGGACAGGGATTGGCTCTCGAAATCGACCGCCTCAAGTCCTGGAAAGCGTTCGAGGGACAGCCATGACGACTCGAGCATCGCCGGTGCGCCGTCAAGCAGGCGCACGCGTGTCAAATGCAGAACCGGCCCCTCCTCGGGCAAATACAGACGACTGCCGATGGCGGGATCGGCCGGCAGCACCTCGCAGGCAAGCACGCGCGAAGAAGGTTCCCCGCCGATGGACCGAACGATTTTCGAAAAGCCCGAGAGATCATCGAGCTGGACGGTCGGGCGAAGCGGACACAGATAGTTTCCCGAACCTTGGCGACGCTCGATGACGTGGATACTCACCAGATGGGAAATCGCACTTCGCAAAGTCGTTCGCGAAACGCCGAGTTCATCGCACAGCTCCCGCTCGGGAGGCAGCGAATCACCGGGCTGCATACCGCGCGCGATGATGTGGTTCAATATGCCCTCGACGGCCCTCTCATACGAGCTGACCTCGGTGCGCCTAGCCACGAGAGGACCTCTCGATCATCTCGTCAAAGGCGGCCTTAACGGTCTGCGCGCTCTCGATCACCTGCCGATATGCCATTGATCCGCGTTTGAGTTCCCGGCTCCAGATCGGAATGACGATCTTCTCGGCTCCAGGTTCGCGCAGCACGACCTCGAGATACACCCCCGCACAATAGGCGCCTCCCCGATAACGATTCGCACGGGCGACCTTGCCGGGGTTCTTCAAGATCTCACCGAGCATGCTCATACCTTGCGACTCATCCGCCGCGGGCCCCGCAGTGCCCTCACATTCGAGTTCCTTGACGACGCACCGCTGAAGATGGGCCATAGGCCGCACCATCGGCTCGGGATCGCCCAACGCGCGCAACGACCATGTGTGCGCGGAATCATTCGCCGTCACCTCTGGAATACCGAAGGGAGCCGACGGAAGCAGGATGCTACGCTCGCCGCCGTTATTCGAGATCTCGCCCATAACGCCCTCGTCTCAATCCGCACAATCGCAAAAGGGGCGGCCGAGAACTTCGACCGCCCCATTCACCTTATCGCATCGATCGGAAAAGATGCAGACCAAACTCTTAGTAGTCGAACTGATGGTAGTAGCGGCGGTACTTGAGGTTGTGCTTGGTCACCATCTCATAATTGCGAGCCATGCGGTCGGTTGCCAGCACCGTAAGGATCCAGGGAGATACGATGACGCGGAAATCGGGGTCAAGACCCGGAATGCCGTATTCTGCGGTATCGATGATGACGTAGTCCTCGTCACCGGTCACGCCGGAGCGCAGGAAGGCCTCGACGCGATTATCGAGCGCGCGGCACTCGTCCTCGCCCTTGAACAGGAACACGGGAACGCCCGGCTCGAGCAGCTCGAGCGTGCCGTGGAAGAAGTCGTGAGAGGTGATGGCACGCGTGCGCTTCCATTGCATCTCCTCGAGGATGCACATGGAATAAAGGATGGTCTCGCCCCACAGGGCTCCGGAGCCGATGAACATGGTATAGGGCGCCAGGGCGTACTTCTTGGCAATCTCCTCGGCCTTGGGCTCGAAGCGCTTGCGAATGTCGAGCATATCCTTCCAGATGTCCTTGGTCTGCTCGATGAACAAGTCGAACTTCGGGAAGCAGCCACGACGGTTGAGGATGCGCAGTCCGAAGCAGTCGGCGAGGTAGTAGCCCTTCTCGCAACCGCCAGAGCCATGGTCGCTCGCCATGGCGACGCAGTTCTCGGCGCCAACGACCTGGCCGATCAGCCCCTCAGGCTTGGTCATGGCGAAAACGCGGACGCCCATCTCCTTCATCTTCTTGCAGGCCTCGAGCACCTCGGGGGTGGTGCCGGACTCGGAGGCGGTGAGCACGACCGACTTCTCGGTCATGCGCTTGTGGCCCATGATGTTCCACTCGGCGGCGTGGATGAGGTACACCTCGAAATCCTTATCGCCGAACTTGTTCATGAGATACTCGAGCTGCATCATTTCGTCCCAGGTGCCGCCCACTCCCATGAGGAAGATCGCGTCATAGCCCTCGTCGCACACGCGGTCGGCCATGGCGGTCATCTTCTTGCCCGTCTCGTACAGAGCTTTTCCGTCCTCGAGGTACCCCTCCTGGTCAAAATGCATGATCTCGATCTTTTCCGTCTCCTTCATGGACGCTCCCTTTCGCCTGAACAGCCCTCAACTTATCAAGTCATGTCATTTTGACACCACTTGTATTATCTCAGTTATACACTTTTTGATACCAATTTGGGTTGATGAACTCGATCTTCCGCCGAGCGGTCGATTATACGCCGTAATTGGTTTTAAAATGATACCGACTGCTATGAGTCAATCAAATCGAACTCATTCCAAGTCGAAGGGCGCGCGACGGCATCGATGGCGATGCCGGGCCTCCACCCTCGCCACCGACGCAGAGCCCCTCGGCGGGGACAGATGAACGCTTCCTAGTATTCGTAGGTGTATCCGCTCCTGCGGCCCGTGTTGAGCGCGTAGGCATGCTCGACGGGGCATCCGCCGTCATCGAAGCTCAGGCATTCAAGCGAAAGGGCGAGACTGCCCGGCTCAACTTGCAGCAACCCGGCATCACGCGTGGAGAGTGCGACGACATCGAGCTTCTCCTGCGCGAACGCGACCCCACGACCGCACATCTCGTACGTCTCATAGAGGCTGAAGACGGAGACATCCACCTCCTCGATCCCCGGGAAGAACTTCACCGGGACGAGCACTTGCTCGAGCGATACGGGCGCACCGTCGATGCTGTTCAGACGGCGGATGGAATACAGCTCGTCATCCTCATCGATACCGAACAGGTCTGCGTACCACGGGCCCGCCGGACGCTTGGTTTTCGAGAGTTGTCGCACGGAAGGCGCACCATGGGCCGCCTTTACCCACGCGCGAAATCCCGAGGGGTGCGCGCGGCGCCCCTCGTCGGCACGTGACACATAGGCACCCTTGCCCTGGACGCGCCGGATGAGCCCCTGAGACACGAGGCCGTCGATGGCGTTTCGCACCGTCAACCGCGTCGTGGCGAATTCGGCCGAGAGCTCGTGCTCGGAGGGAATCGCCGCACCCACGGGGTACGTCCCGTCAGCGATGCGGTCCTTGACGATCCGCCTGATCGAAAGGTAACGAGGCTCGGAAGCGCCGCCGTCGAAATCGCCTACCATGTGAGCCATTCGCTCTTCACTTCCTTGGGCCTGGAGCCGTTCTCGCCGCCGTTGCTCGCGAACCGATAGCGGCTCGGGAGGATGACCGCCTTCAGATATTCCACGGGAACGCCATCGGCCTGGCACTCGATGGCGCGCTCGAAGAAAACGGGCGATCCCGCCGCAACCCGCAGCAGCCGCGCCTCCTCCGCCGTGGCGCGTGCGATGCTGATGCGTTCCCGACCATGGCCGACGCGGACACCGTATTCCGAAGACAAGACGTCATACAGGCTCTCGACGGCAAAATCGTGTCCCTCGATTCCGGGACAGATCGCGCGATTGACATATGCCGTCTCGATCGCCACGGGATCGTCGTCAGCGCATCGAACGCGGCACATCTCGAACAAGGGGGAACCGACGGCGAGTCGCATGCACTCCGCAAGACGCTCGTCCGCTTCAACCAGGCGAGCATACCGGAGCTGCGAGGAGGGCACGCGACCAGCGCTGCGAACGGCTTCGGAGAAATTATAGGTCTCTTGGAAAACGTTGATGGGCTTGGGCGGAAGCACGTACGTGCCCGACCCCTGCCTGCTCTCCAGCACATGCGTGGAAACCAGTTGCGTGATGGCGGCTCGCAACGCGGTACGGGATACGCCAAGCTTCTCGGCAAGCTCGCGCTCGGGCATCAGACGATCGCCGCCTTCAAGTCCCTCGCTCTTGATGTACCACAAGATCCCCTCTTGGGCGCGGTCCTTGGGGGGTATACCCGAACTCATGACAGACACGCCATCCGCCTCTCAATCATCGACCGGGCCGCGCATCATGCACGCCGCCCAATAAAAGATTAAATGAAAAATGGGTTCAAGCCAATGGCATCTCGGCCGGCGTCCGGGTTCGACCGAGACGTTAAAGGCCCAAGACGTCGGGAACTGCGTCGATGATGACATCGGCGGCAGCTTGGGAAAAGCCGAAGCGCTCCTCACGCTTGGCAACCACCGTGAGACCGGCGGCCTTGCCGGCGGTGATGCCCGGAACGGAATCCTCGATGCAGCAGCAAGACGTCGCGGGAAGGCCGAGGGCCTCGAGCGTATGCTGGTAGATCTCGGGATTGGGCTTGCTCTCGTGGAACTGCTCGCCGCTGACAACGAGCTCGAACGCACCGGAGAGCCCGCACACATCGAGAACATGCTTGATATTGTCCATCGGCGACGATGAGGCGAGCGCCACCCGGACGCCAAGGCCCTTCAACGCATCGACGGTCTCGCGGACACCGGGGTTGAGGAGAGCCGCGTAGTCGGCCGGGTGATCCTTCGCCCACGCATCGTATCGGGCCTCGGCCTCCTCGGCGTCCAAATCGACACCGCCCATGGCGAACCAGCGCACCAGGTTTCTCTGAAAGTCCTGGTAGGAGGCGCCAACCGCAGCGCACAGCTCCCCATGGGAAACCGGCATCCCCGCGGCGCGGAACATCTCGTCGAGCTGGTCGAAATAAAAACGCTCGGTATCCACGATCACGCCGTCCATGTCGAATATGACGGCCCGGTACGGAAAACGGTCTTGCATCCTTCGATCCCCTTTCACATCCCTGCGCACAGGGCCTATCCCATGATCTTCTCCAGGGCCAACGCGATGCCGTCCTCGTTATTCGAGGCGGTCACCATATCGGCGGCGGCCTTGGCCTCGTCCACCGCGTTCGCCATGGCCACGCCCATGCCCGCCCACTCGATCATCGACACGTCGTTTTGACCGTCGCCGAACGCCACGACCTCGGAGGCATGGATGTCGAGCACGGACAGGGCATTCGCAAGAGCGCGCCCCTTGTTGATACCGGGCGCCATGAACTCGTAATAGAAATCGGCGGTAAACATGGCGGACAGCCGACCCTCGAACGGGCCGCCCATGGCGCGCCAGTGTTCCTGCAGGTATTCCGGCTCACCGGCGCACAGGAGCTTGTCATGCGGAACGTCGCACACGTCGAGCAGGTCGTCGATCTCGCACAGCTCCAGATCGCACATGCTGCGCTCGTACTCGACGATGTCGAGATCGGCCCCGCGATAGCGGATGACATGGCGCGAGGAGCGCTCGACGAACAGGTTCCTCCCCCTCGTAATCCAGGGAATGACGTCAAATTGACGGATGTGCCCGATGAGGGAGCGCATCGTGTCGACATCGATGGGCTGATCGTAAAGGACCTCATCCGTCTGAGCGTCGACCACATGGGCACCGTTGAAGGCCACAAGCAGGCCGTCGTGCGCGTCCAGCCCGAGGTCCGAGGCGATGGCGCGAAGACCCTGGATGGGGCGGCCCGAGGAGAGAATCAATTTGACGCCCGCATCCTGGGCCGCGAGCAGCGCCTCCCTCGTACGGGGCGTGACGATCTTCCGGTCGTTCGTGAGCGTGCCGTCGATATCCAGGGCGATAGCCTTGATTGCCATGCGTGAAGCCTTTCTGAGAAACACATTATGCTGAAATATAGTACCGCTTGATCTCGTCTTCAAATGAGACGACGTTCCGGCGCCCCGATGATTTCGCCGTGACGGGGAAGGCTACAATTGAACTCCGATCAAGCCGGATGAGGGAGCGTCGCACGCAACCGCAGGGAGTCTGCATGTCCAATTTCTCCAACAACCTCTCCTACTTCCGAGCCGCCGCGCACGCCTCCTCCTTCCCCAACGGGGAAGGAGGCAAAACTCCGCCGTGGGAAATCGACTGGTTCTACCGCGACCCCGCCGCCGATGGGTCGCATGGCCTCGCCTCGAAGGGGAAGTTAAACGTCGTGTGCCGCGCCTACCTGGGAGATGAGGCCGCTCAAGCCCGGATCCGCTTCGGCGAGGCGAGCGATGCCGAAGTGGACGCCGCGCTCATCGAGGGGCCCTACGGCCTGAACGAGCGCCAAAGACTCGCGGTGCGCCGATCGCTCGAATCCGATGTCTCGCTGGTCCAGGGACCCCCCGGCACCGGCAAGACCGAGACCATCCTCAACATGGTGTCCTGCATGATCGCACGGGGGAAAACCGTGGCGGTCGTCTCCACCAACGGCGAGGCCATCGCCAACATCACCAAGAAAGTCGCCGGCTACGCCTCCTCGAACGGGGGCCCATCCCCCAACCGCCTACGCGTCTTCTCATCCTACGCCGCCCTGGGCAAACTCGAAAACCGCCTGGCCTGGAACGAGGCGCACCCCGAGGGACCCCAGTTTGACACGGGCCGTGACGCCGAGGCCCGCCGCAACGATCGTTACGGCGCCGGCGGCTGGGAGCCCCGTGTGACGGCCAGCCGCTTCTTGCGGGAGCGCCCGTTCGTCACGAGCACCATCCACTCGCTCAAGAAATGCTTCCGCGACGGAGCCGAGTTCCTCTACGACTATCTGATCATGGACGAGGCCTCGCAATGCGCGCCGCCACTCGCTTTGCTCGCCATGAGCAGCGCACGTCGCATCGTGCTGGTGGGCGATGTCGAGCAGCTGCCGCCCGTCTACAACGCGAGCTCGGCCGCATCGGCCGCGCGCGCCGCCAAAGCAGAGGGCGTCCCGGTGCCCAGCCCGGACTCACCCTACGCCCTGCAAGACGCGACCACGGGTGATGGCATGAGCATCCTGGCCTCCGTCCAGCAGGTCTTCGGGCCGATCGGGGTACCGTGCACCTTCCTAAACGAGCACTTCCGCTGCCATCCGGGAATCATCGGCTTCTGCAGCGAGGAGGTCTACGGACCTCGCGGTGAGGGCCTTGTCGTTCGCACCCCCCGATTCGACACGTCGGTCCAAACCCCCGTCCGCATCCGTTGGTTCGCGGGCAACTATTGGGAGCCGCACCGCACCGGTCGCATCGGCGCCGCAAAAGAAACATCCCCCTCGGAATCGCGCGCAAAACGCAGGCCCCCGCAGTCGAGCAAGGAGAATCGCAAGCAGATCGAGATCTTCATGCACGAGGAATGGCCCGCCCTGCGCGCCCGGCTCGAGGCGGACCGCTCCTACTCTGTGCGCATCATCTCGCCTTTCCGCGGACAACTCGAAGCTCTCTACGACCGCCTCGTCTCCGAGGAGGGGCCCGAGGTCGTCGAGCGCCTTTTCCGGGCAGACGAAGAAGAGGCCAGGGATGCCTGGGAAAAGACCGGGATGACGATCCACAAGACCCAAGGACAGGAGTACAACGCGGTCTATCTGCTGCCGGTCGAAGACGGCGACTGGGATTGGCCCTGGTCCCAGGGTAAACCCCTCATCAACGTCGCCGTATCGCGCGCCAAGGACGAACTCGTGGTCATCTGCTCCTCAGATCTCATGTCAAAGAGGACGCAGATCGACCTCACCGGCGGCTACATCCCTCCCTCGGCGGGCGTCGCCCCCAGCCGGCTCTCCGCCAAGGACCGTGCCGCGCGCGAGCTGCGCGAGCGATTCCTGCAAAAGCTCGTCGACTATGTCCGTCGGCGCACGGACCCCGCCTCTCCCGCGTTCACGGGCGAGGTCGGCTTCCCCGTGGGCAACCATGCACATGGATTCCACCGTGCCGAGCTTGTCTCCATATTCGACGAGACGCCTGCCATCCGCTCATACGTCGATAGCGACGAGTCCTCCGCCGAGCTCGTTCTCTGCAAGGCCCTTGGCGGCCTTGACCTCGCAGGGCGCGAACTTGCGGCCGCATGCAACGTACCTCTCTCGCGCTGCTTCTCCCCGGCCATGCTCAGGCACTACCTCACCGACGACGCCGAGTTCACCTCACAAGACAAGGAGTTCTTCGTCCGCAGCGACGACAAGAAGCACGAGGCCCACTTCGACCTCGTCATCTACGATGTCCGCACCCTGAGGATCGTGATGTGCATCGAGGTCGATGGCGGCCAGCACCGCTATACAAGCCCCGTCATCCCCGATGACGATGAGGAGGCGCTTGCGCGTCGGCAAGCCTGCTATCGTCGCAAAGATGCCGTCGCGCGCGACTTGGGGGCGCAAGTGCTCGCGAGCAACAGGCGCGAAGATCTGCCTCCGAGCGGCGCCGGCCCCTTCACCTTCACGATGCTGCGCCTCGCAACCAACGGCACGACCGCATTCGAGACTGGCGAACTCGCCGAGCACCTCGACCCGCACGGCCCCTATGCCGGCATCTTCACGACGATCGACGAGCTTCTTGACCAGCAGCTCTCCCATGGCCGCAAAGACGGGCCGGTCATCGACCCCACGTTCGACATCGCCGCGTATGCAATGCCCGCACGGGATGAGATCGAGGGCCGCATGCGGAGATCCATGCGCGCCGCCATCGAGGCCGACGACGGGCCTGCGCCGAGATACCTCCAAAAAGTCCTGGATGATTGGGCCGATAAGGGCCTCTTTCCCAAAATGCGCTCGCATAGGGCCAACAAGCTGCTCATGGAGGCGGGCCTGATCGAAAAGCAAGGCGGAGACTGGCTCGTCACCCCGCGCGGCGAAAAACTCGGGATCCTCGAACGCACCGCGGAATACAACGGCGTCACAAACACCCGGTGCCTATATCCCGTCGAATGCGAAGAAGCCCTGCGGGCGATCCTGCTAGATGAGATGGACACGAAAGAGGATCGCCTCAAGACGCGATAGCGAAGGCCCCCGGACAAACCGGGGGCCTTCCTCAGATTGACGCTCGAACTCGCTCTCAGATCGAGCGCGATCACGTGCCTACCTGCGCGTCGCGCGGTAGAACTCGATCAATGCCTTGGTGGAGGCATCCTGCGCGGCAAGCGCCTCATCGTCATGGAACGCCGGGGTGATCTGCTTGGCAAGCTGCTTGCCGAGCTCGACACCCCACTGATCATAGGAGTCGATACCCCAAACGGTACCCTGAACGAATGTGATGTGCTCGTACACGGCGATGAGCTCGCCGAGGGCGAACGGGGTCAACGTGTCGCCGAAAATAGAGGTCGTGGGGCGGTTACCCTCGAACACGCGAGCGGGGACGATCTGCTCGGGCGTTCCCTCGGCGCGGACCTCATCGGCCGTCTTGCCGAATGCGAGGGCCTTGGTCTGAGCAAGGAAGTTGCCCAGGAACAGCTCGTGCACATCCTGGCCCTCATCGACGGAGGGGTTGGCGGTATTGGCGAAGGCGATGAAGTCGGCGGGAACCACGACGCTGCCCTGATGCATCAACTGATAGAACGCATGCTGGCCATTGGTGCCGGGCTCACCCCAGAAAACCTCGCCGGTATGACAGGTGACAGGCGTGCCGTCCCAACGGACGTGCTTGCCGTTGGACTCCATCGTGAGCTGCTGCAAGTAAGCCGGGAACCGGTGCAGGTACTGCGTATAGGGCAGGACGGCATGCGTGTCGGCACCGAAGAAGTTGACGTACCAGACGTTCATGAGACCCATGAGCGCAACCACGTTCTCCTCGAGCGGCGTGCTCTCGAAGTACTCGTCGATAGCTCGGAAGCCCGCCAGGAACTGCTGGAAGCGCTCAGGCCCGAGGGCGATGATGAGCGACAGGCCGACGGCGGAATCAACGGAGTAGCGGCCGCCGACCCAATTCCAAAAGCCGAAGGCGTTCTCAGGGTCGATGCCGAAATCTGCGACGAGGTCCAGGGCGGTGGAGACGGCGACGAAATGCTTGGCGATGGCCTCGGCGTCCTGTTCCACGCTGCCGTCGACGGCCCCGCAAGCACGGAGCTGCCCGAGCATCCAAGCCTTGACCTCGCGCGCGTTGGTCAGGGTCTCGAGCGTGGTGAACGTCTTGGAGACGATGATGACGAGCGTGGTCTCGGCATCGAGGCCCTTCACCTTCTCGGCCATGTCATTCGGGTCGATATTGGAGATGTAGCGGCAATCGATACCGGCGTCGAGATAGGGCCTCATGGCCTCGTAGACCATAACAGGGCCGAGGTCGGAGCCACCGATGCCGATGGAGACCACATGCTCGATCTTCTTACCGCTGACGCCCGTCCACTCACCGGAGCGGACGCGATCGGCAAAGGCGTACATGCGATCGAGGACCTCGTGGACATCGGCAACGACGTCCTGACCGTCGACGATGAGCTCGCCCTTCTGCTCAGCGGGGCGACGGAGGGCGGTGTGCAAAACGGCGCGGTCCTCCGTGGTGTTGATGTGCTCGCCGGAGAACATGGCGTCACGGCGCTCTTCGATGCCGCAGGCGCGACCCAAGTCCACGAGCAACCTGAGCGTCTCATCGGTGACGAGGTTCTTGGACAGATCGAAGTACAGATCACCGGCCCGATAGCTGAGCTTCTCAACGCGGTCGGGATCGGAGGCGAACCAATCCTTCAGGCTGATGCCTTTCTCCACGAGTTCGTCGTGGTGCTTCTGAAGAACCGCCCACTCGGGGGTCTCGGTTGCATCGATGGGAGCGAAAATCGCCATGTGCGTCCTCCTTAGATGGCTGCATGCGCGTACGTCACCATTCTACCGCTAGCAGGCGCGGTCAGCTCCGCCGCCCTCCCCAAAACGATGGGAGAACAGCCCTCACCCGCGGCTCCGACCATCCCGACCGCAGGAGGGGTCCGTGCAGCCGGCGGGCATCTGGAAAAGGGCTATGCCTTCTTGAAGTGCGCCACCGCGATGGCGCCGGGGCCGACGTGCGCCCCGATGGTCGCACCGACCAGGATGGAGGGGATGTCCTGCTCGGCGATACCGCCCTCCCACACAGAGCGGCTGTCCTCGAGGTACTTGCGCAAGAGCTTATCGGAAAGACCGCTATAGCCGACCATGACGGGCATGTCGAAATCGATGCCGCCCGCGCTCTCGATCTGCTGACGCAGTAAATTGCGACCGTTCTTGGAGCCACGGGCCTTTCCCAGGACCGCGATTTCCCCATCGGAGACGGTGATGACCGGCTTGATGGATAGCATCTCCCCCAAAGTACCCGCGGCGGCGGAGATGCGGCCGCCGCGCTTCAAGTACTCGAGGGTGTCGAGCAAGCCGATCAGGCAGACGCGGTCCGCGGCGGCCTCGACGGCTGCGGCCACCTCGGCGGCCGAACGGCCCTCCTCGACCAGGCGGAGCGCGTAATCGACCAGGATGTGCTGACCGACCGTGACGCTCTTGGTGTCGACGACATGAACTTCGGTGGACCCATCTACCTGAGAGGCGGCCGTGACGGCGCTCTGATACGTGCCGGACAGCTTACTCGAAAGCGCCAGGATCACCACGTCGTCGCCCGCCTCCCGCGCGCGGGAGATCGCCTGCGAGAAGGCATAGGGATTGACCTGTCCGGTCGTCGGGAATTCATCGCGCTCGACGAGCAGCTCGTAAAATCGCTCGCGCGTGAGATCGACATCGGCTTTGTAAGTCGTCTCGCCGAACGCGATGGAGAGTGGCAAAACATCGAGGTTCGGGTGTTCGCCCGGCAGGCAATCGGAGCCGGAATCGGTGATGATGCGGACGGCCATCATATCCCCTTTCAGGGTATTTAGTGTACAGTTTCCGCGAAAGTGTACCGCTATCTCACGACATCATCAGACATTCACATTGTCGCTGCGCAAGTCCTAGGCGGGGGAAAAGAAGGCGACCGCGATGCCGCCGGGACCCACGTGCACGCCGATTGCGGCTCCGACCTGGGAAATCGGAAGATCGTCTTCGGCGATGTCACCCTCCCACACGCTGCGGTATTCCTCGAGGTACCTGCGCAGCATCTCGTCCGAAAGACCCGAATAGCCCAATGCCCCGGGCATGCCGAAATCGATGCCGCCGACCCTATCGATCTCCCGATGCAACAAGGAACGGCCCTTCTTCGATCCACGTGCCTTGCCCAGCACGATGACTTCACCGTCCGTCACGGTGATCACGGGCTTGATGGAAAGCAGCTCGCCCACCGCGCCCGCGGCGGCGGAGATGCGCCCTCCCCGCTTGAGATACTCGAGGGTGTCCACCAAGCCGAAGATGTGCACGCGGGGTACCGCCGCTTCCAAGGCGTCGGCGATCTCATTGGCCCCAAGCCCCTCATCGACCAAGTGCAGCGCGTACTGCACCACGATTCGCTCGCCGAGCGTCATGCTCAGGCTGTCGACGACGCGCACGGTCTCGAGCCCCGCCTCGCGGGCGGCGGCGGCCGCCATGCATGCGTTTTGGTACGTTCCCGACAGACGGCTGGACATGGTGATGACCACCACGTCCTCACCCGCCTCGCGGGCGCGCTCGAGGGCCTCCTGAAACAGAAACGGCGTCGCCTGCCCGCTGCTGGGAAACTCCTCACGCTCGGCGAGCATTTCGTAGAACTGGTCGTAGGTGATATCCACGCCCTCGCGGTACACATCGTCGCCGAACGCGACCGTCAACGGCACGACATCGAGAACGGGGTGATCGGACGACTTGTACTCAGAGCCGGAATCCGTGATGATGCGAACGGACATGAACTCACTCCAAACGAGCAGGTAGCGCAAATAATCCGCAGAACCGTACCATCCGACGAACACCCTCACACACACCCCATGAAAACCGCTCGAGGGATTCACATAGCGGATATTTCGAACCTCATTTCGCATCCCCCTCCACCGATATCACGGATAGGGTGGGGGCGTATCGGCCGTCGACGCCGAGGACATCTCGCACCAAGCGCAGGAACAGCCCCACGTCGTGCATCTCCCCCGCACGAAGGTCATCCGGACGCAAGGCGCCGGGTCCATCCACGCGATTCGCATCGGGGGCGGCTCGATCGTACAGGTGAACCTGTCCGACTACCTGCCACGAGCCATCCACGCATGCGATGCGCTCCGCGATGGTCCCATTTCTCCAACGCGCATTTTTGCACAACGCGCCATCGTGCACCTCGTAGCGACGATCATTCCCCACATCGAGCAACGTCGCCCGACCGGAGACCGGCTCCTTGTCGAGTATGGCGAAGCGCGCGAAAAACTGCGTCTCCTCGATCTGCCTCAAGTGATCGAGCGCACATGCGGAAGTGCCCTCCGGCGGCGTTTCGATATACAGCTGCAGCGGTGTCTTGCCCTCGTGCGACGGGCGCTCGAACAGCACCCATTCGGTGAAGCACATATTGACCATCTGAAGTCGTCGAAAATCCTGCTCGGGGCCGTATAGGCAGGCGGGCATGACGATACGCTCGAATTCTTCGGCGGCCGCGTCCCTCCACCTCTCTCTTCGCTCGCCCCAATACTCCGCCATCTGGGCGACCTCCCTCTCGATCTCAGCCGGATCTGCCATGGGTGCTCCCTTCACCTTGCCCGTTCGCATCACCATCAAGACTACGGGTGCGGGAGCGCGGAGAAGACCCCGCGGCGAACATGGCGGCAGCGCATCTGAACGATGCCCCGAGCGAATTCGACTGAGTTCCCAAACGAAACCCGACGCATCTGAAACATGCAGCTCGAAAGATCGGCCGCCAGGCCCGATATGCAAAAAGGCACCCCTTCCACCACGAAGAACCCATCATGGTGAAAGGGATGCCTTTATCGATCGCCGCGATCCAGGCGGACAAGCCCGCGAGAAACCAGGAGGCGCCGCCGGCAGCCGCCCTCGCTACCTGCGTCCGCCGCGGTCTCCCGGGCGACGGCTGGAGCGCGGGGCGCCCGATCCCTGCTCAGAGGAGCCACCACGGCCCCCGCGTGCGTAATTCCCGGACTTACCGCCTCGGCCGCCACGGCCGCGGCGCTCGGAGGGTTCGTCGTAATTGCGCCAGGCATCGCGACTGGAGCGGGAGCCATGGCTACGGGCGGAGTCACCGCGATCCGGGCGGGGACGGTCGGCTCGGCCCTCTCGACCGGAGCGACGACGATCGTCACGACCCTGCCGGTCGGAGCGGGGGCGATCGTCCTCGCGCTTGCGACCGTTGGCAAGGCCGCCGGAACGGGCGCCGCCCTTCTTGGAGGTCCTGGAAGAGGGACGGTCTTGCGCCGCGGCGCGTTCACCGCGAATCTCGGACGCGGTCAGGAGCTCAACGGACTCGGAAGCCTCCTCCGCACGGACGCGAGTCTTGCCCGAGCGCTTGCGACGCGAGGGCTTTGGGGCGTCCTCCTTGGCCCCCTTGGAGGCAGTCGGGGCCGCATCGGGGCGCTCGGAACCACCGGAGCGCGCGGCCTTCGCGCGGGCCGTGGCCTTGCGACGGCGCTTCTTCTCCTTCTTGCCGGCGGGCGCCTTCGCGGGAACGCGATCAGGGTCGACCTCGGGGACATGGGACCCGAGCTCAAGTCCGTCGGCATCGAAGATCTCGGCGGTCTTGCCCATGAGGGCCTCGATATCGTAGAACCCGTCCACGTCGTCGACGGTCACGAACGTCAGCGACCAGCCCTCCTCGCCGGCACGGCCCGTGCGGCCGATGCGGTGGATGTAGTCGACCGGGTCCTCGGGAACGTCGAAGTTCACCACGTAGCGGACATCGGATATGTCGATGCCGCGGGCGAGGACGTCCGTGGCCACCAGCACGTCGCACTCCCCGGAGCGGAAGGCCTTGAGGGCGCGCTCGCGCTGGGCCTGGCTACGATCGCCGTGGATGGCGGCGCAGGTGATGCCGGCGCGGGCCAAGCGGCGACTGCAGGCGTCGGCGCGGTGCTTGGTGCGGCAGAAGACGATGACGCGGCTCGAGCCCTCGCGCTTGAGAACGCTCGCAAGCAGCGCGTTCTTAGATTCCGGCGACACCGGCAACACATACTGCTCAACCGTGTCGGCCGTTGAGGTGACGGGCGCGATCTCGACTCGCGCGGGATCGGTCACCAAGTCGGTGATGGAGCCCACGGCCTGCTCATCCAGGGTCGCGGAGAACAGCAGGGTCTGGCGATCGTCGCGCGTGTAACCGACGATGCGGCGCACGGCGGGCAAAAAGCCCATGTCGAGCATGCGATCCGCCTCGTCCAGGACGAGAACCTGGACCTGGTCGAGGGAACAGGCGCCCTGATCGATGAGATCTTGCAAGCGACCCGGGGTGGCGATGAGGATATCGCAGCCGCGCTTGAGCTTGTCGCGCTGCGGGTTATAACTCACGCCGCCCACCACGGTGACGCTCGTGTGCCCGGTCCGGCGAGCGATCGCGCGGCAGACCTCCTCGATCTGCTGGGCGAGCTCGCGCGTGGGCGTGATGACGAGCATGAGCGGGCCCTGGGCGGCGACACGGCCACGGGCGCGGGAACGGGGCACGTGAGGCAGGTTGTTCATGGTGGGGAGCAGGAAGGCGGCCGTCTTGCCCGTGCCCGTCTGGGCGGCGGCGAGGACGTCCTCCCCATCGAGGGCGTGCGGGATCGAAGCCGCCTGAACCGGCGTCGGGGCGGTGTAGCCCATGTCGGCGACGGCGGAGAGGACCTCGTCGGAAAGGCCGAGGTCGGCGAAAGACGGGACGGCGGCCCCGGAAGGAGTCGTATCGAATTCAGTGGTGCTGGTGGAAGTCAAGATGGTCCATTTCCGCGCGGCAAACAGCAGCGACACCCGACATGGGTGCGCTCGCCAAACCGTCCGCGCTGTGGGGTCGATATGCACAAATGGTACGCGGGCCGGTCCGCGCGGTGGAGCGTGTCCGCCAACGGCATGAGCGCGAACACGTGGAGCAGATTCCACCACGGGCAAGTATACGGGCTGCACGCCCGCGATTGAGGAACGGGTGCAAATTACACATCTGCTCGACAGGTCGCCATCCCTCGCATCGCGCGCGCAATTTGTACCCGCCCCCAACTGAACGCGCAATTTGTACCCGTCCCCAATTGCACGCCGGGGATGGTGGACACCCCTGGGGGGTGGGGTATAATGGAATCAGATAATGCTATGAAAGGAGCTTCACATGGCTCATCAGACATTCGATGTGCGCGGCATGACCTGCGCGGCGTGTCAGGCGCATGTCGATCGCGCCGTCTGCAACCTCGAAGGCGTCACGAACGTTGCCGTGAATCTACTCGCCGGCTCCATGGCCGTCGACTACGACGACGGTGCGGTCGACGCCGACGCGATCTGCGCCGCCGTCGACCGTGCGGGCTACGCCGCCTCCCCCGTCGACACGGGCGCGGGCACAGCCCCCAGCGCCCCCGCGCGAGCGGCGCGCCTGGAATCCCCCACCAAGAAGCTCGAGGCTCAGGCGCGCTCCATGCGCGGGCGCCTCACCGTGTCCATCGCCTTCCTCATACCGTTGTTCTACCTCGGCATGGGCCACATGCTCGGCTGGCCGCTTCCCGCGGTTCTCGGTGCCCCCGAGAACATCATGAACGTGGCGCTCACCGAGCTGCTCCTGCTCGCCCCCATCGTCTACGTCAACGACTCGTACTTCATCAACGGGTTCAAATCGCTCATCCACGGCGCCCCCACCATGGACGCCCTCATCGCCATCGGGTCGGCTGCGAGCATCGGCTGGTCGATCGTCGGCATCTACCGCATCGCAGCCGCGCTCACCGCGGGCGACGTGCACACCGCGCACATGGTCGGCATGGACAACCTCTACCTCGAAAGCGCGGGCACCATCCTGGCGCTGGTCACCGTGGGCAAGTACATGGAGACGCGCAGCAAGTCCAAGACGGGAAGCGCCATCGAGCGCCTCATCGACCTCGCCCCCAAGACCGCGACGGTCGTGGGAGAGGACGGTGCGCAGATCACCGTCAACGCCAACGATATCCAACTCGGTCAGACCGTCCTGGTGCGCCCGGGCGAGGCGATTCCCGTCGACGGCGTGGTGCTGGAGGGCTCCTCGGCCGTGGACGAGAGCATGCTGACCGGCGAGTCCATGCCGGTGGAGAAGCGCGAGGGAGACACCGTGAGCGCCGCCACCGTCAACCGCACCGGGTCCTTCGCCTTCCGCGCCACGCGCGTAGGCGCCGACACCGACCTCGCGCGCATCATCCGCCTGGTCGAAGACGCCAACGCCACCAAGGCCCCCATCGCCCGCCTGGCCGACAAGGTCGCCGGCGTGTTCGTGCCCGCCGTGCTGGCCATCGCCGCCATCACCTTCGTCGCGTGGCTCTTCGCAACGGGCGGCAACGTGAACGAGGCCCTCACCTCGGCCGTCGCCGTCGTGGTCATCAGCTGCCCGTGCGCCCTGGGGCTCGCCACGCCCGTCGCGATCATGGTGGGAACCGGGCGCGGCGCCGAGATGGGCATCTTGTTCAAGAGCGCCGAGGCGCTCGAGGCGCTGCACGGCGTCGGCGCCGTGGTCCTCGACAAGACGGGGACCATCACCGCGGGCAAGCCGGTCGTGACAGACGTCATGCCCGCCCGTCGCGCAGACGGCTCGCCCATCGTGGGCGAGAGGGCCCTCATCAAACTCGCAGCCGCCCTCGAACGCGGAAGCGAGCACCCGCTCGCCGAGGCCATCATGGCGCGGGCCGAGGAGCTGGGCATCGTGGCCCGCACCGTCCAGGACTTCACGGCCATCCCCGGACGCGGCGTGACGGCGCGCGAGGGCGCCAACGCGATCGCCGCCGGCAACGCCGCGCTCATGGACGAGCTGGGGGTTGATATCGATCGAGCCGTCCTGGACGAGCTCGCCCGCGCCGGCAAGACACCGTTGCTCTTCGCCAAGAACGGCGAGCTCGTGGGCGTCATAGCAGTCGCCGATGACGTCAAGGCCACGAGCGGCGCGGCCATAGCCGAGCTTGGCGCGCTCGGCATCCGGACCATCATGCTCACGGGCGACAACGAGACCACCGCGCGCGCCATCGCCGCCAAAGTCGGCGTGGACGAGGTCATCGCCGGCGTCATGCCCGCCGACAAGGAGCGCGTGGTGCGCGAGCTGCAAGAAGGCGGTCAGACGGTCGCCATGGTGGGGGACGGCATCAACGACTCCCCCGCCCTGGCACGCGCCGACGTGGGGCTGGCGATCGGCGCAGGCGCCGACGTGGCCAAAGAGGGTGCCGACGTGATCCTCATGAAAAGCGACCTCATGGACGTCCCGCGCGCCATCGAGCTCTCCCGCGCCGTCATCCGCAACATCAAGCAGGATCTGTTCTGGGCCCTGTTCTACAACGCCCTCGGCATCCCGCTCGCCGCCGGCGTGTTCTACCCGCTGCTCGGTTGGCAGCTCTCCCCCATGTTCGGCGCCGCGGCCATGAGCCTGTCGAGCCTGTGCGTGGTGGGCAACGCCTTGCGTCTCAAAACGTCTCGATTGGGGGCGGGTGCCCATTGAACTATATTGTCGGCGTCGAGCTCCGATGCGGCGCATCTCATCGGAAATAATCGTTTTTGATCAATTTGTACCTGTCCCCAATTGATGCGCACGTAATAGGCAATTCGAGAAAGGAAACGACCATGAACTACATCATCAAGACCGAGGGCCTCATGTGCGGCCATTGCGACGCCACCGTCGAGACGGCGCTGCTGGCCGTCACGGGCGTGACCGACGCCGATGCCGATCACGAGACGCAGACCGTGACCGTCGAATGCTCCGGTGACGTCACGCCCGGTCAGCTCGCCGAGGCGGTGGACGGCGCGGGCGAGAAGTTCCGCGCACTGTCCGTGCAGGAGGCGTAGCCACCCATGATGGCCGACCGCGACAAGACCATGCGCCTGCTCAAAACCGCCCGTGGGCAGATCGAGGGCATCATGAAGATGGTCGAGGAGGACCGCTACTGCATCGACATCTCGACGCAGCTCATGGCGACCCAATCCCTCATCGGACGCATCAACGCCGATGTCCTCAAGGCCCACATCGGAGGCTGCGTGCAAGAGGCGGTCGCACAGGGAACGCAGGCCGAACGCGACGCCAAACTCGCGGAAATCGAAGCCGTCGTGGAGAAGCTGGCGAAATAGGGGTATCGTGGTAGCGCGGTGCCCGGATGCGGGCGCGGCGATACCATGACGTGGACGGCGTTCGCGCAGCGGGCGCAGACAGGGAAAGGCACCCATGAACGATTTCATGAAAGACCGTTACGGAGTCGACGAGCTCACCTGCGTGCTCGGCGGCGCAGGTATGCTGCTCGCCCTCATCGGCGCCATCGCGCACCTCGATCCACTGGTGTGGTGGGCTCCCTTCATCGTGCTGCTCGCGCTCGCGCGCGCGTTCTCCAAGAACATCGCCGCCCGCCGCAGCGAGAACGACGCGTTTCGCTCCGCCACCGAGCGCGTCCCCGTGCTGGGCGACCTTGTGGCGCGCCTGGGCTCCATCACCTCCGCCGGCCGCAACGTCCCCGGCGGCCCCACCGCCTCCGCCGCTCCCAACATCGAGTACGAGCGCGCGAAGCGCACCGCCCAGAAGATGTGGAAGGAGCGCAAGACCTCTCGCTTCCTCAAGTGCCCCAACTGCGGGCAGATCCTGTCCGTGCCCAAGGGCAAGGGCAAGCTCCGCGTGACCTGCCCGCGCTGCCGGGCCAAGATGGAGACGAAGTCCTAGCCCCGCAAGCCGCAACGGCACTTCGCCGCCATTCCCATGGACGCACAACGGCCCGCGACCCCACCAAGAGGGTCGCGGGCCGTTTTTCGCCAAACGCCATAGGACCCTATGCGACGGTCTGGGACATGATCCAGTCGAGCTCCTCATCCAGCTCAGCGATGTGCTTGACGCGCGGGCGCTCGACGAACGCGCCGCGGCACATGACATGGCGCACATCTCGCAGGGCGGAGAGATCATCCAACGGATTGGCGTCGACCACGATCAGGTCGGCGGACTTGCCCACCTCGACGGTACCCGTCTCGTCGCCCAATCCCAGCAGCCGGGCGTTCACAGCCGTCGCCGTATGCAGGGCGAAGGCGTTGCTCACGCCCACGTACTTGGCAAAATAGGCAACCTCGCGCCACATGTCGTACTGCGTCACGTACGGGCAGCTCGAATCGGTCCCCAGGCCCACGGGAATGCCCGCGGCCAGGGCATCGCGGGCGCTCTGCATGATCCCCGCGCACACGATGTCGCCGTTGGTTTTTTGAACCTCGGTGGAATGGGTCTTCTCGGGCGGAAGCTTCACGAACGGCAGCGCGGGAGAGATCGTACACGTCACACTCGGCGTCCGTCCCTCGAGCTGCGTTCCCGCGGCGCCGTGATACAAGTCCACGATCTCGGGGGTCATCGGAACGCCGTGCTCGATGGTGTCCACGCCCGCACGCAGCGCCACGCGCACGCCCTCCGTGCTCTCCACATGGGCCATCACGGGCAGGCCGAGGCAATGGGCGGCCTCACAGGCGGCGCGGGCGACTTCCTCGGACATGCGCAAGACGCCGGGCTCGCCCACCTTCTCGGCGTCGAACACGCCTCCCGTCACGAACAACTTGATCACGTCGGCACCGTGGGCCGCTATCTCGCGCACCAGCCCCGCGGCATCCTCGGGGCTCTCGGCGATTTGGGCGAACAGACCCGCGCCGTGACCGCCGGGGACCGTCACGCCCGTGCCCGGGGCGATGAGGCGCGGCCCGACATGCTTGCCCGCGTCGAACTCGTCTCGCACGGCGATATCGCCATACAACGGGTCCCCCGCTCCGCGCACCGTGGTGACACCGCTGGCCAGCTGCTGCTGGGCGCGCTTGCGCAGAAGGCCCCGCACGATGGCACGTCCCACCGGATTGTCCAGGCGCCTCATGAGGGCACCCGCATCGCCGGCGCTTGTGGGGCGGCCCGACCCACACAGGTGGACATGCATGTTGATGAGGCCGGGCAGCAGATACGCCCCACCCAGGTCGAGTTCGCGCGCGCCCATGGGGGCGTCCACCTCCGCCACCGGCCCGACGGCGGCGATGCGACCGTCCTCGACCAGCACCGCCTGCCCGATGCGGGGCTCCATGTTCTCGGTGCCATCCAACACGGTCGCGTCCCTGAACACAAAAGCGTCTTGCGCGCTCATGCGAATCTCCCCTTCTCACGCCTGTAAATTCCCATGTCCGTCCACCGTACCCCTTTCGCCGCGCCGCGATTCCCGGTTTTCGCCGAACGGGCCGCAGGCCGCACCCAAGGCGCACCGGCGGTCGAAAACCTACCGCCCGCCGAACGCCGCATGACCCTTGCCGAATACCACGCATGGATCCCCTCGCCAATGCGGTACTAATACCTCGATGCAATGGTAAAACGTTTTTCGCGGCGCGCTTTTGCATAAACGCGAGATTCCAGGGCAGCGCGGCGACCGTCCGCGGCGCCCGTGCGCGCCGAGAAATCGGTACCGACCCCATCCCGAGGAGGATCACAATGGCTACTGATTCCGTCACCAAGGTTCTAGAGGGTCATGGCGTCCACGCCGGCGCAGGCTCCATCCACCTCGATATGATCCCCGCGCAGCTCGTCGAGGAGGCGCTCGCACACAAGGAGGGCAGGCTCGCGTCAAATGGCTCCCTCGTGGTCGAAACCGGCAAATACACCGGACGCAGCCCCAAGGACCGCTTCGTGGTGGATACCCCCGACGTGCACGACACCATCGCCTGGGGCAGCGTGAACATTCCCATCTCCCGGGAAAGCTACGAGAAGGTCCGCGACGGCGTTGCGGCGTATCTCGGCGAACGCGACCTCTACGTCGTGCGCGGCCTTGCCGGCGCCGACCGTGCCCACGCCCGCAAGTTCATGGTCGCCTGCGAGCGCGCCAGCCAGGCCCTGTTCATCACGCAGCTGCTCGTCCGACCAACCGATGAGGAGCGAGCCTCCTACGGCGAACCTGACTTCACCATCCTCGCCGCCCCCGGCTACAAATGCGATCCCTCCATCGAGGGACTGAACTCCGAGGCCGCCGTTCTCGTGAACTTCGCCGAGCGCGTCGTGGTCGTGGCCGGCACCGAGTATTCCGGCGAGATCAAGAAGTCCATCTTCTCCGTCATGAACTACCTGCTCCCCATCGAGGACAAGGTGCTCCCCATGCACTGCTCGGCCTCCATGGACCCCGAGTCACGCGACACCGCGGTGTTCTTCGGCCTGTCCGGCACCGGCAAGACCACCCTCTCCGCCGACCCCAAACGTCTCCTCATCGGCGATGACGAGCACGGCTGGGCCATGGGCGAGGGCATTTTCAACCTCGAGGGCGGCTGCTACGCCAAATGTGACGGCCTCACCGAAAAACGCGAGCCCGAGATCTTCCGCGCCGTGAAGTTCGGCGCCCTGTGCGAAAACGTGATCCTGAACGAGCGCCGCGAACCCGATTACGACGATGTCTCGCTCACGCAGAACACGCGCGTCGGCTACCCCGTCGAGCACATCCCCAACAGCTGCCTCGAGGGCGCTGGTGGCGAGCCTTCCGCGGTCATCTTCCTCACCTGCGACGCCTTCGGCGTTCTGCCCCCCATCTCCCGCCTGTCCTCAGACGCGGCCATGTACCACTTCGTGAGCGGCTTCACCTCCAAGGTCTCCGGGACCGAGCTGGGCATCAAGGAGCCCGTCCCCACCTTCTCGGCCCTGTTCGGCGAGCCGTTCATGCCGCTGGACCCCATGGTCTACGCCGACATGCTCGGAGAGCGCATCGCCTCCGGCAAGACCCGCGTCTACCTGGTGAACACCGGTTGGGTCGAGGGCTCTTACGGCGTCGGGCACCGCATCCCGCTCGACTACAACCGCATCAACGTCAACGCGGCGCTCGACGGCACGCTCGAGAAGGCCGATTTCATTCACGACGACCTCTTCAACCTGGACATCCCGACCAGCTGTCCCGGCGTACCCGACGAGGTCATGGTCCCGTGGAAGTGCTGGGCCAGCAAGGAGGACTACGACGCCGCGGCCAAAAAGCTCGCCGGCATGTTCCAGGAGAACTTCGAGAAGAAGTACGCCCACCTACCCGAGAACGTGAGGAACGCCGGCCCGCGCGCCTAGCGTCCGCGCAAAGCCAACGCGAAGGGGCCCCGTGCATCCACCTGCACGGGGCCCCTTCTTCATATATCCACCCCCACCGCCGGAAGGCCCCTGCGGGATTTCCCCTTCGCGCGTGGTCCCGCTGCGCTCCGCAAAAACGCGCTGCGGGGGAAACCTTCCGGCTGCGCCATCGCAGCCCAGGCCCTGGAGCATATTCCCGCAGGCCGTTTCTGTGGAGCGAAGCGAGACCACTGTCGAGTGGATTATGCGCAAGGGCCCGGGCGGCTGGATGGCGGGCTGGCGCTACAGCACGGCGCCGCCTAAGCCGAGCACGGCCATCAACACCATGAACACGACCGCGATGGGCAATGCGCGGGAAAGCAGCTTTCCCTCGGCTCCAGTGACCTGGACGGCGGCCATTCCAATGGCGAGCGTCTGCGGAGAGATCATCTTGCCCGCGCCGACGCCGAGGGAGTTCAAGGCCACGATCCAATACGGATCCATGCCCAGGGCCTCGGCGGCCTGCAGCTGCACCGAGCCGAACAGCAGGCCCGAACTCGTGCCGGACCCCGTGACGAACGCACCGACCGCGCCGATGACCGGGGCCATGAGCGGGAACAGGGATCCGGTGACGGCGATGCAGAAGGAGGAGACCGCGCCGATCATCCCGGCATAACCCATGACCTTGGCGCATCCCAGGACGGCGAGCATCGTGATGACCGTGGGCATCATCTGCTTGACCGTGGCCGTGAGCACCTCGCCCATCACGCGCGGGGTCGCCCCCTGGATGAGCCCGCCCGCGAACGCGGCGATGAAGATCCACACGCCCGGCGTGTTCACCCACATGAAGGTGACGGTCGAGGGATCGGCGCCGCTAAAGATCGTGACGGAGCTCGAGAACTGCGCAAGCCAGGCATTCACCGCCGGCACGAGCTTGGACGTCACGAGCAGCAGCACGAAGATCAAGATGAAGCAGGACCAGGCGCGCAGGGCGCGGCGGGGCGTGACGCGCTCAGCGGCGTCCACCTGCATCTCGAACTCCGGCGCGACCGTCTTTTGACGGCGGGCGAGCATGGCGGTGACGAGCAGGGAGCACAGCGATCCGACCACGACCGTGAGCTCGGGGCCGACAAAGGCGGCGACCGCCAGCGACGGCAGCGCATACGCGACTCCCGAGCCCAGCGCGATCATGCCGGCGCCGCGCAGGCGGGAAGCCGGGCCGAGCTTGGCCGGGGAGTCACCTGCGGGCTCCGCCGCGATCATGACGATGATGAAGGGCACGATGACGAAGAAGGGGGCGATCTGCAGCATCTCGGTGAACGCGAGTTGGATGGGATCGAGGCCCGTGAGACCCGCGAGGGACACCGTGGGAACGCCGACGGAGCCGAAGCAGGTCGGGACGCCATTGGCGACCAGGCAGACGAGGACGGCCTGCAGCGGCGGGAAGCCAAGGGCGGCGAGCATGCCGGCGGGAATGGCGACCGCGGTTCCAAATCCGCTCATACCCTCCATGAAGCCACCGAAACACCAGGCCACAAGCAACGCGAGCACGCGGCGGTCGCGGGAGAGCGACGTGATCATGGATCCGATGACGTCCATGGCCCCCGTGCGCACGCACAAGTTGTACGTGAACACCGCGGCGATGATGACGAGGACGATGGGCCACAGCGCCATGACGAAGCCCTCAAGGCTCGCCGTCGCGACCTCGATGACGGGCATGCCCCACCAGGTGAGCGCCAACACGCAGGCGATGGCGAAGGACCCGATGGCGGCCTTCCACGCGGGCAGGTGCAGCGCGATGAGCGCAACGACCAACCAGATAATGGGTAACAATGCCAATACGAATGGAACAGCGAGGGCAGCGATTGACACGGCGACTCCTAACGACGTCCGATGTGCTATGTCCGATCTCACGGGCGGCGACGATGCCGCACGACGCTCGCGGTGACTTCCCCCGTCACCGTTCGCGCTGAGACATCGTACCACTCGGCAGGCTCGGCATTGACATTTCCGCCCTCATATCCTGCCCGAAACCCAGTCCCGTCGCGAAGGCCCCGCCCCGCGCCGAGGCGACCGATCGGAGGAACCGTGCCCTTGCATCCCCTCGACAACCTGCGCGACAAGGTCCGCTCTCTCCATGAGCGACATGAGCGCGCATGCAGCGTGACCTTGTTCGGGAACCCCCGCGCGGGCGCGGACATCCCGACGGGGACGACCTCCGGCGGCTCCCCCAAACACGAGCCCGGTCCGCTCGCGCGCCTGATCGACGCGTGGTGGACGCGGCTGATCGCCTCCGTTTACGACGGCGGCCTCGCCGCGCAGGAAGCCGAGTACGACAGCGGGGAAACCGCACGCGATTATCTGTGGAACACCGTGGGGACCGCCGCATGGGGCATGGTCTTCCCGGTGCTGACCGTCGTGGCGACCCAACTCGCGGGCATCGAGCGGGCGGGCATGTTCTCCATGGCGTTCGCCGCGGGCACCCTCCTGATGTTCCTCTCGAACTTCGGCGTGCGCACCTATCAGGTCTCCGATATCGATGAGAAGTGCTCATTCGCCTCATATCAGGCCCACCGTTGGCTCACCTCCCTGCTGGCGCTTGCGGCGGGCCTGCTGTACTGCACCGTCCGCGGGTACGATCCCGCCATGCTCATGCTCTCCGTCGGCGTCTACGCCTACAAGATCGTCGACGGGCTCGCCGATGTATACGAGGGCAGGCTGCAGCAGGCGGACAAACTCTACCTCGCCGGCATCAGCCAGGCGCTCAGGTCGATCGCGGTCATCATCGCCTTCAGCGTGCTGCTGTTCATCACGCGCAGCATCGCCTTGGCCGGCATGGCCATGGCGATCGCGGCCGTCGCCACCCTCGCCCTGGTCACGATTCCACTCGCCCTGCTGGAAACCGAAGCCTCGAGGAACATGAGCCCGCTGGAGATCGGCGAGCTGTTCCGCCACTGTCTACCGCTGTTTTCGGCGCTCTTCATGTTCAACCTCATCGAGAGCGTTCCCAAGTTCGCCATGGAGGGCATGCTCCCCTACGACAGCCAGCTGTACTTCAACGCGCTGTTCTTCCCCGCACAAGGCATCCTGCTCGGCGCCGGGTTCCTCTACAAACCGCAGCTGCTGAGGCTCGCCGGCATCTGGTCGAACCCCCGCAGGCGCCGTAAATTCGACCTGATCGTCCTGGCGGTGATCGCCGTCATCGCACTCATGACCGCCGGCACGCTCGCGTTCATGGGCTGGCTGGGCATACCGATCATGAGCTTCATGTACGGCGTGGATTTCGAGGCACATCGCGAAATCGCCTACCTGATGATCGTGGCGGGCGGCGTGAGCGCGGCGATCGACTTCCTCTACGCCATCGTGACGGTGATGCGCCGGCAGAGCTCCGCCACCAAGCCCTACGCAATCACCCTCGCGTTCTCCCTGATGGTCCCCACCATGCTCATCTGGCTCATGGGCCTTACCGGCGCCGTGGCGGGATACCTCGCCTCGATGGTCCTGCTGCTCGCGTTGCTCTCGATCGAGTACCGCCGCATCAGGGAGGACCTGTCCGGGAAAAACCGCTCCCCGTTCCACACGTAGAAGCGCTCCGACGCGCGGCGACCTTGGCGATCGCCCTACTCGCCCTCCTCGATGTCGGCGAGCCACACACGGCGGTCCTCGAGGCGCATGATGCCCACGCGACCGCCGGGATGGCCCGCCGCGGCGGAGCAATCGATGCAGACGCGATCCGCGACACCGCCGGTATCGCGCGAGCAACCGACCTCGACCATCACGCCACGTAGATCCTCGTCGATGCCCGAGCCGCACATAAGCGAGGCGTAGCGCGGCATGGAGATCGAGGGGGTGTGACCCGCAACCACCACCGGGCCCGATCCGCTCGTGCCCAGCAAGCCCGTCGGCGTCGACCAAAACTCGCGCCTGATCCACAGCAGATCGCCCACATCTTGCTCGATCATGGCGGCGAGCAGGTCGTCCGGGGTCGCCGCGGCATACCCTCCCGCCTCGCTGTGAGGCACGCCGAGTGCGTCCAGGGAGGCTCGCAGGCGCGGCGCGTCCACGCCCGCGTGGACGAGCAGGTAGTTCCTGCGATCGCCCCGCGCCGCGGAGGGCCTGTGGTCATCAACCTCCACCACTGCGAACGTGGGCAGGTTCACGAGCCAGTCCATGACGTCCACATAACGATCGCGCGGCAATTGCTCGAGCTGCTCGTAGGTTGTGTATCCGCCGTTCATGTGCCAGGTCATCTTGTCGCGCTCGTCGCCGCTCTCGAGAGACTCGTAGAGCATCTCCTCGTGGTTGCCCATGAGCACGCGCGCATTCGGGAGCGCACGGACCATGTCGATCACGCCCAGCGGGTCGGGACCGCGATCGACCATATCGCCGAGGACGAAAACGACGTCATCGGAGCCGGGCTGCGCGAGCTCGAGGGCGCGGTCGAAGGCGCGCGCGTGCCCATGGATGTCCGAGACGACGAAAATGGCCATCTGTACCCCTTTACCCCTTAAAGGTCAACTTGAACGTTAGGGTTATTGTAGCGCGCCCCACGCCCGAGTCCATGCACATCCGGCCAATCGCTCGCCATGCAAACAAGCTCGCCATGTAAACAAATGAGCGCTTCGTCCAAAATCGACGCCGAAATCACTTTATGATGCTAAAGTCTTGGCAAGGAAGCGATATCAGAGGGAGGCCCACCATGGCACGCGTGCACAACTTCTCAGCCGGCCCCGCCGCGCTGCCCCGATGCGTCCTGCGCGAGGCGCAAGACGCACTCCTCGACTATGCCGGGACCGGCATGTCCGTGCTGGAGATGAGCCACCGCTCCGAGGCGTATCGCGCCATCATCGAGGACGCGGAGGCCACCTTGCGCCGCCTGCTCGACATCCCGTCCTCCTACCGCGTGCTGTTCCTGCAAGGAGGCGCGACCCTGCAGTTCTCGGGCATCCCGCTGAACCTCATGCGCCGGGGACGCGCCGGCTACGTGGTGAGCGGCAATTTCGCCAGGCTCGCGTGGCAGGAGGCGCGCAGATACGGGAATGCCGAGGTGCTCGCGAGCAGCGAGGCCACGGGCTTCGACCGGATCCCCGGACTCGACGCGGTCGAGCGCCGCGCGGCGGCCGGCGACCTCGACTACCTATACATCTGCCAGAACAACACCATCTTCGGAACGCAGTTCCGCACCCTTCCCGACTGCGCGGACACACCCCTCGTCGCCGACGTGTCGAGCTGCTTTTTGTCCGGCCCGCTCGACATCGAACGCTACGGTCTGCTGTTCGCCGGCGCGCAGAAAAACGCAGGGCCTGCGGGGGTGACCGTGGTGATCGTGCGCGAGGATCTCATCGCGGACGGCCCCGCCCGCGCCGACATATGCCCCACCTACCTGGATATGCGCGTCCAGGCCGAAAAGGGCTCCATGTACAACACGCCCAACACCTTCGGCATCTACCTGTGCGGAAAGGTCTTCCGCTGGATCGAGCAGACCGACGGGCTCATCGCCATGGCCCAACGCAACCGGGCGAAAGCCGACCTGCTCTACCGCACCATCGACGAAAGCGGACTCTTCCAGGGCACGGCCGACGTCGAAAGCCGCTCCCTATGCAACGTCACCTTCCGTACCTGCGATGCCGAAACTGACGAGGCCTTCGTCTCCCACGCCCGCGAGCGCGGCATCGAGGGCATCAAGGGCCATCGCATGGCGGGCGGGCTGCGCGCGAGTATCTACAACGCCGTGAGCATGGACTCCGTCAGCGCCCTCGCGGCGTGCATGCGTGAGTTCGAGCTCAGCCGAGGCGCCCGATCTATGTAGGGGCTCGAGGCCCCATCCATTCCGCTTGTTTATTTCAACTGCGAAAGCACGGGGCCGTCGACCGTAAGGCCCGCCTCGCGTTTCCGCACGAGCCGAGGGCGCCCACGGCGCTTTCATGCGAGTAAGACCACCCGCCGTCCGAGCCCCATGGGCCCCGGACGGCGGGACTGGAAGGGATTCACCATGCGCTATATCAAGACCATCGACGACATCACCAAAGACGGGGCGATCGACTTCGGCGCGGGCTATGAGCTGGTCGAACATACCGAAGATGCGGACGCCATCCTCATGCGGTCCACCGACCTGCACGGCTACGAGCTACCGGCGGGCATCCGCGCCATTGGACGCTGCGGCGCGGGCGTGAACAACATCCCCGTCGAGGAATACGCGCGCCGTGGCGTGGTCGTGTTCAACTCGCCGGGCGCCAACGCAAACGCCGTGAAGGAGATCGTCATCGCGATGATGATCCTGTCGAGTCGCGGGATCGTCCAGGCCATGCAATGGGTGCGCGACAACGCCGGGGACCCCGACATCCTCATGAATGCCGAGAGAGCCAAGAAGGCGTTCGTGGGACGCGAGATCCGCGGTAAGCGCGTGGGCGTGGTGGGCCTCGGCAACGTGGGGTCCCGCGTGGCAAACGCCTGCGTGGAACTGGGCATGGACGTCTTCGGTTACGACCCGTTCATCTCGGTCGAAAACGCCTGGAGCCTCAATCGAGAGGTACAGCGCGTGGGCACGCTCGAGGACCTCTGCCGTGACTGCGACTATCTCACGCTGCACGTTCCCGCAAAGGCGGATACCATCGGGATGATCTCGACCGACCAGCTCGAACTGCTCGCACCGGGCTCCGTGCTCGTCAACTTCGCACGCGAATCCATCATCGACGAAGACGCCGTGGACGCGGCCCTGCGCACCGGCAAGCTCTCCTGGTTCGCCTGCGATTTTGCCACGCCCAAGACGGTGCGCATGCCGCGGACCTTCATCACCACGCACTCCGGCGCGGGCACCGAGGAGGCCGAGGCAAACTGCGCCGACATGGCCATCTCCGAGCTCAAGGACTACCTGGAGAACGGCAATATCGCGCATTCGGTCAACTATCCGACCTGCTCCATGGGCAAGGCCCGCGCCGCAAGCCGCATCGCATGCCTGCACGCCAACGTGCCCAACATGATCGGTCAGATCACCGCCATCCTCGCAAAGGACAACGCCAATGTGCAGCGCATGGTGAACGAAAGCGCAGGCGAGAACGCCTACACGATGTTCGATACCGACGAGCACCTCGACGAGGGCACCATCACCGCGCTGAGAACGATTCCGTCCATGTACCGTGTGCGCGTCATCAAGTAGCGCACCCGGACCGAACGCCGCCCTGTGCATGCGGGTCCCGACGCGAGAACGAACACCCCGTTTTTTCCGCGTCGTCAAAACTGCCGGCGAGGTAGGATATCGACATGCATGATCGAAACCGCGAGAGGACCGTCCATGAGAGCGCTTCCCTTTCCCTGCATCCGCCCCGTACCCGAGCGCGCCGCCGAGGTGGCCGCACTCCCCTACGACGTATTCGACCGCGGTCAGGCCGCTGCGTATGTTAAAGACAGGCCGCTCTCCTTCTTGAACATCGACCGACCCGAGACGCAATTTCCCGCCGAACAAGACATGTACGCGCCCGAGGTTTACATGCGTGGAGCGGAGCTGCTGCGCGAGCGCGTCGAAGACGGGACATTCGTCGAGGATCGCAACCTCGCGTACTACATCTATCGGCTTGCATGGGAAGGACACGTGCAGACCGGCATCGTCTGCGTGTGTGCCGTCGACGATTTCGAGAGCGGTGTCATCAAACGCCATGAACTCACACGCGAGGATAAGGAACTCGACCGCATCGAGCACATCAACGCGCTCGGTTGCCAGACGGGGCCGATCTTCCTCACCTACCGCGACCAGCCCGTGCTCGACATGATCGTCGGTGCGGCCACGACCTCCACCCCGCTGTACGACTTCACCGACGAGATGGGCGTACGCCAGACCGTATGGGAGGTCGTGCGCCATGACGCCGTCGACGCCCTTCGCGCCATGCTCGACACGATTCCATGTTCCTACATAGCCGACGGGCATCATCGGGCCGCGAGCGCCGTGAAGGTCGCGCGCCGCATGCGCGAGGAGGCGAGGTCGGCGGGCACCTATACCGGCAAGGAGCCGTTCAATTACGTGCTTTCCGCGCTGTTCCCCGCAAGCCAGCTCACCATCCTGCCGTACAACCGCGTTGTTTCCGACCGCAACGGCCTCGACACGTATGAGCTTCTCGAGGTATTGAGTGGGGCGGGATTTGGCATCGTCGAGGCCGAGGGGCCGGTGCAGCCGCGCGAGCGCGGCGTGTTCGGCATGTACACCGACGGAACCTGGTACGAACTGCGGGCCGACAATCCCGACGCAAGGATCTATGCCGCGCAGAATCCCTCCAGCTGCCTCCGCACCGGAACGGGCCCCCTCCCAAGTGGCCAACTCGACGGGGACGCGAATGAACATGAGTTGGCAGGGGCGACCGCCATGGATGACGAGACTGCATCCGACGCGGCAAACTCCCTCGATTGCTCGATTCTGCAGAACTGCATCCTATCCCCCATTCTTGGAATCGGGGATCCTCGCACCGATGAACGGATTTCGTTCGTTGGAGGAATCCGCGGCACCGATGAACTCGAGGCGCGAGCCGGCCAAGATGGCGTCGCGTTCACGGTATGCGCAACCGGCATCGACCAGCTGACCGCCGTAGCCGACGCCGGCGAGGTCATGCCACCCAAATCAACCTGGTTCGAGCCCAAGCTGCGCAGCGGCCTTTTCATCCACCGCATCGCGAGGTAGCAGTCGCATTGTGAACCAGAGATCACACGGCAAGGCGCAGTCGTATCGTAGAACGCTCGCCACACGGTAACGCGCCATCGAACGGCTAGGCAGCGATTGCTTTACCGGACAGCCGCTTCGTCGTTCAGCCGCCATCACCTCGCCGAACGTTCAGACGCCGTCACCCCGCCAAGCAAAGAACGGCGATCCTAACGGCCTCCCTTTTCAAAAAGGGAGGCCGTTTTCATGTGAATCTGAGCAAGTGGTCAAAATACCCTGATTGTGCGCCGATACACCCCCGGGTTTTAGCTTGCATACTCCCCTGCCTCTAGTAATCCTGCGGTTTTACCGCACGCCTCCGACCTCAGCAGAACAGAGTCACACGCTCCCAAAGATTCGGCTTCGGCAATCCTGGGCTTTTGCCGTTCACGACAGAACCTCTCGGCGCACAATCAGGGTATTTTGACCATACTTTAAGAAACGTACGACGCTCGTCATCTCACGTCCAAAATTCTATGCACGTTACAGGGAAAATAGCCTCAAGGTATACATTTTACTTAGACATGGGGTCCAGCTGAACGAGCCGAGCACCGGTCACAGGCCAATCAATAACAAGTTTCGAAACACCAAAACGCACCCATGTCCTCATTGCCCCATGATCCGCATCAGGGCGTCACTCACGCCAGCGCAGGCTACCACCCCCACCACCGAACGGAACGTAAAGATTGCTCGAGAATCGCATATCAATGTGCATTTTATTCCTCTTGCGGAATTGCTCCCGCTATGCGACTCGCATTAGATCTCGTTACCGAACTTTATTGTTGCGGCCGCTGCGCCAAATCCCAAATGCTATAGATGACACAATAAAAGTCGCTCGAAGGAGACTGCATATGAGAAAGCCACCGTTCGGGACCCAGTTTCCGGCATATGACCGGGACGGCAAGAACCAAGTCCATCTGAGCGGTATGGGGGTTATGTTATGCGTTGAGCGCCATACTCCAGCATATGGCAGCAGGTCCCTCGGGGGCCTTCGCCTTCCAATCTTCCGTTCACGTAGTCGTCAATCTCGACCTTGTGCCGCGCGATCATGACGTCGCTTGTAGTGGGCACTCGGAGCATAGGACCCCGTCCCGACGCGGGTTCATCCGGGACACCAGGCCGCGACGTTAAACATGATGCCGGCATCGTCGATTCCGATTCGGGGCCCGCGCTCGTCGCCAACGAGGAACGTCTTCGCCTCGATTCCGATAAGGCCCCGTCAAGCATGACCCTGGCGATGTTGTCCCGGTGAAGCGGGCATGTCAAGGGGCTTCGTCATCTATGTCCGAGTAATTATATGGCTCAAACTCGCAACCTCCCGCTTTGAGACGTGAAGCGTAGACGGTCTCATTTTATCCGTGCCCCGACTTCCCATCCGACTAACGACGGTCCTCGCCGCCTTTCCGTTACGCCCTGCCATGACCATGTCGGTCGTATAGGCATCGCTGTATTATCAAACCTCTCGAAGCTCCGACGCAGGATCACCGATCTATCGGTAAACCCGACTTATGACCACCCAAAATACATCCGGATTACCAACTAGAGCAACACGACTCAAAAACTTGAGGCAATAGCGATACTTAAAAATAACGGTACTTGAAGATGAAAGTCTGTAAAGGATAGTGAGGTAAAGTGCCCCCCCTGTAAACGGTCAGCGGGGGATTTACCTCACCTGTCTAGCTTATCACGTCGGCACGTAGCGAGACAGGCAGATACACGGCACTCGAGATTCCTTGGGCAACGCCCATACGGGTGTGGACTGGAAGGGTCAGCATGTCGTTCGAACCCATCGCAACGCCGGAGGAATTCGACGAGAGCACCAGGCCACGCCTTATGAGCGCGGGAGAGCGTGTGACAGTGGAGCGCACCGATTGCGGGGCATCAAGGCCATCATGGCCGACAACACCAAGAAGCTCGACGAGCAGGGAAAGCGAATAAAGGAGGTAGAGACAGCCATAGGCGTACAAACAGGCATTGGATTATCAGTCAGAACGACACTGCTCCAAAACAAAACACCGAAAGACATCGGATTTAGCTGCATCGACGGATTACCCAAGAATGCGGCTTCCCAGGCGGGAATAGCCATTGTCCATCTTGTTGATGAAGAATCAATCATCAATGAATCGGACGCGGCATCGTGCATTCGCAAATCTTGCCAAAGGAGGCGCATCGGCTCGGTCATGCTGATCGGTTACGACAATGACATTAAATGGATTGTCAGAAAGCCATAAAAAACGGCTTCTCACTCCAAGGGCCAAAGGGGTCCGAGTAGAGAAGCCTAGACGATGGAATTCTATCACATCGGTTCTGTTGACTAGGGCTGCGCTTTCGGGCGCCGCCTTTCTCATATACGCCCGCAGCGGCGGCAACGCTGCGAAAAGACCACCCGGCCGCAGGGGCAGAAGCGGCTCGATCACGC
>JARIBW010000016.1 GCA_029264355.1 Collinsella sp. | reverse complement strand
TGCGATGTCTACCAGAAGGTCGAGTCTCCCGCCCGCCTCGTGCTCGAAGTGAAGGCGGATGTCGATGACCTCTAAGACCTCGGGCAAGAGCGCTTGGGATAAGGAGAAGACCCGCGAGCTCTTCCGCCGATTCAAGGAGGAGGGGGATATGGACGCGCGCGAGAAGCTCGTCATGTCCCACCTGAATCTCGTGCGTTTCATCGCAAATAAATTCAAGAACAGGGGAGAGCCCATCGACGACCTGGTCCAGGTCGGCTACCTCGGTCTGCTCAAGGCCATCGACCGTTTCGACCCAGGCCGAGGCTTGGAGTTCACCACCTTCGCCACGCCCACCATCATGGGGGAGATCAAACGCCATTTCCGTGACAAGGGCTGGTCGGTCCGCGTGCCGCGCCGCCTGCAGGAGCTTTCGGCCAAGGTCAACCAGGCCACGGATGCGCTCACCTCCCAGCTGCAGCGCTCTCCGACCATCTCCGAGATCGCCGATTACCTCGACTCCACGGTCGACGAGGTCCTCGAGGCCATGGAGTCTTCCTCCGCGTACAGCTCGGTCTCGCTCGAGGCCCCGTCCGGTGCCGACGACGATGACACCCCGTCGGTCATCGACCGGTATGCGACCGAGGATTCCGACCTGGCGTTCACGGACGATCGCATCATCATCGAGGAGGCGCTCGCGAGCTTCTCCCCGAGGGAGCGCGATGTCATCGAGATGCGTTTCCTCAAGGGGATGACGCAAATCGAGATAGCCGAGAAACTCGGTATCTCTCAGGTCCAGGTCAGTCGTCTGCTGCGCCGGACGCTCAAGAAGATCCAGGACAAGATCGACCCCGAGGGGGTCATGACCGGTTAGGCCCGGCAGCACGCCATCGTCGGCGACGCCGGGGGCATAAGGGGAGCCATGAAGCACGACACCGCCCGCGCCGAGCGCATCATGCGCACGACATTTTTGAACATATGGATCGTCATCGGGGTGATCATCATCTGCGCGGTGGTGCTCCAGCTCATCGGGTCGCTGTCCAATGTCCTGCTCTTCCTTTCGGTGGGCGCGATCTCGGCCTTCATGGCCTCTCCGATCGTGAACTTCCTCGAGCGCCGCGGCCTCCCGCGCGGCGCCGGCGCCCTCATCGGCCTGCTTATCGTCATCGTGGGCTTCGTCTTGCTCTTCGCCCTGGTTATCCCCATGGTCACCGGTCAGCTCATCGATCTCTTGCGCGGCGCCCCGGCCAAGCTCGCCGCCCTGAGCTCGTGGGCCATGCATATGGAGAACGAGTTCGCCATCGTCGAGCACCTGAATGACGTGGTGAACATCGAGTCGCTGTTCGCCTCGGCGCAGGACCTGGTCAACCAGGCGCTCTCGGGGCTGCTCGCCGCGGTTCGCGATGGCATCGTGCCCATGGTGAACAACATCGCCTCCATGGTGTTCATCGTCTTCCTCGGGTTCGTGCTGGCATTTTGGCTTGCGTGCGACTATCCGCGCATCAACGAGGAGATCTGCCGCATCTTGCCCGAGGACAAGTCCGACGACTACCGCCTCATGGTCGCGGTGCTCAGCCGATCCGTGGGCGGTTACCTGCGCTCGACGCTGATCAACTCCCTCATCCAGGGATTTCTCGCGATCGTCGGCTTCATGATCGTCGGTCATCCCTATGCCGTCACGATGGGCGTCCTCTCGGGCATCCTGAATATCATCCCGGTGATCGGCCCCTCGATCTCGGCCATCATCGCGACGCTCATCGCGCTCGCGTACAGTCCGATCATGGCGATTTGGACCATGGTCATGGCCATGCTCTCGCAAAACATCACCGACAACGTGATCGCTCCCAAGATCAACCAGTCCACCATGCAGGTCCATCCCGTGCTGTCGCTCACGGCCCTCGTGGTCGGATCGACCTTCGGCGGCACCATCGGCATGATCGTCGCGTTGCCTCTCGTGGCGGTCATCAAGTCGCTGTTCATCTTCTATTTCGAGACCCGTACCGGCGAGCAGATCGTCTCGTACGAGGGCGCCCTGTTCCGCGGGGCCCCGTTCCGCGACGCGCAGGGTCGTCCCGTCCCCGCGTTCGACGCGCTGGGCGACGACACCTTCGTGGCCGACTCGCAGATCCTGGCGAGCGATTCGGTGCCCGAGGCCGAGGCCCTGCCCAAGCCCGAGCATGAGAATCCCTGGGCGAAGCTCATCGATTTCGAGATGCCCTTCTCCGCGCACGGGCGCGTGGGGGACGCTGAGAAACCCGAGGAAACCGACACAACTGACGACGTGCGTTAACGTATAATAGCTGGGTTTGGAAACTGTTCCCCCGTGGTGGGGACGCGAATTGAACCCAGGGAGTTTACGCATGGCCGCTGACTATCCCACCATGTCTACCGCCGAGATCCGCTCGGCCTATCTCAATTTCTTCGAGGAGCGCGGCAACAAGCTGTATGCCAGTTCGTCCCTCGTCCCCGACGACCCCTCGCTGCTTCTCGCCAATGCCGGTATGAACCAGTTCAAGGAGTACTACCAGGGCAAGAAGGTCATGAAGGAGATCGGTGCCTGCTCGTGCCAGAAGTGCGTGCGCACCAACGACATCGACATCATCGGCTCCGACGGCCGCCACGCCTCGTTTTTCGAGATGCTCGGCAACTTCGCCTTCGGCGGCGTGACCAAGGAGCAGGCGTGCGCATGGGCCTACGAGCTCATCACCGAGGTGTTCAAGCTCCCCAAGGAGCGCCTGCATTTCACCGTCTTCACCGACGACGACGAGACGTATGACGTCTGGCGCGCCCTCGGCGTCCCCGAGGACCACATCACCCGCCTCGGCGAGGACGACAACTTCTGGGCCGCCGGCCCCACCGGCCCCTGCGGCCCCTGCTCCGAGATCTACTTCGACCTCGGCGAGGAAGTCGGCTGCGGCTGCCCCGATTGCGCCCCCGGCTGCGATTGCGATCGCTTCCTGGAGTTCTGGAACCTCGTGTTCACGCAGTTCGATCGCCAGGAGGACGGCTCCATGCCCGAGCTGCCCCACCGCAACCTCGATACCGGCATGGGCCTCGAGCGCATGGCCGCCATCATGCAGCACAAGAGCTCCTTCTTCGACGGCGACGTCATGCAGAGCCTCATCAAGCTGGGCGAGGAGATCTCCGGTAAGAGCTACGTCGACAACGAGTACACCGGAGCCTCCCGGTCCCTGCGCATCATCGCCGATCACGCCCGCTCCGTCGACTTCCTCATCTCCGACGGCGTCCTGCCCGGCAACGAGGGCCGCGGCTACGTCTTGCGCCGTCTTCTGCGCCGCGCCGTGTTCCACGGCCGCCTGCTCGGCATCGAGGACCCCTTCCTGGGCCGCTTCATCGATGCGGTGAACGAGGTCATGGGCGAGGCCTATCCCAACCTCGTCGAGAACGCCGGCCTGGTCAAGGGCATCGTGAACGCCGAGGAGGAGCGCTTCTCCACCACGCTCAACAACGGTCGCGCCTACCTCGACGAGCAGCTTTGCGCCCTGGAGCCGGGCGAGCAGCTCTCCGGCAAGGCCGCCTTCATGCTGCACGACACCTTCGGGTTCCCGATCGACCTCACCGTCGAGATCGCCGAGTCCGCCGGTCACGCCGTCGACATCGAGGGCTTCGACGCCGAGATGGCCGAGCAGAAGGCCCGCGCCCGCGCCGCCGCCAAGGGAGATGCCTGGGGTTCCTTCAACGATGTTTGGACCGAGCTCGCCGACCAGCTTCCCGCCACCGAGTTCGTCGGCTATGAGGAGGAGAGCATCGAGGGCGCTCGCGTCCTCGCCATCGTCGTGAACGGCGAGCGCGTCGCGTCCGCCGAAAACGCCGCGAAGGCCTCCGTCGTACTCGATCGCACCCCGCTGTACGCCGAGATGGGCGGCCAGCTGGGCGACCACGGCCTCATCGACACCGCCGACGCCCAGTTCTTCGTCTCCAACACGGTTTCCAAGGGCGGCCTGTACGTCCACGAGGGCAAGCTCATCGGCAAGCTCGCCGAGGGTGATACCGTCTTCGCGGGTTACGACCTCAACCGCCGCGGCCTGCTCCGCCGCAACCACACCGCTACCCACCTGCTCGACGCCGCCCTCAAGGAGGTGCTGGGCGACCACGTGAACCAGGCCGGCTCGCTCGTCTCTCCCGATGCCCTGCGCTTCGATTTCACCCACTTCGAGGCCATGACCTCCGAGCAGATCCGCGCCGTCGAGGACCTCGTGAACGAGCAGATCCTCGCCGCCAAGCCCGTGGTGACCCACGTGATGGGCATCGAGGAGGCCAAGGCCTCCGGCGCGGTCGCCCTGTTCGGCGAGAAGTACGGTGACACCGTCCGTGTCGTCTCCGTCGGCGCCGAGGACGAGCCGTTCTCCCGCGAGCTGTGCGGCGGCACCCACGCGGCGAACACCGCCGAGCTCGGCCTGTTCAAGATCGTCTCCGAGTCCTCCACCGGCTCCAACGTCCGTCGCATCGAGGCTGTCACCTCGACTGGCGCCATCGCCTACCTCGAGCAGCGCGCCGCGCTCGCCGAGACGGCCGCATCCCAGCTCAAGTGCCGCATCGAGGAGGTCCCCGCGCGTATCTCCTCCCTGCAGGCGGAGCTCCGCGAGTCCAACCAGAAGCTCAAGCGCGCGCTCACCGGCGGCGGCTCCGACGCCATCTCCTCGGCCATCGAGAACGCCCAGGATATGGGTGGATACAAGCTCGTCGTGGCCGAGCTTTCCGGCCTGGAGGCCTCCGATCTCCGCAATGTCTGGGATACCATCCGCCAGAAGGTCTCCGGCGCCTGCGCCTGCGTGCTCGCCACGGTGACCGAGAAGGGCACGCCCGCCCTGATCGCCGCCGCCACGGACGACGCTGCTTCCGCCGGTTTCCATGCGGGCAACGTCATCAAGCAGATCGCGCCCCTGGTCGACGGGCGCGGCGGCGGCAAGCCCACCATGGCCCAGGCCGGCGGCAAGGACGCGCAGGGCGTTGCGGCGGCTCTCGAGGCCGCTCGCACCGCGCTCGGCGCGTAGCGGACGTCAGGTGGGTGTCACGTGGTAGCTCTTGCCCTCGATATCGGCGGTACGCGCACCGGCATCGCCGTCTCAGACCGCACCGGTCGCGTGGCCATGCCGCTCAAGGTCCTGCCCGCCTGTGAAGTGGAGGGCATGTCCCGCTCGTTCCGCATGATCTTGGAAGACCATGAACCCGATGTCCTGGTCTGCGGCCTTCCGCAGACCATGTCGGGGGAGGAGGGGCCCCAAGCCGTGCGCATCCGTGAGGTCGCCGGCCGCATCGCGGCCGCGTCCGGCCTTCCGCTCGAGTTCATTGACGAGCGCCTCTCGTCTACCGAGGCAAAGCGCATTCTGCGAGAACAAGGTTTGAACGAGAGGCAGATGCGCGGTAAGGTCGATATGATCTCCGCCTCCCTGTTCTTACAAGCCTGGCTCGATTCCCATGGACGAAAGGACGATCGTGGCTAACGACTACGGCTCGCATCGCGATCAGCGGGCAGAGCGTCCCGCTGGAAAGCGATTCCGCCCGAGCGCGCAGGCCCCGACCTCGCGCCCCGCCGCACACGCCCCCCGCCCCCGTGCCGCGGCACCGCGACCCGCTCGCGGGGCGGCGCCGCACCCACAGCGCGTCCCAATGTCGACTCAAGCCCACGTGCATGGTCGATCCGCGCACGCTCATCCCGCTTACGCGCGGGCCACGGCCAAGCGCTCCGGGTTCCCCGTCGTCATCGGCGTGCTCATAGCCGTCGTCGTGGTTGCCGTGGCGGCTGTGTTCGTGTTCCCCCGTGTGTTCGGCGGTGCGGGTGCGGCCATCGAGGCCGGTCAGCCGGTGAACGTCGTCATCCCCGAGGGCGCGACGGGCGACCTTATCGCACAGACCCTCGTCGAGAACCATGTGGTGGAGGACACCGGCGAGTATTACGCCGCCGTCAGGAAGCTCGGCGCCGAGATGCAGCTCAAGCCCGGCGAGTACCGCTTCGAGACCTTGCAAGACCCCATCGCCGTGGTCAAGCAGCTCGTGGCCGGTCCCAATGTAGAGGGGCTCAAGCTCACGGTCCCCGAGGGCAAGACCGTCGCCCAAACGGCCCGCATCGTCGAGGACGTTTACGGCATCCCCGCCGATGATTTCATCGCGCAGGCCAAGGCATCCAACTACAAGGCCGATTTCCCATTCCTCTCCGAGGCCGACGACGACTCCCTCGAGGGCTTCCTGTTCCCTAAGACGTACACCTTCAGCGGAACGCCGAGCGCTGATCAGATCATCCGCGCCATGCTCGGCCAGTACCGGTCCGACGTGCTCGATGCGCTGGACATCGACGCCGGGCTCGCCTCCATCAAGGCGAGGTTCGGCGTCGAGCTCTCCGCCTATCAGTTGCTCGATCTGGCCTCCATCGTCGAGCGCGAGGGCCTGCATGCAGAGCAGCGCTCGCACGTCGCCTCAGTGTTCCTGAACCGCCTTGCCGGCAAGGGCGACTTTGCCGGGCGCGCGTACCTGCAAAGCGATGCCACGCTCATGTACGTGACGGGCGGCGAGGTCACCGCCAAGGATATCCAGAAGATCGACAGCCCGTACAACTCGTACAAGAACGCCGGCCTGCCGCCGACGCCGATCTGCTCCCCGTCCGTGGAGGCCATACGCGCCACGCTGGACCCCACCGATTCGAACGACCTGTACTTCTTCATCACGCAGGACGAGGAGTTCTTCTCCGAGACCTACGACGATCATCAAAAGTCCTGGGAGTAGCGCCTATGAGCATCCTTTCCCCCAGCCGCTACATAACGTGCGTCGAGCGCATCGACCTCGATGCCCTGTGGGCATCGGGCAAGCGCGCGATCTTGCTCGACCGCGACAATACCCTCGTGCCGCGCGACCGTACGTGTGCACCGGATTCCGTGGCGGCCTGGCTCGACCATGCCCGCGAACTCGGATTCGAGCTCATCATGGTCTCCAACAATTGGCATGTGAGCCACGTCTCGCGCTCCGCGGGCGAACTCGGCATGGACTACATCTCCTTTGCCTGCAAGCCGCTGCCGTTCGCCATCACGGCGGGCATGAGGCGCTTGGGCGCTCGCAAGGAGGAGGCCGTCATGATCGGCGACCAGCTCTACACCGATGTGTGGGGCGGTAAGCTCGCCGGCATCACCACCATCCTCGTCAAGCCGCAGTCCAGCGCCGATCTGTGGTACACGCAGATCTTCCGCATCTTCGAGCGCATGGCGCTGCGCGGCGTCCCCTGCGAGGAGTAGCGCCGCCATGACCCCTAGCGTGAAACGCGGATGCGACCACATCTTCTTCGTCGGGTTCTTGGGGGCGGGCAAGTCCACGCTCGCCCGCAACCTCGGGCGCATGTTCCATCGGCGTTTCGTCGACACCGATCGCCTCGTCGAGCGCAAGCGCGGCCTGACGGTCTCGCAGATCTTCGAGCGCGAGGGCGAGCAGCACTTCCGCACGCTTGAGACCGAGGCCCTCGAGGGTCTCGGCTCCGAGCGCAGCCTACTCGTCTCATGCGGTGGGGGAGTGATCGAGACTCCTCGAAATATCGACCTCATCCACGAGATGGGTTACTGTGTCTACCTCGAGGGCGATATAGACGATTCACTTCGTCAGATCCGCCGCTCAGATACCCGTCCTGATTTTCGCAGCGCCGACCATGCCGCCCGTCTGCTCGAGCACAGGCGCCCGCTGTACGAAAGCGCCGCCGACCTCACCGTCGATATCCGTGGCACCTCGTTCACCGAGGTTTCCTATACCGTTGCCGAGCTTCTCTTGGAGCGTGGTCTTCTATGACGATCCGTCGCAAGCTGCTTTCCTTCGGTTCCCGGAGCACCGATGTCCGTCTCGGCTTCGGGGCTCTCGATGAGCTTCCCAAGTTCCTTTCCGGGGCCGTGGGCAAGCCCTCCCGCGCCTATGTGCTGACCACCGATGACATCGATTCCAACCATGTCGAGACGGTGCGCCGCGCGTTGGTCGACGGCGGTTTCAGCGCCGTCGTCCAGTGCGTCGCGGTCTCTGCTGCGCTCGAAGCCAAATCGGCCCTTGCGCGATATGCAGAGCTTTCCGCGGCCGGTATCACCGCCGAGGACCTGATCGTGGGCGTGGGCGGCGATGATGCCTGCTCCCTGGCGAGCTATGTTTCCCGTACCTGGTGCGGCGGCGTGCCCTGCGCGCTCGTCCCCACCACGCTCGACGCCATGATTCGCTGCTCCACGCAGATGACGCCGCTCGCCGTCTCCGGGGATCCCCTCGTCAGCCTCGACCCCGAGGTGTCGCTCGTGGTGTGCGATCTCGAGCTGGTGGGCGATCGACCGATCGCGGAGAACGGCCTGGGCTACGCGCTCATGTGCGGTGCGTATCTTTCCGAGAGCCGCGCCTGCTGGGACGGGTTCGGCGCCGCCGTCCGGGGCATCCTGGCCAAGAACAAGATGTCATTTTCCGATGCGCTTTCCACCACGCTCACCGCGCGCCTGAACGTCGCCAAGTCCGTGAGTCCCTCGGCTCGTCGCGCGCTGCTGTTCGGCCACACCACCGCCCATGCCCTGTCGGCGTGCTTGGGGGAGGGTGAGCATCCCTACTACCTGCTCCTCGCCGAGGGTATGCGCTTCGAGGCCCGTCTTGCCATCGATGCCTGCGACTTCTCGGTCGACGAGGTCTTCGCGCTCGACGACCATCTCGAGGACCTCGGCATCGGCGAGCTGTCGTTCGACCTCGAGCCCGATGCGTTCATCGAGGCCCTGCGCGCCGAGCGCTTCCGCGTTGCCAATCGCTTCCAGCTCGCGCTGCCCAAGTACCCCGGCGTCATTCGCCTTTCGTCCATTGACGAGGAGATCCTCGAGCGTCACGCGCGGGCGTTCATCGCCTCGCGCAAATCCGAGTAGCCCTGTTTACACATCTTTCGTGAGAAAGGAATCGATATGTCCGAGATCCTCAACGGTCCCGCCGGTCGCATCGCCCGCCTGCGCGCCCTCATGGCCGAGCGCGGCTACGATGCCGTGGTCGTGCGCGATGAGGCCAACTTGCGCTGGCTCACCGGCGCCATGCGCGTTTTCGACTACACCGGCGAGTACCCGCACGTCGCGTTCATCACGGCCGACGAGTGCTTCCTGCACACGGACTCCCGCTACTTCAACTCCTTTGAGGAGAACATGCCGGCCGGCAGCCCTTGGAAGCTCGACATTGACGAGATCGACATGCCCCGCTGGGTTGCCGAGCGTGCCCGCTCCACCAGGAGTCGCGTCATCGCCGTCGAAGACGACATGCACATCAGCTTTTTCCGCGGTATCGAGCGCGGCCTCGAGGATTGCTCCGTCTGCGCGAGCCTGCCGCTCATGCACGGCGACCTCCAGCTCATGCGCGCCATCAAGGACGCCGAGGAGATCGAGCTCATGCGCCATGCGCAGTCCATCACCGACGCTGCGTTCACCCACATGTGCACCGTGATCCGCCCCGGCCTCACCGAGAAGCAGCTGCGCCTCGAGCTCGAGACCTTCATGTTCGACCACGGCGCGGACGATTTGGCCTTCGGCTCCATCGTCGCTTCCGGCCCCAACACCGCAAATCCTCACGCCATCCCCAGCGACCGTGTGGTTGAGAAGGGCGATTTCGTCCTCATGGATTACGGCGCGGGCTACCGCGATTACAAGTCCGACATGACCCGCACGGTCTGTGTGGGCGAGCCGAGCGAGAAGCAGCGCGAGATCTACGACATCGTCCGCCGCACGCACGAGGAGTGCGTCGAGGCGATTCACGCCGGCGTGGACGGCCACGACATCCACCTGCTCTCCCAGAAGATCATCGGCGACGCGGGCTACGGCGAGTACTACGGCCACGGCCTCGGCCACGGCGTGGGCATCGACATCCACGAGCTTCCGGTCTTCGGCCGCAAGAGCAACATCGTGGAGGAGGGCGCCGTCATCACCGTGGAGCCCGGCATCTACCTGCCCGGCGTGGGCGGCGTGCGCCTGGAGGACTACGGCGTGGTCACCAAGGACGGCTACGAGCCCTTCACGACCTCCACGCACGAGTTGGTCGTCATCGACTGCTAGGGCGCTGAACCAGGCACCCCCCTGAGTCGCTGTGGTCGCAGCTCATTCTCAAATTGGAAAAAAGCCGGGCCCGTCATCACGTTGCGATGGCGGGCCCGGCTGTGATCGCGTTTTACAGGTCCCTCATGGGATCGTGTCCAATACGTCCTTCAAAAGAATCGCGACCACGATGATTAACACTCCAAGTGCTCCCGCGAGTATGTACTGCTTTGGATCTGATTGCTTGCGTGGGGTCCCGGAATACTTATGTTCAAGCGCCGCGAGGATTACCAGCGAACATACCGTGAGCGTTCCGAGCGTCGGAAGATCATTTGAGATTGGCCAGTCATCTATCAATATCGATATGACGAGCAATGCCACATAGATTGCGATCATGAGATCGCCCAATCGGCGCACGAGCTTGGCTTTAATGTCGTTTTGCATGCTCGGTTCCTTCCTGCCCGCAACCCCGCAGCGCTCGTGCTGATCCATGGCCGCATCCGACCGAACTTGCCACTCACGCCACACAGCGGGCTTTGCGTGACAACCCCTTCTCGCGGTATTCTGCGACTTCACCAGTAGATGGTGATATACATCAGCAATTGAATCACCAGTGCCACTATGAAAACTGTGAAGGCGACGAATCGTCTGTCTTTGAACGTCGTCAATGCGTACCACGTGAGACAGGCGCAAAGCGTTGCATGAGAAATATGATTCAAGCTTGTATCTGATAGCACCTTCGCGAAGTTAAGGGTTATGGCAACGGTATTGCAAGCTAAACACACATAGAAGACCGTGGGGTTTAAGCTCGCCTTTTTCTTATCGTCCATGGCGCCCCTTCTATCCATCTTCGTATCGTCCATGGTGCCCTTCTACCCATCTTCTTATCGTCCATGTTGACCTTTCTATAAGTGAGGGGCGCTCACTTGTTGCATGTATGTGCAGGGTGAGGTTTGGCGGCCATGATGGGGAGTCGGATCCATACGTATATCCGATATGCGCCCCTGCTGCTTCTGTGCGCTTTTCCGCATCACGTGTTCCTCGTCGGTTCCATGGACTGCGTGACGGGTATCGTCATCGCCTCGTATGCGATTATCGCCGTGCTCGCCTTTTCCATGGGCGCGGGCGTATTCTAGTCGAGGGCGCCGCCATTTGCTCAATCGTCATATTCCATGTGCTTGTATCGATGCTGCAGGGCGCATCGCACATGTCGCTTGCCGCATACCTGGGTCTAGATGGTGACGGCGGGATATGCCCTGTGGGGCTCCGCTCGGCTTGGGTTGGCGTATGCCCTTCTCATGCTGTGGATGGTTGTTGAGCGATCACGGGGCGCGTCCTCTTGGCGGGCTTCGGTCCATGCGCTCATGTTCGGGATGGCCGTCGGCGTCACCGTCGGCCTTATGGAGCATGAGGTTCGTCTTGTTGCGCTGCGGGCGCTGGAAGAGCTCCAGGGTGCCCTGCCCACCTCCTTTGATATCGAGTTTCGGGCACTTATCCGGCCGTCGGATAGCGCATGCCGTCGGGTACTCTGTCGGTTCCGTCAACTCTGCGCGCCTGGCCGCATATAGGCGGCTCGGGGTCCATAATCGAACGGAGCTCCTTCAGCTGCTCGGAAGGGAGCTCGGCATAGCCGCACGTCCGTTGCGTTCTTGAGGGGACGTTCCGTGTAGGTCGCCTAAATCGGGTATACTTTTACAGTTCGATTCTTCTACAGAAAGGCAAGCCATGGCTTCCATCACCACCGCCGACTTCCGCAACGGCATGGGCCTCAAGATCAAGGACAAGTACTACACCATCGTCGAGTTCCAGCACGTCAAACCCGGTAAGGGCGGTGCCTTCGTCCGCTACAAGACCCGCGACCTCAAGACCGGCCGCGTGGTTGAGAACACCTGCAACGCCGGCTCCAAGTTCGAGAGCGTGCAGCTCATCACCAACGAGATGCAGTACCTTTACAACGACGGCGACAATTATTACTTCATGGACATGACCTCCTACGAGCAGATCGCCGTCCCGGCCGACTTCATCGGCGACAATTCCAAGTGGCTGCGCGAGAACGACAACGCCCAGCTGCTCTACGCCGACACCGAGCTGCTCGGCGTGAATCCTCCCATGTTCATCGAGGCCGAGGTCGTCGAGACCGTCCCGGGTGCCAAGGGCAACACCGTCCAGGGTGCCACCAAGCCGGCCACCATCGACACCGGCGCGGTCGTCCAGGTCCCCATGTACCTCAACGAGGGCGAGCGCATCAAGGTCGACACCCGCACCGGCGAGTTCGTCCAGCGCCTCTAATCGCTCGAATCCAGTGCACGTCCGTCGCGCGGCCCGCATGAGGCCGCGCGCTTACCACGTAAAGGAGTGGGCATGTCGCAAGAGATCACCATCGCCGGCATCGGCATCGCACCCGAGGTGCTGACTGCCATCGTCTCCCGCGCCGTCGAGGAGGTCGAGGGCATCGCGTCCGTGGGCGTGAAGGACCTCGCCACCAACCTCGTCTCCATGTTCTCCACCAAGTCCGTGCCCATGGGCGAGGACGTCGAGGCCGAGGTCGTCGACGACAAGCTTCGCCTGACCGTGCACCTCACGGTCTTCTTCGGCTATCCGTTCAAGCAGCTGGCCGAGGCCGTTCGCGTCGCCGTTGTGGACGCCATCGACGCCCAGGTCGGCGTCGAGGTCGAGTGCGTGAACATCTGCATCGACAGCCTCGTCTTTCCCAAGGAGTAGCGCGTGGCAAGTCTCAAAGTCAACCGCGGGCGCACGCTCGCCCGCAGCCAGGCGCTGCAGATCCTGTTCCAGTCCGAGATGCGCGGGCAGTCCGTCGAAGACGTCCTGGCGGGGGATTACACGCTGTCCAAGGGTCCGCTGGCGCCTTACGCCATCGAGATCGCGCGCGGCGTTTCCGCCAACCGCGACCGCATCGACTCCGCCCTGCGCGCCGTATCCGCCAACTGGTCCCTCGAGCGCATGCCCGGCGCCGATCGCAACCTGCTCCGCGCCGCCGTCTACGAGCTGTATTTCCAGGTCGCCGACACGCTCGACGCCGCCGTCGTCATCAACGAGGCCGTCGAGATCGCCAAGGCCTACGGCACCGATGAGTCCGCCGGCTTTGTGAACGGTGTGCTCGGCCGCATCGTGCGCGACCGTCATCTGCCCAGCCTGCAGCACGTCGCCTGCACCATCACCGCCGAGGATGCCGAGGCCGCCTGCCTGGCCGCCCTGTGGTTCGAGATCGACCCCAAGCGCCTGGCGGCCGAGGAGGAGGCCGCCCGCGCCGCCGAGGAGTCCCGCGCGCGCTTCGAGGCCGACGACTACGGTTTTGCCGAGGATGACCTCGACCGGATCTTCGACGATCCCTTCGACGCCGAGGCCGGCGAGTAGCGCATGGCCGAGGGCAACTTCGACGAGATCACCGAGCGCCTGGACGAGATCATCGCCCAGGTCCGCTCCAAGGACACGTCCCTGGAGCGCAGCCTCGACCTGTTCGACGAGGCGATCGAGCTCGGCTCCCGCGCCGTGGACATGGTCGATTCGTTCGAGCTGTCGCCGCGCGAGGCCGATATGCTCGATGCCGAGATTGCGACCGTGGCCGAATCTGAGCAGCCTGCCGAGCAGGCCGAGACCGACCCCGAATCGAGTGGGGCATAAGGAAGGGCCACGTGGCACGCGTTCGACTTGATGATGAATTGATTTCCCAGGGCATCTGCGAGAATCGCGCAGATGCCCTGCGCACGTTGATGGCGGGCCTCGTCTCGTCCGGCGGCGAGCGCCTGAGCTCGCCCGGCATGATGGTCAAGCCCGGCATCGATTTGCATGTGAAGGGGCGCATCCCCTACGTGGGCCGCGGTGGGCTCAAACTTGCCGGTGCCCTTGATGCGTTGCAGGTGGACCCTTCCGGCCTCGACTGCCTGGATGTGGGATGTTCCACCGGCGGCTTCACCGATTGCCTGCTCAAGCGCGGAGCCTCCCATGTCCTGTCCGTGGACGTGGGGCGAGCGCAGTTCGACTGGTCGCTTCGCCAGGATGAGCGGGTGACCCTGCTCGAGCGCACGAACATCGTGGACGTCCCCGGGCTCGGTCATCGTGCGAGCGCCGATCTGGCCGTGTGCGACGTCTCGTTCACGAGCATCGCCGCGATCCTGCCCGCGGTGCTCGAGCTCCTCACGACCGACGGCGCGTTCCTGACCCTCGTCAAGCCTCAGTTCGAGGCGCCTCAAGGGGAGGTGGGGGAGGGTGGCATCGTCCGCGACCCCGCCGTTCACGCGCACGTCCTCCGCGATGCGGTCGAGCTCTTCCGCGGGAGCGGCCTGTCCCCGTTGGGGCTGTGCGCCTCGCCCATCACGGGCGCCAAGGGCAACCGTGAGTTCTTCCTGCTGGGCGCCCGCGGGGCGTCCGCTGCGTCTCGGGAGGGGATGGACGCGTCTGCCGTGTCCGCGCGCATCGACGCGCTGGTGTATTCGGAGGTTGAGCGATGAAGGTCCTGCTCGTCCCCAATTACTACAAACAGGAGGCCGTTGAGAGCGGGCTCACCCTCGAGTTGTGGCTCACACGTCAGGGTTTCGACGTCGAATGGGCCGCCGACCAGCGCTCCGGTATCGAATCAACGCCCGATCTCGCCGATTGCGGACTCGTGATCTCGCTCGGCGGCGACGGCACGCTCCTGCGCGCGGCGCGCATCGTGGGGTATCGCGAGATCCCGATCCTCGGCCTGTCCTACGGGCACCTCGGGTTTCTCACCGCCGCGAGCCCCGAGGACAAGAACATCCTCTCGGTCGTGGCCGATGCCCTGGCCGGCGAGCTGCACGTGAGCCGCCGCGCCACGCTCTCCTGCGAGATCGTGAGTGTGAACGAGCGCGGCGAGGAGGAGCTCTGCACCGGCTTTGCCTTGAACGACCTCGCGCTTGCGCGCGGCCCGCTCTCCGATATGGTCGAGTTCGACATCACCGTCTCGGGCCATCACATCGACCGTCTGCGCGGGGACGGCGTGGTGGTTTCCACGGCCACCGGATCCACGGGGTACGCGCTGTCCGCCGGCGGGCCCATCGTGAGCCCGGAGTACACCGGCATGGTCTGCGTGCCCATCGCGCCCCATACCATCCAGGCGCGTGCCTTCCTCACGTCCCCGTCCGACGTCGTGAAGATATCGGTGTCCAAAGAGCGCCCCTCGACCCCGGCCATCGCGCTCGACGGCCAGTTCCTCACGCCGTCCGGCGAGGTCGAGCGCGCGGTCGTGCGCCGAGGCGACGCCGATATCCTGATGCTCGATTACGGCCCGGAGAGCTTCTACACGTCCGTGAGCCGCGTCTTTTACGGGGTGCGCAATGATCGATGAGATCCATGTCGAGAACATCGCGCTGATCAAATGCGCCGACCTGGTGCCCGGCCCCGGACTCACGGTTCTCACCGGCGAGACGGGTGCGGGTAAGACCGCCCTGCTCTCCGCCCTCAAGCTGCTGATGGGCGAGCGCGCGGACTCCGCGACGGTTCGCGAGGGGAGCGACGGCGCGCTCGTCGAGGGCCGCCTGTTCGGCGGCGCCCACGACGAGGAGGGGTTCGTCATCCAGCGTCGCCTGGGCTCCGACGGGCGCTCCCGCGTGCGGGTGGATGGTTCGCTCGCGAGCGTGCGCGAGCTGTCCGAGCGCGTGAACCCCCTGATCGACCTGTGCGGCCAGCACGAACATCAGCGGTTGCTCGACCCCGCCTCCCACGTCGCGATGGTCGATGCCTGGGCCGGAGCGGGCGTCGCCGACGCACTCGCCGCCTATCGCGATGCGCTTGCGCGTGCCAATGAGGCCGAGCGAGAGCTCGCGCGTGTCGAGCAGGCGAGCCGCACGCAGGGCAGCCGCCTGGAAGAGGCCCGGTTCGCTCTCGAGCGAATCTCCGAGGTCGACCCGCGCCCGGGCGAGTTCGAGGAGCTCGAGGAGCGCCTGCCGCGCGTCGAGCATGCCGAGAGCCTCGCCTGCTGCGCGAACGACGCCGCCGAGGCCTTGACCTGCGAGGGCGGTGCACTCGATGCGCTCAACACCGCCATCGCCGAGCTATCCCGCATGGCCCGCGTCGATGCGAAGCTCTCGGAGTTCGCCGATGAGCTCTCCGGTGCCGCCATCACGGTCGAGGACGCGGCCGCAGAGCTGCGCCGGTACCGAGATTCGGTCGATTTCGACCCGGCCGAGTTGGCCGCCGCCCAGGAGCGTTATTCGGCCTTCAAGGGCCTACTGCGCCAGTGGGGTCCGCATATGAAGGATGTCTTCGCCCGGCGCGATGAGGCGGCCGAGCTGCTTTCGCTCGTCGACGATGCCGAGGCCCGCGTGAGGCGCGCCCGCGAGGCGCGCGATGCCGCCGAGAACGCGCTCGCCGAGGCCGCCCGAGCGCTCGCCAAGCGTCGCAACGCCGCGGCCCCGCGATTCTGCCGTGAGGTGGGCAAGCAGATGGCCCGTCTCGAGATGGGGCGTGCCGAGCTCGTGTGGGAGAGCAAGCCGCTTCCGCGCGAGCGTTGGACCGCCCAGGGTTCGACCGCCTGCGAGCTGCTGTACCGCAGTGGCGCCGGCATGACGCCCCGCCCGCTGCGCCGCATCGCCAGCGGCGGCGAGCTCTCGCGCGTGATGCTCGCCTCCAAGGTCGTCCTCGGCGAGGCGGATGCCGTCGATACGCTCGTATTCGACGAGGTCGACGCCGGTGTGGGCGGCTCCACTGCCCGCTCGCTCGCTCAGGTGCTCGCCGACCTCGCCCGCACCCATCAGGTGATCGTGGTCACGCATCTGGCCCAGGTGGCCGTGCAGGGCTCCGTCCACTACGTGGTGCGCCGCGACGACGAGTCCGACATCCCCGAGACGAGCCTGGTCCGCGTCGAGGGGCCCGAGCGCATCGCCGAGATCGCCCGTCTTCTCTCCGGTGATGCCACCGACGAGTCGCTCGCCCACGCCAAGCAGCTCCTGGCCGAGGCGGGAAGGCTCTAAACTCTCCCTCCGTGCATGTTCGGCCGTCTTGCCTGACGCTCCGCCGGAGCGCGCCGCCTGAGAATTCTCCGTAGCTTCCACGCGCATAGAAGAGCCCGGTGGGTCCATCTTCTTGCGCAGGGCCCGAACGGGCGGCAAATTCACAGGCGGCACACCCCCGCGGGACGTTCTTTCAGGTAAGATGGTCAGCATGAATACTTTTGACACTTCCCACATCCGCAACTTCTCCATCGTTGCGCACATCGACCACGGCAAGTCGACGATCTCCGACCGCATCCTCGAGCTCACCCGCACCGTCGAGGAGCGCGACATGGAGTCGCAGCTGCTCGACACCATGGACATCGAGCGCGAGCGCGGCATCACCATCAAGTCCAACGCCGTCCGCGTCATGTACGACGCCGACGATGGGCAGACCTACCAGTTCAATCTCATCGACACACCCGGTCACGTCGACTTCACCTACGAGGTCTCCCGTTCGCTCGCCGCGTGCGAGGGCGCGGTCCTCGTGGTCGACGCCACACAGGGCGTCGAGGCCCAGACGGTCTCCAACGCGAGCCTTGCCATGAACGCCGATCTGGACATCGTGCCGGCGATCAACAAGATCGATCTGCCCTCCGCCCACCCCGAGGAGGTCAAAGTCGAGATCGAGGACGAGCTCGCCATCCCCGCCGACGACGCGGTGTGCGTCTCCGGCAAGACGGGAGAGGGCATCCACGACCTGCTCGAGGCCATCGTGTTCCTGGTGAGCCCGCCCAAGGGCGACGCCGACAAGCCGCTTAAGGCCCTGATCCTCGATTCGTACTTCGACGAGTACCGCGGCGTCGTGGCCACGGTCCGCATCTTCGACGGTCAGGTCAAGAAGGGCGATCACGTGCGCATGATGCAGGGCGGCGAGGAATTTCTCGTCGACGGCGTGGGCGTGCGCCATCCCGCCGAGTTCGCGCTCGACTCCCTCGGCGTCGGCGAGGTCGGCTTCGTGGTCACGGGCCTCAAGGACCCCGAGGCCGTGCACGTGGGCGACACCCTCACCCTCGTGGGCAATTCCTGCGACGCGCCCCTGGCGGGCTATCGCGAGGCCAAGCCCATGGTGTACACGGGCCTGTTCCCGATCGACAACAAGGATTACGAGAACCTGCGCGACGCGCTGGAGAAGCTCCACGTCAACGATCCATCGCTGATCTGGGAGCCCGAGACCTCCGCGGCCCTCGGCTTCGGTTTCCGCGTCGGTTTCCTCGGCCTGCTTCATATGGAGGTCATCAAGGAGCGCCTGGAGCGCGAGTTCGATTTGGCGCTCATCGCCACGAGCCCCAGCGTGGACTACCACGTCTACAAGACCGACGGCGAGATGCTCGAGGTCCGCAGCCCGCAGGACCTGCCCGATGTCACGCGCATCGACCACATCGAGGAGCCCTACCTCAAGGCCAAGATCATCACCCCGCCCGAGTACACCGGCGCGGTCATGCAGCTCGCCATCGAGCATCGCGGTATCACCACCGATATGATCCACCTGTCGCAGAAGTCCGTCGAGATGCACTTCGACATTCCGCTCGCCGAGCTCATCCTCGACTTTTTCGACCAGCTCAAGAGCCGTACCAAGGGCTACGCGTCCCTGGATTACGAGTTCTCCGACTACCGCATGAGCGAGCTCGTCAAGCTCGACATCCTGCTTTCGGGCGACGAGGTCGATGCCCTGTCGTTCATCGTGCACAAGGACAAGGCCTACGGCCTGGCCCGCGGACTGTGCGACAAGCTCAAGGAGATCATTCCCCGGCAGCTGTTCGAGGTGCCCATCCAAGGGGCCATCGGCAACAAGATCATCGCCCGCTCCACCGTCAAGGCGCGCCGCAAGGACGTTCTGGCCAAGTGCTACGGCGGCGACATCTCGCGCAAGCGCAAGCTGCTCGAGAAGCAGAAAGAGGGCAAGAAGCGCATGAAGGCGATTGGCTCCGTCGAGGTGCCCCAGGAGGCGTTCCTGGCCATCCTCAAGGTCGAGGATTAAATGGATCTGCGCGAACAATTCAAGCGGCAGCCATTTTTGATGGCACCCATGGCGGGCGTCACGGACGCCGCGTATCGCATCATGTGCCGGCGCCGCGGGGCCGAGATGGCCTACACCGAGATGGTGAGCGTGGCCGGACTTGCCCACAAGAGCGCCAAGACCTGGGTACTCGTGGAGCCCGAGCCCGAGGAGCCGCAGATCTGCGTGCAGCTGTTCGGCACGAAGCCCGATCAGTTCGCCTACGCCGTGAACGCGGTGCAGGAGCGTGTGGGGGACAAGCTCTCGCTCATCGATATCAACATGGCGTGCCCGGCGCGCAAGGTCATCACCAAGGGCGAGGGTTCCGCGCTCATGAAAGAACCCGAGCTCGCGGCCTCGCTCGTCGAGGCCTCCGTTCGCGAGGCGCGCGTGCCCGTCACGGTCAAGATCCGCCGCGGCTTTGCGGCGGGGGAGAACACGGCTGCCGAGTTCGCCGCCCGTATGGAGCAGGCCGGGGCCGCCGCCGTTGCCGTGCACGGCCGTACCGCGAGCCAGCTTTACACCGGCGAGGCGGACTGGTCCACGATCGACGAGGTCGTCGGACGCGTCTCGGTGCCCGTCATCGGCTCCGGCGACGTACTCTGCGCGGAGGACGCCGCGCGCATGCTCTCCGATACGGCCGCCGACGCCGTGTTCATCGCGCGCGGCACCTATGGCAACCCCTGGGTGTTCGGCGACGCCCGCGCGCTCGCCTTCGACGGCGTTCCCGTGCCCGAGCGCGGCACCCTCGAGCGCATCGAGGCCCTGCGCGAGCACCTTACGCTGTTGCACGAGACGCAGCCCTTCATGGCGCGCGGCCGTGCGTTCTCGAGCTGGTACCTCAAGGGCCTGCCCCATGCCGCCGCTTGGCGCTGCCGTGTGGTGCAGTGCACGACCTACGAGGAGTTCATGGCCCTGCTCGATGAGGCCGAGGCCGAAGTTGAGCTGGCGGCTCGCGCGGGAATCGGCGATCGAGGGTGTCCGGGTGAGGGAGATTGCGCGAACTCCGTTTCCGCTTCGTAGCGTGTCCGGGACCATGGGGCCGATGCGCAGCGAGGCGGCGCGTTGAGAGCCCGTATTTCGGCCCCGCGGCCCTTCCCGCGTGTTGTATGGGCCGCCGATCCTCGATTTGTTCGGTTCATCCTCCATTGGATATCGGGCAAAGTTCGTTTCTAGTTACCAAAACCCTTAGTTTATTTTTCGAATCCTGGGGAAATGAAAAAATAAATTCGGGTTTTGGTAACTAGGGTTGAGTATCCTCAACCAGTATTCTGGGTTTGGAGGTCGTCCTTCGTGAGGCCGCGTGCGCTGTATCTGCATATTCCGTTCTGTAAGGCAAAGTGCCTGTATTGCGATTTCGACTCGCGCGCTTTGGGCGTTTGCGAGCTTGACGCCGCGATGGAGCGCTATTGCCGATCTCTCGCTGCTCAGGTCGAGGCGCTCGGCGGCGCCGGGGCCTTGGACGAGGTTGAGACGGTCTACATCGGTGGAGGAACCCCGAGTCTTTTGGGGATGCGCCTTGTCTCGCTGGTCGAGCTCGTGCGTGGTTATTGCGATCCCGTTGAATTCACCTGCGAGGCAAATCCCGAGTCGTTCACCCTCGGGCTGGCTCAGGCTTTGCGCGGGGCCGGCGTGACGCGCATCTCGCTTGGTGTTCAGACGCTCGATGCGGACGAGCTGAAGGCCATAGGCCGCATCCATTCCGCTGAACAGGCCCTGCTCGCCATCGCCCAGGCCAATGCGGCGGGTTTTTCCACCTCGTGCGACGTCATGTGCGGGCTGCCCGGGCAGACGCTCGAGTCGTTCGGGCGCACGCTCGAGACCCTCATGACGTTGAACCCCGGTCATGTCTCGGTGTATCCCTTGCAGCTCGAGGAGGGCACGCCGCTCGCGCGTTTGGAGGCACAGGGGTGCGTCGCGGTCTCCGACGAGGATTTTCAGGCCGCGTGCATGGACCTGGCCGCCAAGATGCTCGCGGAGGATGGGTTTGAGCGATATGAGGTTGCGAGTTATGCCCGTCCGGGCCAGCGCTGCCGTCATAACATCGCCTACTGGACCGGCAAACCCTATCTGGGGCTCGGGCGCTCCGCCGCCGGCATGCTCGATATGGCCGCTGCCTCCGAGATGTGCAATTTGGGGACGCACCCTTTTTGCACATCGGACTCGAATCCCCCGAGCGCCGCGCACGAGGGTCGCATGCGTTACCGTCAGCTCGACGACGAGGGCGTGCGGTTCGAAACCGAGCATCTCAGCCCGCGTGAGGCCATGGCCGAGGATCTGATGCTCGCCTGCCGCATGACCGACGGTATCCCATACGACTTGCTCGTTCGGGCCGCTTCGTGTATTCCAACGGCGGATTTGCGTGCGGCTTGCGAGAGCGCCCTGTCATCCGGTCTCGCCATGTGGGATGCGGGTGCGCTCAAGCCCACCCATCTCGGCTGGCTCGACGGCAATGAGCTGTTCGGTCTATTTTGGGGTCTCGCCGAGTAGTACGCGCGGGCATGTTGTGTGGCCGTGCGAGGGGATGCCGTGCGGCCACGCGCGGGGATGCCGTGCGGTCATGCGCGGGCATGCCGTGCGGTCGCGCGCGGGCATATTTTCCGCGGACCCCTTGCGTGCCGTCGCCTGTTGCGCCATGCTGTGCAAAACGTTTGAGAGGAGGGCGGCATGCCCGGTAAACGCGAAGATGTGATCAGCTGGGATGAGTTTTTCATGCGCGCCGCCGTTGCGGCATCCCTGCGCAGCAAAGACCCCAATACACAGGTGGGTGCCTGTATCGCCGATACGAACAACCGCATCCTCTCGGTGGGATACAACGGCACGCCGTCCGCTTTGAATGACGACGATTTCCCCTGGGGTACCGCGGACGATCCGCTGCACGACAAACACAACTACGTGATCCATGCCGAGGCCAATGCGATCCTCAACTACCGCGGCTCTCTCAAGGACATGGCGGGCGCCACGGTTTACGTCACCCTGTTCCCGTGCCATGAGTGCGCCAAGACGCTCGTTCAGGCGGGGATCGGCGAGGTCGTGTACTTGGACGACAAGTACTGCGGTACCGAAGACAACCTCATCTCCAAGAACATTCTCGACCGCTGCGGCATCACGTATCGTCAGGTGCAGCTCGAGGACTAGCCCCCCTTCCGCGACAGATCAATTGGGGACAGGTACAAATTGTTCAACTGGGCGCGGGCCGCGCGTGGTTGCCCGGCATGCGCAATTTGTACCTGTCCCCAATTGCACAATGGGGGCTTTTGGTGCCCGACGGCGCTCCGTGGGCGCGCCGCGCGCCCATCGGGATATAATGTCTCCCACTGAATACAGCCGTAGCAGGGAGTTTTTTGCCATATGGCAGGAATGAACGATAAAGACTACTACGCCATCCTCGGCGTGGATAAGGACGCCTCGGCCAAGGACATCCAGAAGGCGTTCCAGCAGAAGGCCCGCAAGCTGCATCCCGATGTGAATAAGGAACCGGATGCGGAGGAGCGCTTCAAGGAGGTCTCCGAGGCCTACGCCGTCCTCTCCGATGAGCAAAAGCGCGCCCGGTACGACGCCATGCGCTCGGGCAATCCGTTCGCCGCGGCAGGCGGTCCCGCATCCGCTCCGGGCGGGTATTCCGGCGGCTACACCGGTTTCGGGGGCTTCGGGTTCCCGTTCGGCGGCATGGGCGGCTTTGCCACGCAGCGTCGCCGCAGCGCCTCCGCGTACAACCCCTCGATCGGCGCGGATGTGGTCGTCGAGGTCAAGCTCTCCCGTGAGCAGGCGAGCGAGGGCGCGCGCGTCGCGGTCAAGTACCCGCACTACGAATCCTGCGATAACTGCCATGGTTCCGGTTCGGTGGCCTCCGAGCACCATCGCGCGTGCCCCACCTGCGGCGGCACCGGTTCCATCGCGGTCGATCTCGGCATGTTCGGCATGGGGCAGGCCCGCATGGTGTGCCCGGAATGCGGCGGCTCCGGCAAGGTCGTCGCCGACCCGTGCCCGGTGTGCGGCGGCGAGGGGCGCACGCGCGTCCAGGGCGAGGCCGTGGTCGAGTTCCCGCCCGGCACGCACGACGGCGACCTGGTCCGCATGAAGGGGCGCGGCAACGCCGGCACCAACGGCGGAGAGACGGGCGACCTGGTCGGCCGCGCCCACGTGAGCGCCGAGCGCCTCGAGGGCCGCGCCCGCTCGGGCTTCTACACGCTCGGCCTCGTGACGCCGTTCCTGGTGCTCTCCTCGTTCTCGGGCACGTTCTCCATGTTCCTGCTGCTGTGCGCGATCCCGCTCTTGATGGGCCTGTTCATGGTCTTTTCCGACGACGTGCTCCATCGCAGCGGCTTGTGGTGGAAGCGCGGCCTGCAGATGTTTGCGAGCGGCGTGTCCAACGGCCTGTTCTTCGCCCTGATTTCCGTGTGGCTCTCCAGCTGCACGCAGGCCATGTTCTTGGGGCCGTATCGGTATATGTAGCGTGTGCTCGATGCGCCCGGGCAATTTCGGGCGTGTGAGGCTGCCGCGCTTTGGGTAGAACGAAAAGACGTCGGCGCGCTGCCCGGGGACCCGCGCGGTCCCGGTGGCCGTGCCGGCGCGTCGCATCCCTCGGGGGTGCGGCCAGGACCGTCGGGGCATGCTGCGCCCCATGCGGTCGTATGAGTTGAGGAAAACCTTGGGGGAGGGTCCACATAGTGGCGGACAAGAGGGATTACTACGAGGTGCTCGGCGTCGATCGCGATGCCACGCCCGATCAGATCAAGCGCGCGTTCAGGAAGAAGGCGGTCAAGCTTCACCCCGACCGCAATGACGCGCCCGATGCAAACGAGCAGTTCGCTGAGCTGAACGAGGCCTACTCGGTCCTGTCCGACGAGCAGAAGCGCTCGATGTACGATCGCTACGGCACGGTGGACGGCATGCCCGGCGGTTCCGGGTTCGTCGATTTCTCCGACATCTTCGGCGGCATGGGCGTCGACGACATCTTCTCCTCGATCTTCGGCGGCACCGGCGGCGGCACGCGCGATCGCGCCCGTGACCGCGCCCGTCGTCGCGCGGGCCGCGATATGGCCCTCTCGCTCTCCATCACCCTGGAGGAGGCGGCCCAGGGCTGCAAGAAGACCATCACGTTCGACCGTCTCGGTCCGTGCGAGGATTGCGACGGCACCGGCGCGGAGGGCGACGGCCAGGAGCGCCCGTGCCCGAACTGCAACGGCACGGGCTACGTGACAACGGTCCAGCAGTCCATCTTCGGCGCCATGCAGTCCAGCTCCCCATGCCCCGAGTGCAAGGGCGAGGGCACCGTCATCGACAAGCCCTGCCCGCATTGCCACGGCGACGGTCGCGTCCGCACCCATGAGCGCCTGGACGTCGAGGTTCCGGCGGGTGTGGGCACCGGTCGCCAACTGCGTTTGCGCGGCTACGGCGAGGCGGGCTTGCGCGGGGCCGCCGCGGGCGACCTCATCGTGACCATCCAGGTCGAGGCCGACGAGCGCTTCGATCGCCATGGGGACGACCTGCTGAGCGAGGTCCATATCGGCATCGCGGAAGCGGCGCTCGGCTGCACGGTCGACGTCGAGGGCATCCTGCCCGACGAGCATTTCGAGCTCGAGGTGCCCGCAGGCACGCAGTACGGCGAGGCCCTCGTGGTGGACGGCCACGGCATGCCCCGCCTGGGGACCGGGGGCCGCGGCAGGTTCGTCGCCCGCATCGTGGTCGACGTCCCCACCAAGCTCTCCGACGACGCGCGCGAGGCGCTCGAGCGTTTCGCCGATGCGGCGGGTGAGAGCCCTGCCGGTTCCAAGAAGCACCGCACCATGGGCGACCGCATCCGCGACGCCATCGACGAGATCCTCGATTAGGACGGTACCTCTATGACGCGTCCCTTCGCCTGCGTGGTCAACCTGGGTTGCCGGGTCAACCGCGTCGAGTCCGATCGCATCACCTCCGACCTCGTGGGGGCCGGCTTCTCGCTGGTCGATCAGGACGAGGCCGATATCATCGTCATCAACACCTGCGCCGTCACGGGCGAGGCCGAGTCCAAGACGCGCAAGGCCGTGCGCCATGCGCTGGGTCTCGCGCGCGAGCCGATCGTGGTGGTGACGGGTTGCGTGGTCAACCTGCACCCCAGCGAGCTCACTGACCTCTCGCCGAGGGTCATCGCCCAGCCCTCCAAGATCGACGTCGCCCGCACCGCCGCCGAGGTGGCGGGGCTGCCCGCGCGCACGGTCGGTCTCGATGATGGGCACGACCTCGCCGACCTGCTCGGCCGCTCGCGCTTGGGCGTCAAGGTGCAAGATGGCTGCAACAACCGCTGCTCGTACTGCATCGTGTGGAAGGCGCGCGGGCCGGAGCGCTCCGTGCCGGTCGCGTCCGTCCTCGAGCAGGTCCGCCGCGCCGAGCGCGCGGGCATCCCCGAGGTCGTCCTCACCGGTGTGAACCTCGGCGCCTACGACGGCATCGATGCATCCGACTCGCATGTCGAGATCGACGAGCTGCTCGACATCATCCTGGAGCAGACGGACATCCCCCAGGTGAGGCTGTCCTCGCTCGAGCCCATGGACGTCCACGACCGTCTGATCGACGCCATGGTCGCGGGCGGCGAGCGCGTTGCCCCGTTCCTGCATCTGCCCCTGCAGTCCGGCTGCACGGCCACGCTTGCGCGCATGAACCGCCCCTACACGGCCGGGCAATACGAGGCCATGGTCGACCGCATCCGCACCAAGCTCCCGAACGCCGCCATCTCCTGCGATATCATCGCTGGTTTCCCCGGAGAGACGGATGATGAGTTCGCCGAGAGCCGCGCCCTGTGCGAGCGCGTGGGCTTTTCCCGCATGCACGTGTTCCGCTACAGCGCCCGCCCCGGCACCCCCGCCGCCACTGCCCCCGGACAGGTGGCTCCCGAGGTCATGGCCGCCCGTTCGAGCGAATTGCGCCATGTGGCCGAGAGCACCTCGCAGGCCGACGCGCGTTCGCGCATCGGCTCGAGCGAGACCGCGGTGCTCGAGTTCGGCAACCGCGGCACGCTCGGCAGCTTCCATCGCGTGATCGTGGACGACGCCGGCTCCGATCGCACCGGGCAGCTCGTGCGCGTGAAGATCACGGGCATGGACGATCGCGGCCTGCTCCACGCGAGCATGGGGGAGTGCGACCTATGAGCGCCGGGACCGCGCGCGTGCGCCTGGTCATCCCCGAGGGTGTCGACCCCGCCCTTGTCACCGGGGTGTCTGACGAGCTCCTGTGCGCGATCGAGGCGCTGAGTGATGCGGACGTCACCCTGCGCGGCGACTCCGTATCGCTCGCGGGCGAGCCGGCGGAGGTCGAGCTGCTCACTCGCGTGTTCCAGCAACTGTTCGCGGCCGCCCGCGAGGGCGACCGCCTCCGGGCCGACGACGTCGAGCGCCTCATAGGGGCGCTTCGCCGCGAGGATGCCCGTGCGATGCGCTCGAACGATGACGTCCTGCTCACCTATCACGGCAAGTCCATCCGCGCCAAGACGCCCGGTCAGCGCCGGTATATCGAGGGCATTCGCGACAACACCGTGACGTTTTGCCTCGGCCCCGCGGGTACGGGCAAGACCTATCTGGCCATGGCCATGGCCGTCTGCGCCCTGCAGCGCCGCGACATCGGGCGCATCGTCTTGACGCGCCCGGCGGTCGAGGCCGGTGAGAACCTGGGCTTTTTGCCCGGAACGCTCGAGGAGAAGGTGGACCCGTATGTCCGCCCGCTCTACGACGCCCTGTTCGACATGATGGACGCCGAGCGCGTCCACGAGCTCGTCGAGCGCGGCGTCATCGAGATCGCGCCGCTGGCCTATATGCGCGGCCGCACCTTGAACGACGCGTTCGTCATCTTGGACGAGGCTCAAAACACCACGCCCGAGCAGATGAAGATGTTCCTCACGCGTCTCGGCTTCAACTCCAAGTTCGTGATCACCGGTGATGCCACCCAGCGCGACCTGCCCGGCAAGAGCGGCGGACTGACCGACGTGGCGAGCATCCTTTCGGACGTCGAGGACATCACGTTCGTCGAACTCGAGCGCGCCGACGTGGTCCGCCACAGCCTGGTTGGTAAAATCGTGGAGGCCTACGAGGCCTTCGACGCCCGTCCCCGCCAACCGCGCAATCGGGGACAGGTACAAATTGATCGATTCGCCGCCGGTGGCGGCGCTGCGGGGAAGGCCCGTCGCAAGGGAAAGGATGATGGCCATGTCCGTGCTCATCAGTAACGACGCGGATCTCGACACGCTGCTGTGCGAGGACGAGGTCCGTGCGATCGCCGACCATGTGCTCGCCGCAGAGGGCGTTGAGCGTGACGTCGAGATCTCGCTCTCCTATGTCGACAAGGACGAGATGCATGGCCTCAATCACGAGTGGCGCGGGATCGACCGCACCACCGACGTGCTCTCATTCGAGTGCGATTCCGCCTTTGACGAGGATATCCCGCTGGATGAGGTGCTCGAACTCGGTGACGTCATCCTGGCGCCCGAGGTCATCGCGCGACAGGCGCCGGGGTTTGGCAACGATCCCGCCGACGAGTGCCGTCTCATGCTCGTCCACGGCCTTTTGCACCTGCTCGGTTACGACCATATCGAGGACGACGAGGCCGAGGAGATGGAGGCGCGCGAGGACGCGCTGCTGCGCGAACTCGCCGTCCAGCGCGGGGAGGACCCCGCCCAGGTGGAGGTCGGCCCCATAACCAACCACGCACACGATTAGGAGCTGCCATGATCCCGGGTTCCAACAAGGACCATCCGTCCTTCATCCGCTCGTTCGGATACGCGATTGAGGGCTTTGTCACCGCGGTTAAGACCGAGCGCAATATCAAAGTCATGCTCGCCGCCGGTATTCTGACGGTGCTCATGGGCCTTGTGGCCAATCTGCAGCTCATCAGCTGGGCGCTGATCGTCATCTGCATCGGCCTGGTCATTTTCGCCGAGCTGTGCAACACCGCCATGGAGGCCATCGTCGATTTGGCGACTCAGGAGCTGCATCCGCTCGCCAAGCGCGCCAAGGACATCGCGGCCGCCAGCGTGTACGCGCTTTCCATCACCGCCGCGATCGTGGGCGTCTTGGTGTTCGCGCATGCCTTCGGCCTGATCGGCTCGTGGCACTAGCGCTCGATTCAACCCCGGGGTGTGCAATTGGGGACGGGTACGTTTTGCACACTCAAAACGTACCCGTCCCCAATTGCACATTTTTTAGTTCCAACGTATCTGTTGAGGAGTACCTATGACCGACACCATGACCGATTTTGACCCGTTCGCCGATCTTTCCGACGACGAGCTCGACGCCATGATCGAGGCGGGGGAGCTTCCCGGCGCCATGGACGCGCCCGCCCTGTGCGCCGATGTGCCCGAGGGCTTCCGCTCCGGTTTCGTGGCCCTGGTGGGCCGCCCCAATGCGGGCAAGTCCACGCTGCTGAACGCGTGCTACGGCGAGAAGGTCGCCATCACCTCGCCCGTGGCCCAGACCACGC
>JARIBW010000045.1 GCA_029264355.1 Collinsella sp. | reverse complement strand
GTCGGGGCTGTCTACCGAGCGAGATCGGAAAGTAGTTACCAAAAGTCCCTCAACTGAAAAACGAGGAAGCGAATCATATGCAAAACCCCTGCATGCTTTGAACACATGCAGGGGTTTTGACATCATGATATGCAGGGACGGGATTTCAGGCGCATTTGATAGTTCGCCAGGGCCCGCTGGTCGGGCAATTGCCTTTCGATCTATCGCTTGCCGGTCGTTAGAGTTACTTGATCTTCGTCGTCCCGGGAGCGAGGTTCGGATCGGTTTCGTTCGCTGCGCTCTGATGGAGCTTGGTGTACACGCTTTTGCCGTCTCGGAAGAGCTCGTAGTACTGGATCAGCGCGTAGTCGTTGCGAGCTTCAATCGCCTCCTTCAAGGAGGGCTCGGTGTCGGCGGCTTCTTTGACGCTTGACAGATGCGGAGTGCCGGTTGAGTCGATGTACCCGGTCGAGTTGATGGCCGGCAAGGAGCTGCGCAGGGAGATCTGCGCCTTCTGGTAGTCGGTCAGCGGGGCGCCGATGATGCTCATCAGCTCGGTTCCCAGATAGTTGGTGGAAAGGTTGTCGACCTGGCTGGACTGGGCGTTGCCGGCGACGTCGTAGTTCGCCCAGATAATGTAATCGGTGGTCCACAGGCGCATGTTGTGCTCGGCCTTGTCCTCGTTGGTGAACCAGAGGTTGTTGTATTTGTCTGGGAAGAACGGCTGGTGGTCGCCGAAGAACACAAGGACGACGGGGCGGTCGAGCTTGCGCAGCTTTCCGACGAAGTCCTCAAGGGCGCGATCGGACTCCTCGATGAGCGACAGGTACTCGTTGACCTCATTGTTGGGGACGCCGTCGATCGGATAGCTCTTGAATTTCTCGGGCGGCATCAGGCCGGTGTTGTATCCGGCGTGGTTTTGCATGGTCACATCGAAGATGAACTGCGGAGCCTGATCGTCCTCGAGGAGTTCGAGGATCTTGTCATAGGTCGCAGCGTCGGAGACCATGCCGCGGAGCTTCTCGGCATCCTGGAAGTCGTCGATGGTCATGAAACGATCGAAGTCGAAGCCGGTGTAGACGTTTTCACGGTTCCAGTTGGTTCCGTGGTTGGGATGCATGGCGGTCGTGGTGTAACCGAGGTCCTTGAACTGCTCGGAGAGGTTGTTGGCCTCGAAGAGGTCGTAAATGGTGTACGGATACACACCCGATCCGAGATAGGACATGGAATTGCCCGTGAGGAACTCGAACTCGGTGTTGCAGGTACCGCCGCCGTACGCGCTCACGTAGAGGGTTCCGCGCGACAGGGTGTCGGGAAGGCTCTTGAAGAACTGGGGACCCTCATAGCCGGCGTGCATGTTCTGATAGATGGAGAGGTCGGAGAACGTCTCGTTCATGATGGCGATGACGGTCGGTTTCTGTTGCTCGAACTGCGCTTCTGCCTCAAGACGGCTCGGGTTCTCCCCTTCGGATGCGTCGTATTCGTCGGCAAGCGTCTTCTCGAGATCCTTGGCCTCGTCCATGGTGTAGCCCTTGGGCACGGGCGGCTTGATGGTCTGCGCAGAGGAGATGAACGTGGGGAGGAAGCCCTGGCGATAATAGCTCTCCAGGGGGCGCCAGGTGTAGACGGTGATGTTGAGGGTGTTGTAATAGTCGATCAGCGTGACATGGGCCCCCACCCCGGCGAGGCACAGGGCGCCGACGAGCAGGTTGGTGAGGAGCAGGCGCCGGTCGCGGCGCTCGGCCTCGGGTGGGAAGCAGCCGGCGAGCGAGCACAACAGCATCGAGACGGCCAGAAGGGCCATACCGTAAAAACCAAAGGCGCTGAAGATGTACGTGAAGCCGCCGCTCACCGCTGCCGCCGTGCTCAGCGCGGAGAGGTCGGCGGGCTGGATGGGCATCGACTTGAACGTGATGACGAAGAATTGCGCCATGCCGATTCCCCAGCAGAGGAAGGCGATGGTCGCAGGCGCGGCGCCCCTCCGCTGGAAGAGGTAGAACATGCCGGCCATGATGGCCGTGATGAGCGCCCACTCGAGGAGCAGGCACAGGGGGTAAGCCCAGGACAGGTCATGGTTCGAGGGGATCTCGAGACCGAGCATGGCGAACAGGCCGGCGAGCATGAGCAGCATCACGCACGTCGGGGTGGGACGATACAGCCATATGCGGGCCCGATGAAGCGGCTCGCGGAGTTTGCGGAGCACTCGCCCGAGGTGCGTGAGGTCGCCGTCGGCGGTGACGCGGCGGGAGCATTCTCCGTACTTATCGCACGAGCCGCAGTTGGGGACGAAGGTGCGCTGTGCGAGCAGCTCGCCGCGCTCCAAGTGCGCTTCGATGCGCGCCCACGTGCGATCTCGCGCGAAGCTCGCCCAGGCGCAGGCGGTGAGCACGAGGTTCAAGACGATGGGGGAAACGATGTCGTCGGGGGCCATGCCGAGCAGGCCGAGGGCGATGCAGACCACCTGCATGATGCAAAAGGCGACTCCCCAGCCCATGCCGTCGCGGTTGGACGACTCCTTGCGCCGACTCAACTCCCTGCGCGCTGAGTATGCGGAGACGGCGAGTCCCGCGATGGATACGATGGCAGTGAACATACGACACTCTTTTCTTCCCATGTCGCGCATCGACGGGGTCGGGCTGGTGTGCTGCGGAAGAACTCGTGCCCGATGCCGAAGTGCGCGCCATAGACAGCAAACAACAACAAAACATGGTAACTATGGATCGTCGATATTTGGTCGATGGAGCCCGGTAACGTGCCCGTTTTCACAGAATGGGCCAAGAAGCGCGTGCTCGCCGTGGGGTCTGTCATCGATCCGCCTATCTGCAGGGGTGGCATGGGGACGCCCCCTTGTGCGCGTCAAGCGGCCCGATGCGCAGGGGGGGGTCCAACGTGCGGCGGGATCCACCACGAAAGGGGCCGAGCGCGAAAGGGACCCCGGTGCCAAAGGCCCCGATGCGCAAAAAGGGCCCCGTCGCTGTGGACGGGGCCCTTGACGGTGCCTGCCTTGCCTTTTGAGGGGCGGCGTTGGGTTACCTGTGCTCGTCGACGGCGACGCGTGCGATGCGGTCGACGGGTTTGAAATTGGTGAACAGCGGCACGTACTCGTAGAACACGTTGGAGTTTTCCAATCCGAACCACTGGACCGGCGAACCGGCGAAACGGCGGATCGCGTACTTCATCGCAATGGCATGACGTTCCCGCTGGTCGACGTCGGATTCGGGTGCCAGCGTCTTGCGGATCAGGCAGAAGCGGAACGAGCCGATCACGCCGGGCTTCTCATACACGGAGTAATCGTGCACCTGAGCCGGGAGCTCGCCGGAGGCGGAAAGGTCGGAGACGATCTGGCGCAGATAGGCGTTCACGCGCTGGTTGACCTTGTAGCCCAGGTACAGGTGGATGCGGTACACGAAGTCGGTGCCGTAGTTCTCCACGGAGTACTCGAAGGTATGGGGCTCGTCGGAGACCTCGACGTTCAAGAACCAATAGGCGCGGGCCCGCTTGGGATGCTTGTCGAAGATCGAGTAGAGGATGTCGCGGTCGAGCATGTCGGTCGACGTGCTGTTGGTGAGGTAGACCAGGTTGTCGCAGAGCATCTCGTAATGGGAGTCGTTGCGCAGGCGGTCGAGCTGGTCGAGGTACTTGCGCACGGGCAGCATCGTGTACTGGCGACGCTCCACCCGGCTGCCGTTGTACCAGCTGACCATGACGCCCATGATGAGCGCGGCCATGAGGATGGTGAAATAACCGCCGTGGAAGAACTTGGTGAGGGAGGACACGAAGAAGAATCCCTCGAGCGCGACGAAGAAGGTGACGAACGCCCAGGGGAAGACCCGCATCTTACGTATGCCGTGCAGATAGAAGAACAGCAGCACGGAGGTGCAGATCATCGTGATGGTGATGGCCAGTCCATAGGCCGCCTCCATGTGGGCGGAGCTTTGGAACAGCAGCACGACGACCACGCAGCCGACCCACATGACATTGTTGACCATGGGGATGTAGAGCTGGCCCTTGGTCTCGGCGGGGTAGAAGATCTGCATATGCGGCATGAGGTCGAGGCGGCTGGCCTCGGACACGAGCGAGAACGCTCCCGTCACGAGCGCCTGGCTCGCGATGATGGCCGCGCAGGTGGAGAGAACGACGCCGAACGGGCGCACGGCCTCGGGGAGCATCTGGAAGAACGGGTTGAGGTCCTCGATGAGCGCGAGGTCGGCATTGCCGGCGTTGGAGAGAAGCCACGCACCTTGGCCGAGATACGAGAGGATGAGGCAGATCTTGACGAAGGGCCAGGTGGCGTAGATGTTGCCGCGACCGACGTGGCCCATGTCGGAGTAGAGGGCCTCGGCTCCGGTGGTGGCGAGGAAGCAGCTGCCGAGGATCATGATGCCCGCGTGGTTGTGGGGGGATAGCAGGAACGAGATGCCGCGCAGGGGGTTGAACGCGAGCAGGACCACGGGGTTTCCAAGGACGTACACGAGGCCCGCTCCGCCGAGGAACAGGAACCAGAAGGTCATGACGGGGCCGAAGGCGTGGCCGATCTTGGAGGTACCCACGCGCTGGACGGCGAACAGTAGGCACACGATGATGAGCGTGATGATGACGACGTTCATCTGGTTGTCGCCCATGATGTCATGAACGGCGGGGATGGTGCGCAGGCCCTCGATAGCGGTGGTGATGGTCACCGCGGGGGTGAGGATGCCGTCGGCCAGAAGCGCGGCGCCGCCGAGCATGGCGGGAACGATCAGCCATTTACCGTACTTCCTCACGATGCTGTACAGCGCGAAGATGCCGCCCTCGCCGTGATTGTCGGCCTTGAGGGAGACGAGCACGTACTTGACGGTGGTCAGCAGCGTGACCGTCCAGATTACGAGCGAGAGCGCGCCGAGGATGAACTCCTCGGTCACGGTCATGATGCCGCCCTGGCCCGCAAGCAGCGCCTTGGTGACGTACATGGGCGACGTGCCGATGTCGCCGTACACGACGCCCAGGGTGACGAGCATCGCGCCGATGCTCACGGGGATCGCGGCGGAACCGTGCCCGTGTTCGGATGATTCAGTTGAGTGTGCCATTGCGGTATTGCTCCTTGGCGAGGGTGACCCGGCGCCGGCCTTCCCCCAGCGCGCCGAGAGGCATGTGCATGCCATCCAACGTTCCCGCCATTATAGGTATTATGCAGGGCAAACGCTATATCTTCCTACCTGCGCGAACGCCTTGTGTCCAAAGGCCTGCGCGCATGGGCCTCGCGCAGTTCGCGCGTGCGCTCGCGGATATCCTCCTCGCTCATCCCGATGCGGCGCATGGCCTCCTCCGACGTATAGCGCTTGACCAGGTAACAATGGTGGATCTTCTTGTTGCGCGCGAAGTCCTCGGGGATGGTCTGGTCCGTGATGTCGGTGAGGACCACGCCGGCACGCGCCAGCTCCTCGATGTCGGGGCGGAACGTGCGCAGGTTGCAGGAGAAGATCGCCTCGCCCTCGCGGGAGAGCAGGCGCGAGAGGCCCACGAGCAGCTCTACGTGGTCGCGCTGGACGTCCCAGGTGCGGCGGCCCATCTTGCTCGAGTTGGAGAAGGTGGGCGGATCGCAGAAGATCAGGTCCCACCGGTTGCGGGTCTGCCGCATGTCGCGGATCCAGCTCATGACGTCGGCGCGGACGTAGTGATGGTCGGGCCCCACGAAGCCGTTTTGCTCCATATTGCGCTCGGCCCAGTCCAGGTAGGTGTTGGAGAGGTCGACGGTGACGGTCTCCTCGACGCCGGCATCCGCCGCATAGCAGGTGGCAGTGCCGGTGTAGGCGAACAGGTTGAGGAAGAAGCGCTTTCCGCGGGCGTGCTCGCGCACGAGACCGCGGGTGACGCGATGGTCCAGGAAGATGCCGGTGTCCAGGTAGTCGTTGAAATTGACGGCGAAGGTCAGGCCGCCCTCCTCGATGAGGGGGAGGCGGCGGGTCCGGATATCGGCCGGGGCGCCCGATCCCGCACCCTGGCCGGGGCGGTTGGATGCCGAGCCGCCGCGCCCGCTGCGGGGCTTGCCGCCCTTGCCGGGGTTGGAGCCGCCGGCCTGCTTGCCGTACTGCGAGCCGCCGCGCGAGCGGATGCGCGCTTTGGCAAAGACGTTGTCAGGGTCGACCTGCAGGATGCGCGGGGCGAGTGTGAGGATGTCGAGCAGGCGCGCCTCGGCCAGCGCGGGGTCGACCTCACGGGGCGCGGCGTATTCCGCGATGACGAGCCAGCGGCCCGGCGTGGTGGCGCTGCCCTCGTACAGGTCGATGGCGGCGGAGTAGTCGGGCAGGTCCGCGTCGTAGACGCGGTAGCAGCTCACGCCCGCGCGCTGCGCCCATTTGCGGCGCAGCTTGGCGACCTTGCGCAAACGGCGGGCGAACTGCTCGGACTCGGGGATGAGGACGGGGCAGGGCTTGCCGTCGCCGAGGTCGATGAGGGTGGTTGGGGAGACGGCGACCTTGGGGTCGGTGGCGTCTTCCGAGGATGTGGCGTCTCCTGCGACCACGTCGTCCCCAGCGGCGATGCGGCCGGCGTCCGCCGCCGCGAAGACGGCGAGCTCGGCGTCCTCGTTGTTCGGCATGACGCGCACTGAGTGCGAAGGATCGCCGAGAGTGCGGATGAGCAGGTCATCGCGGGTGAGGGCCACGGTGGGAATGGTGCTCAGCATGGCGCGGATGGGTTCGGCCCCGCATGTGCCACCGCGCAGGTTCGCGGCGAGATCGAGCACGCGGGACATCTTGGAGATCGCCGTCTCGGTGGTGTCGAGGAAGATGAAGCCGCGCGGCTCCCCGTCGCAGGATGCCGGCATCGTGAGCTTGCG
>JARIBW010000039.1 GCA_029264355.1 Collinsella sp. | reverse complement strand
GGGCAGGATCAAGGCCACGAAGGAGGCCGGCGGCATCGAGATCGTGGACGACATCTACGACTACCTGGTCTCGGATGACCTGTATCGTCACAGCTGGGATCACAAGAACCGTTTCGCCGAATAGGCGTGTTCGTTCGATAGGCGACATCGGGCGGAGACATGGAGGCCCCCGGATCTAGCTAGGGTTCGGGGACCTCTATCTGAAAAGCCTGCGGCTTCGAGGCATTGTGTCGCCTGCGCGGCTCTCGGTGTTGAGCATGCTGCCGATTTCGGGCGCCCCTTGGATGCGGGCCTAGCGAACGCAATGGGTGCGCTGTGGAGGCACCGCCGACTCGAAGACGATCAGTGCCAAGGCGGATCCGCAGGTGGCCGCCCCCTAAGAGCGCGACATCAAGCCTGCCAGAACTCGATAGACAGGGATTCCCTGTTCTTGAGATCGCATTTTTTCAGAATGTTGTGGACATGGGTTTTGACCGTGCCTAAGGCGAGAAATAGCTCGTCGGCGATCTCTTGATTCGTTTTGCCCTCAAGGATGAACTCGAGTATCTCCGTTTCTCGCTTAGACAAGCCATATCGCTTGGAGAAGCGAGGCATCTGCTCTTCAATATGCCATTGAAGATTGTCGGTCGCATTGGGGGACGGCGGCTCTGATATTCGAATGGAGAGGGTCGCGTAGATTTTCTTGAGCAGATGGTAGGCGAGAACGAGCATGAGGATGTTCTCGGAGAGGTTGCGCTCAGACAGATACATGGGAAGCCAATTCGGAAAGACCCCGAGTGGCAGCAGGAGGATATTCATCGTATCTTCCACTACGATGAATAAAATCAATGCGAGAAGTATCAGGAATACTTTTTTAAAGCGCTGCAGGCGTATCCGCAAAACCGAATCCCCCGTTTTTTGGTACACCCAGAGCGAATATGCGCATACGAATAATAGGAATATTTGGCGGGTGTTGTAGTAAATCCACTGCCTGAAGGCTCCCGAGGGGAGTCCGACGATGATGAGGAACGTAATGAGGGAGAGGGCTGCGATGGGAGTTGCGACAAGGCGGAGAGAGAACCGATCGAGGATCTCGAGCGCCGATGCCCAGATCAAGGCGAGGAGGGCGATTGCTATCGTGCTCCTCGTAAATGGGGATGTGATCGCGTAGAACGTATTCTGATCGAAGGGGGCATTTTGGCCGAGGTACTCAAAGAAGAATATCTCGGTCAGCTCAAGGGCGTAGCAGAGGAATGTTCCCGCGCTTAAAAGAAAGAGACGTTGACGCGATGAGATGAGGGCGATTATAGCGGCCATCGCGACAAGCATGCTGATGACGATAAGGATCATGGTGTAGAAAAAGAAGACTGCGTTCATGTCCCCCCCCCTCGTGGCGGCTAAGCGAATTGTGGCCGAGCCAACGGTCGGCGCCTCAGGGTCGCGAGTCGATCATCCAAAGAGTCGACACCGTTAATTTTGAATGTACTCAAAGGGACTGAGGCCGCCGTTTACCGAATAAGCGAAGGATTGATAGGCAAGCCAGCTACCAGCGCGAATAAAGGGATTAGACGGGATGTATTTCCCCAAACGGTCAATAAGCTCAAATAAACTGGCCATTTCCGCACTCCCACGCTTACATGCAAGCCAGGGGACGACCGGTCATCTGGATCGCCGAGAGGTGGTCGGCATCGAGCCAACGTAAGGGGGCCGGTCGTCAAAGGTAAGCGCAGGTTCCGCGCGACACAGCCGGTGCGGATGAGGCATACGGCGGAAAGGACTGGCAATGACAATGCCCAAGGACTTCATCGATACTAACGAGTTCACCAAAGAGCAGATCATGGCGATCGAGGATCTCGGCCTCGCGATGAAGAAGGCCATCAAGGTCGACGGGTACTACCCGCACCTGCTTCGCAACAAGACGCTCGGCATGATTTTCCAGCAGGTGTCCACCCGCACCCGCCTTTCCTTTGAAACTGCGATGACCGACCTGGGTGGCCACGCCCAGTTTTATGGACCTGGTTCCATCCAGCTTGGTGGCCATGAGTCCCTGGGTGACACCGCTCGCGTCATGGGCTCCCTGCTCGACATCATTATGGCTCGTGTCGACCGACACAAGGACGTTGCCGGCCTGGCGGAAGGCTCTGCCGTTCCCGTTATCAACGGCATGTCGGAGTTCAACCATCCCACGCAGGAGATGGGCGACCTCATGACCATGCTCGAGAATCTGCCTGAGGGTAAAAAGATCGAAGACTGCACCCTGGCCTTCATTGGCGACGCGACTCAGGTCTGCCTCTCTCTCATGTTCATCTGCTCTAAGATCGGCATGAAATTCGTGCAGTTCGGGCCCAAGGGCCATCAGATCTGCGACGGCGCTCTGCATGTGGGCACCGAGGAGGAGCGCGCTGAGTTCGGCAAGAAGCTCATGGCCATCGGAGAGGAGAATTGTAAGGTTTCCGGTGGTTCCATCGTGATTTCCGATGACATCGACTGCATCAAGGGTGCCGATTTCATTTACACGGATGTCTGGTACGGCCTGTACGACGAGGAGGTCGAGGGCGAGAACTACATGGACATCTTCTACCCCAAGTATCAGGTCACTATGGACATGATGAACTTTGCCGGTCCGAACTCCAAGTTCATGCACTGCCTGCCGGCCACTCGCAACGAAGAGGTCACGGACGAGGTCATGGACGACCCCGAGCGCTCCCTGTGCTGGGTCGAGGCCGAGAACCGCAAGCACTCCATCCGCGCCCTGCTCGCTGCGCTCGGCGCCCGCACCCCGCTTGGCGACGAGGGTGTTGAATACTCGGCCAAGGCGGAGCTGCATGCCGCGCTCGACAAGATCGAGGCGCTGCGGGCCTAAGTCCTCTCCTCGGCGGGCGGTGGATGCTCGTCTCCTTCCGCCCGCTCTTCTGTTATTGACTGAGCCAAAGGAACACCAATGAGCGAATCAAAGAAGAAGCTTTCCTTCTTGACCGTGATCGCCACCGTCATCTGCGTGGTGTTTGTCTGTGAAGCCGCTGCCCCGGCGGCCGCCATCGGCAACCAACAGTTCTTCTGGTGGATTTTCCTGGTCATCACCTTCCTGCTTCCCTATGGGATGATCGTTGCCGAGCTTGGAACCACTTACGATGGCGAGGGCGGCATCTACGATTGGGTGCGCGAGGGCCTGGGCGACAAATGGGGCGCCCGCATCTCGTATTACTATTGGATCAACTACCCGTTTTGGATCGCATCCCTGGCGACCATGTTCCCCGATATCCTGGGCATGGTCTTTCATGTCGAGTTCTCGCTCGTTGCCAAGCTTGCGATCGATCTCGTCTTTGTGTGGACGGTCTACCTGATGGGCCGTTCCAAGGTCGCCGATTCCGAGTGGGTCTTGAACGGCGGAGCCATCATCAAGGTTGCCGTTGCGGTGATCGTGGGCGCTTTGGGTATCTGGTATGCCATGGAAAACGGCTTCGCGTCCAATATGGCTCCGTACACCTTCCTTCCCGAGTTGACCAACGCCAACGCACTGGGCTACCTGTCCGTGATCATCTTCAATTTCATGGGCTTCGAGGTCATTTGCACCATGGCCGACGATATGGCCGACCCCAAGAGGGACATTCCCAAGGCCATTATCCTGGGTGGCTTGTCCATTGCGGCGATCTACCTGTTTGCCGGCTTTGGGATCGGCGCCGCCGTCCCGGCAAGTAAGATCGATCCCGATTACGGCATGATCTATGCCCTGCAGACCATCGTTGGAGATTCGGCCATCTTCAAGGTCGTTTGCATCGCTTTCCTCATCACGCTGTTCGCCAACATGGCGGCCTGGTCCTTTGGTGTCAATTCCGTGGCGCGCTATGCCGCTGAGCACGGCAACATGCCTCAGATCTTTGCGTCCATGATCTCGAAGGACGACATACCCAACGGGGCCAATTTGGTCAACGCGATCGTGGCGTCCATCGTCTTGTGTCTGCAACTCATCCCGATCCCGGCGATCTCGGAGGGTATTTTCTGGATGCTGTTCGGTACTTCCGTGGTATTCCTGCTTCTGACCTACATTCCGATGTTCCCGGCCTTCCTCAAGTTGCGCAAGGTCGACCCGAATCGACAACGCGTTTTCTGCTTCCCCTTCAAGGGGGTCATGATGAAGGTCGCCATCGCAGTTCCCTGCATTGAGCTCATCCTCGCTATTGTGGCGACCATCGTGCCGCTTAGCGCTTCCGAGTTTGAGAGCAAGATCCCCATGCTCATCATCTTCTTTGTGCTCTTGGGGGTGGGCGAGGTCTTCCGCATCGTCTCCGCCAAAGGGCGCAAGGAGGACTACGGGGGCCTGACCTCCGAGCTGGCCGAAGCCCGTCTCGCCGAGGAGGCGGACGGGGAGTAGGAGGTCCCAGCTGTCGCTTCGGACGTGATGCGGCATATATCCTACCTGGTTGTTTTGCGCGGGGCGACCCGCCCCGCGTTCAAGGTTGTACGAATATGGAGGTAAAACTATGCGTACGATCTACGAATCTGAGTCCACTCCCAAGGCCGATGGCTTTTTCATGCCCGCGGAGTTCGCCCCGCAGGACCGCGTGTGGATGGGCTGGCCTCATCGCACCGATACTTGGGCTCACGGCGCCAAGCCCGCTCAGGGGCAGTATGCCGCCATCGCCCGCGCCATCGCCGAGTTTACCCCGGTCACTATGTGCGCCAATCAGGCGGATTACGCCAACTGCAAGGCCGTCTTCGAGGATAACGAGAACGTGACCGTCATAGAGATGACGACCGACGATGCCTGGTTCCGCGATACGGCGGCCACCTTTGTCGTCAACGGCAAGGGCGAGAAGCGCGCATGCCATTGGCACTTCAACGCGTATGGCGGTCTTATCGACGGTCTCTATTTCCCGTGGGATAAGGATGAGCAGATCGCCCTCAAGATGGCCGAGCTCTCCGGATGCCGTCGCTATCGCCCTGACGATATGATCCTCGAGGGCGGTTCCATCACCGTCGATGGCGAGGGGACCCTTGTCGTGACCGATCAGTGCCTGCTGTCCCCGGGGCGTACCTGCTCCGCGGTGCTCGCAGAGGAAGAGGACCCCGAGTCCATCTGGCCTCGATTCGCGCGCAAGTTCGAGCCCTGGAGCGAGGAGCTTCGCGCCTATATGGACGAGCATCTCAAGGATTACCTGGGTGTCGAGAAGGTGATTTGGGTCAAGGAGGGCATCGATCCCGAGGAGACCAACGGTCATATCGATGACGTCGCCACGTTCGTCGCCCCCGGTGTCATGGCCTGCATCTGGACCGACGATCCCGAGTATCCGTTTTACGAGCAGTGCCATGCCGCTTTCGAGACCCTGTCCAATGCGGTTGACGCCAAGGGCCGCAAGATGAAGGTCTATAAACTCCCCATGCCCGTCAACCCGCTGTTCATGGACCAGGCTTCCTGCGACACCATTGACGCCGATGAGAATGCCGAGCCCCGCGTTGCCGACGAGCCCCTGATCGCCTCCTACATGAATTACCTTGTGACCAACCACGGCGTCATCGTTCCGCAGTATGGCGATGAGAACGATCTCCTCGCCGTTGAGACGTTGCAGAAGATTTACGACGAGGTTTGGGGCGAGGGCGTCTACAAGTGCGTCGGCGTCCAGTCTGAGCAGGTCGTCTATGGCGGCGGCAACATCCATTGCATCACCCAGCAGGAGCCCTCTGCCTAGCAGTGCTTCTGATGCCCGTGCGGACGGGACGTCCGTGTGTGGCTTGCATTGCGCAAAGGGAGGGAGCTCCGTTCAACAGCCCTCCCTTTGCGCCTTTGCCAATCGGCCTGCCGACCCTTGCCGGCGTCTACTTTTGCGAGTCCACCGCCGCGACGGTACGCCATGGTGCTCCATCTAGATAAAACTGGCGCATATTCAGACTAGAACTTGTATCAAGTTGCATAACATTGCAAAATCGAGAGATAGTGTATGCAATTATGAATCTCAATAATGCATGGGGTTCTATGTGACGAAATAGTGTCTATATGCTTGCGGTATAACGTTTATCGCCAATTATCGTCCGTTCACCAAGACAGTCGAAAACATTGTCAATCGATTGCGCTTGGGAGGGTATATTGCATAAAGTACGTCAGCTGGTGAATATTTGCCATCAGCAAAACGAGAAGAAAGAGGCAGTTATGTCCAAGCCCCTTGGCAAGCCCGATCGCATCGTCGTCGCCCTCGGCGGCAATGCCCTCGGCAACACCCCCGAAGAGCAGATCGAGAAGGTCGGCCACGCTGCCCATGCGCTGCTCGGCCTCATCGAGCAGGGTAACGAGATCATCATCACCCACGGCAACGGTCCGCAGGTCGGCATGATCCAGAACGCCTTCGCCGCTGCCCACGATGCCATCGGCACCCCCTCCATGGACCTGCCCGAGTGCGGCGCCATGTCCCAGGGCTACATCGGTTACCACCTGCAGCAGGGCATCGGCCGCGAGATGCACAAGCGCTACAAGCGCTGGCACGCCGCCTCCGTCGTCACTCAGATCGAGGTCGATCCGGATGATCCCGCCTTCGCCAACCCGACCAAGCCCATCGGCCCCTTCTACACCGAGGAGCAGGCCAAGGAGATCATGGCCGAGAACTCTGAGATGACCTTCGTCGAGGACTCCGGCCGTGGCTGGCGTCGCGTCGTGGCCTCCCCGGAGCCCAAGAAGATCGTCGAGGCCGATTCCATCCTCAACCTGCTCGACAACGAGTTCATCGTCATCGCCTGCGGTGGCGGCGGCATCCCCGTCGTCCGCGACTACGAGAACAAGGGCTGCTACAAGGGCGTCGCCGCCGTTATCGACAAGGACATGGGCGGCGAGCTCCTCGCCGAGGACTGCTCCGCCGACGTCCTGTTCCTCCTGACCGCCGTCGAGCACGTCGCCATCAACTTTGGTAAGCCCGATCAGCAGGAGCTCGAGGAGCTCACCGCCGATGAGGCTGAGAAGCTCGCTGACGAGGGTCAGTTCGGCAAGGGCTCCATGGAGCCCAAGGTCCGCGCCGCCATCAAGTTCGCCCGCTCCCGCAAGGGCCGCACCTGCATCATCGGCGCCCTGGACAAGGCCGCCGAGACCATGGCCGGTCTCTCCGGCACCCGCATCGTCGGCTAACACCTCCTATGTCGTCAGGCGCCCGGCTGCCGCCTTGATCCGGCCGGGCGTCCGATGATGACCATCGTCGCGCGCGATCGTCGTATCCCGCGTGACGTTCACAGAGTCTCCCTCTCCCAGACGCCCCGGCTTACTGCCCCGGGGCGTCTATTTGTGTGGCGCTAGGCCGAGAAGGCCCAGAGGGCCTCTATTTGCGGGAGAACCTGTTTGATGGGCCAGCGCTTGGCGCTGTTGTAGGGACTGTTGGGGTCGTGGATCTCGAGCATGCCTCGGCTGTCCATTCCCTTGATGACCAAGAAGTGGCCGATCGTGGTGAAGTCCCCGGGGGCGAGGGAGCAGATGATCGGCATGCCGGCATCCAGCGCCGACGCGATGCTCTCACGCGAGGGGGACACGGGGGTCGACTTCAATCCGATGGCGGCCGCGCCGTCGGTCATGAAGCGCCACTCGGTTGCCCCGGTGGGGGCGAAGTTGTGTTTCTCGGCAAACGAGGCCATGGCGGCTGGGTCGAGATCGCTTTTGCCCGTCAGATACACGTAGACCATGGAAAGGCTCGTGGGACCGCAGCCGGCGATGCGGATGCTGCTCCCGGCGTAAGGCTTGTTCGCCCAGATCGGGTCGGTCTGATAGAGATACGGCATCGCGCCCTTGGCCCACTGCGAGCGCGGCGTGGAGACGGGGATGGCGGTGGGTCCGAGCTTGAGCGGGTCGACCTTTTGCTTGGCGAGGCGCTCCTTCTCCTCCTTCGCCTCGATGCGCGCGGCTTCTTCCGCCTTGTCTCTCTGGATTTTGGCGTTGATGCCAAGGCATCCCGCGCCAAGCACCGCGATGGCCAGGAGCATGGCGATCCCGCGCGGGCTGAACAGAACGGACTGCCAGGTGGGGCGTGAGAAGATGCGGTTGCGGCCTCGGCTCCCGCGCAAAGGCCCGCCCACGTATCCGGCGCGCGGCCCACGGGTGCCGCTTGAGCGGTAAAACGAGGGGGTGCGAGCGTAGCTTCCGCTGAGGGGCCGGCGTTGGCCGGCGCCGCGAGGTGTCTGGCCTTGTGGGCGGGCACCCGAAGGGGTCCTGCCCGTCGGGAGCGCTTGCGGGCCGGGGTATGCCCGCCCGCCGTATGGATCTCCGGCGTGGGGGCTTTGACGCATGGGACGCGAATCACGAGCGCCTTGTGGGCGCGTGGTGCGGGGGGCCTGCGGGCGGGGACTGCGAGGGCCACGGTATGTGGGGGCGTTGTCTGCGGCCCTCGCGGGCGGACGGAACTTGGGTCGCGGTACGGCGCCTTCGTTCCGGCCGGCAGCGCCGCCACTCGCCGGGCGTGACCCCACGCCGCGCGTCCTTTCATTGACGCCGAGCGGCAGGGGAGCGCGATCGCGCGCGGGCCCGCCGTTCGCGGACGACGCAAGGCGTACGGAGCGACGGGGATCGTCCCCACGATATCGGTCGTCCATAGATGCCTCCCGGATCGAGCTGTTCAAGCGCCGTCGAAAACAAACGAAGTACATTCTACCAGCCTAAACATATTTAGCCGAAGGTTCTCCCACCCACCTGGTCGCGCCCGGCGCGTGAATGCCGCGAAAACCCTGCTGCCCCACAACTCGCCCTTACGGCGGCGAACCTCGCTTCCGCGACTGGTCGATTTGGGCGGTGAGCGGGAAAACGCCCAGGGCCGTCGCCTCTCGCGACGACCGTTAGTCGGAGAACGGCGCCCGCTCGTCTGCGATGACATTCCGAATGTCGACTGACCGCAAACCTTCACATCGGTTGGCAATATTCTTCAGAGCGTGGAAAAGGCGCCCGCCAAACCGGCGAGCGCGAGGGGGAGGGCCGACGAGTGGAATCGTCGACCCCAACAAAAGAAAGGAGGCGTGCTATGGCGGAAACCAACGCTTCTGCTGCCGATCAGGGCGGTATGAAGAAGACGCTGTCGCTGTGGAACTTCTTTACCATCGGCTTCGGCGCCATCATCGGTACCGGTTGGGTCCTGCAGGTCGGCGACTGGATGGTCGTTGGCGGCGGCCCCGTCCCCGCTATGATCGCATTCCTCTTGGGCGCCATCGCCTTGGTGCCCATCGGAGCGGTGTTTGGCGAGCTGACGGCCGCCATCCCGGTATCCGGCGGTATCGTGGAGTACGTCGACCGCACCTTCGGTCACACGGCGTCCTACATCACCGGATGGTTCCTGGCCTTGGGTAACGGCATCCTGTGCCCGTGGGAGGCCATCGCCATCTCCACGCTGGTCTCGGACATGTTCGGCAGCCTGCCCGGACTTGGCTGGCTCCGCGCCGTCAAGCTCTACACCATCCTCGGTGCAGACGTCTACCTGTTCCCGACCCTGATCGCGCTCGCCTTCGCCGGCTACGTGGTTTTCCTGAACTTCCGCGGCGCCAGCTCGGCGGCTAAGCTCCAGGCGTTCCTCACCAAGGCGCTGCTTTGCGGCATGCTGCTCGCCATGGGCGTCTCCATCGTGACTGGCTCCCCGAGCAACGCGATGCCCGTGTTCTCCCAGGTGTCCGGTGCCGGCGGCGGCGTGCCCGCCACCGATTCCGGCAACCTGCTCGCCGGCATCGTCTCGGTCTTGGTGCTGACCCCGTTCTTCTATGCGGGATTCGACACCATCCCGCAGCAGGCCGAGGAGGCCGCCGAGGGTCTGAACTGGAACAAGTTCGGCAAGATCATCTCCTTGGCCCTTCTCGCCGCCGGCGGCTTCTACATGGTCTGCATCTACTCCTTCGGCACCATCCTGCCTTGGGATGAGTTCGTGGCGCAGCCCGTGCCCGCCCTGGCCTGCCTGAAGAACATCAACATGATTCTCTACGTGGCCATGCTCGTCATCGCCACCCTGGGGCCCATGGGACCGATGAACTCCTTCTACGGCGCCACGTCCCGCATCATGCTCGCCATGGGCCGCAAGGGGCAGCTCCCCGAGAAGTTCGCCGAGGTCGATGAGAAGTCCGGCGCCCCCAAGCTCGCTTGCGTGGTTCTGGCCGTCATCACCGTCGTCGGTCCGTTCCTGGGCAAGAACATGCTCATCCCGCTGACCAACGTGTCCGCTCTCGCGTTCATCTTCTCCTGCACCATGGTCGCCCTGGCCTGCCTGAGGATGCGCTACACCGAGCCCGACCTGCCTCGTCCCTACAAGGTCCCCGGCGGAAAGTTCGGCATCGTCTTGGCCATCCTCGCCGGCGGCATCATCATCGGCCTGCTGGTCCTGCCCTTCAGCCCTGCTTGCCTCAACATGGTCGAGTGGTCCATCGTGCTCGGCTGGCTGGCTGTCGGCCTGGTCCTCATGTTCGTCACCAAGGCTCGCGCCGGTAAGTAACGTTCGTCTCTTTTGCGCGGTGGGCGCCTGACACGACACGCCCACTGCGCCCCGGGGCATCGCGCTCCACCACGGCGCGCCCGTCGCGCCCCCATTCTCTTGCGGCATACCCGACCGTGCACGTACCCTGTCCGGTTGGGAGCCACTAGCCAATCCATCGTTCCAATAAGGAGGAACAACATGGGTAAGAAGTATGCAATCGTCGGAGGCAAGCTCATCGACGGCACCGGCGCCGAGCCGGTCGAGAACTCCCTGGTTCTCGTCGACGAGAACGGCAAGATCGAGTACGCCGGCGCCCACCAGGACACCCCTGAGGGCTACGAGGTCATCGACGCGACCGGCAAGACCGTCATGCCCGGCCTGATCGACACCCACCTGCACTTCTCCGGCAACCTCACCGACGATGACACCGATTGGGTCATGCAGCCGCTGCTCGAGAAGCAGGCCGTCGCCGTCAAGCAGGCCTACGACTGCCTCACCCACGGTCTGACCACCGTGTGCGAGATCGGCCGCTTCGGCATCCAGGTCCGCGACTGCATCGAGAAGGGCGTCTTCAAGGGCCCGCGCGTCCTCGCCACCGGCCTGGGCTTCTGCCGCGTCGCCGGCCATGGTGACTCCCACCACTGCAGCCAGCTCGAGAACAAGAACTCCCACCCGTGGGGCGACCAGGTCGATGGTCCTTGGGACCTTCGCAAGGCCGTTCGCCGTCGTCTGCGCGAGAACCCCGACGCGATCAAGATCTGGGCTACCGGCGGCGGCATCTGGCGCTGGGACTCCGGTCGCGACCAGCACTACTGCGCCGAGGAGATCAAGGCCGTCGTCGATGAGGCCAAGATGGTCGGCATCCCGGTGTGGAGCCACTGCTACAACAACCACGCCGCTGCCTACGATTCCGTCCGCTTTGGCTGCGAGCAGCTGATCCACGGCTTCGACATCGACGAGCGCACCATGGACCTCATGGCCGAGCAGGGCACGTTCTTCACCCCGACGATCGCCTTCCTGCCCACCTGGTACGCCACCTATCCGCCGGTCTACGTGCCCGAGCTGCATGACAAGTACGAGGGCACCCTCGTCGAGAAGGAGCTCCAGCGCAACTATGACTGCCTGCGCGAGGCCAAGAAGCGCGGCGTGATCATGACGATCGGCTCCGACTCCTTCTCCTTCGTCACCCCGTACGGCACCTGCTCCATCGAGGAGATGTACGAGTTCGTGGACAAGATCGGCTTCTCCCCGGTCGAGACCATCAATTGCGCCACCCTCAACGGCGCCAAGATGTGCCACATCGAGGACGAGACCGGTTCCCTCGAGGCCGGCAAGTGCGCCGACCTGCTCGTGGTCAACGGCGACGTGGCCGCCGATATCCACACCCTCAACGTCGACAACATGGACGTCATCATGAAGGACGGCTGGATCGTCGATCCCGGTACCTTCGGCGAGGGCAACAAGTACTCCGAGTAATCGGATAACGCCTCCTTGGGGGCCCCGGTAGCCTGCGAGGGTCAGTTCCGGGCACGGCGCTCGGCGAGATGTCGAGTGCCGTGCCGACGGTGATGCTCCGTGGGCTGCCGGGGCCTTTTTTGGCGCGACGCCCGATCGAGCGGGGAGACGAGGCGCCTGGTTGTAATCCGGATGCCGCTTGGTATGATGGGTCCGTTTCAGATGATCCGAAGGGGTTGGTTCGCACATGCACAGGCCGTTCGCCAGGCAGAATCGGACGAAGTTCTTCCGTCTCGCTCAGGATTGGGCGCTGCGCGGCCTCATGTTGTGCGTGCCCATGCTCTTGGCTTTGTTGGGCCTCGAGTTCGTGAGCAACCCCAATCCCGTCCCGGCCGTCATCACCATCGCCGGGCTCGTCCTTTTGTGCTTCTTCTTCGCGTACGTGTTCGTCGCGCCGGATGATTTCTCCCTGTCGGCGACCGATCGAACGCTCGGCATCGCGAGCAAGATCTTCACCTACACGCGCCACGGACTGGTGCCCGAGGCGACGTTGGGCGCCTGCCGGCTCATTCTGCCGGAGACGCTGGCGTCGGCCATCTGCATCACCGATGGGCGTCAGGTGATCGCGAGCTGGGGAGAGGATTCCGATCGGTGCCCGACCGGGACGAAGGTCGTGCTCGAGAGCACCTTGAGGGCCATCAGGAACGAGCGGATAGAGGTGTTCACGCGCGAGACCTCGGGTCCCGACAAGCCCCACTTCTTCCCGCGCCTGCAGGCGGGCATAGCCGCCCCCCTTATCGTGCGCGACCGATGCATGGGGACGTTCGAGCTGTACTACCCGCGCTACGGGGACATCGACGCGCGTCAGACGGCGCTTGCCACGGGCTTTGCCGAACTGATCTCCACGCAGCTCGCGAGCTTCGAGCTCGAGCGCCAGGAGGACGTGAGCGCGCGCATGGAGCTGCGTGCCCTGCAGTCCCAGGTCGACCCCCATTTCCTGTTCAACACCATCGGGACGATCGTCTCCTTGGTGCGCACCGAGCCGGAGAAGGCCCGATCCCTGCTCATCGATTTCTCCAACTATTACCGTCAGACGCTGTCGAACTCGGACGCGCTCGCCTCGCTCGAGAACGAGCTCGATCAGGGCATGCGCTACATCAACCTCATGCAGGCGCGTTACGGAGAGGGGCGCCTCAAGCTCGAGGTCGATCTGGACCCCTCCACGCTGGACTGCCGGGTGCCGCCGTTCATCTTGCAGCCCCTGCTCGAGAATTGCATCAAGCACGCGATGCGCGAGGTCGAGCCCCTGTCCATCAAGCTGTCTTCCTATGAGACCGACGATGGCGTGAGGATCGTGGTCGAAGACGACGGCATCGGCATGGGCGAGGAGACCCTCGCCAAGCTGCTGGATGTCAAGAGCGGACCCTCCGGGGCGCGCGGCGGGTCGGGGCTCGACGAGAGGAGGCCCGAGGACGGTGCAGAGACGGTGAGCATGCTCGATGCCCCCACCACGGCGGATGGCTCCATCAAGCGTGGAGGCGGTTTGGCGCTCGTGAACGTGCTCATGCGCATCCACTTCTTCTTCGGCGAGGAATCCGGCATCCGCGTCGAGTCCGAGGAGGGCGTGGGGACGCGCGTGACCGTCGATCTGATCGGGGAGCCCCACGAGCCGGAGGGGACGACGCTGCCTTCCGCCAAGTAGGGGCCTTGGGGCGGGTTTGCCGGGCGTCCGCACGCGGGCGCGGCGCGCTCGCGCTACACTGGGATACGGTTCGCATCGCTCGCCTGCGGTGCGAAAGGATTCGCTTGAGATGTTGGTTGAGCTTTTGAGCTCGAGTAGGCGAGGGGGATGACATGGCCGAGCGGGCATGGCGGGTTTTGATCGTCGATGACGAGCCTCCGATTCGCGCCGAGTTGAACTATCTGCTCAAACAGGATGGCCGCGTGGGGCACATCGAGGAGGCGGGCGGGGCCACGGAGGCGGTTGAGAAGATCTTGGCCTTCGGGCCGGAGGTGCTCTTCCTCGACATCCAGATGCCCGGTACGAGCGGTGTCCAATTGGCGGACACCTTGCAAAAACTCAAGAAGCCGCCGGTCATCGTGTTCGTGACGGCGTTTTCCGAGTACGCCGCCGAGGCGTTCGAGCTCGACGCCGCGGACTACGTCCTCAAGCCGGTTGAGCAAGATCGCCTGGAGAAGGCGCTCGACAAGGTCGAAAACGCCCTCAACGCGCGCAGGCCGACCGTCGCCGAGCCCATTCGCCGCATCCAAGGCGAGCGCAACGGGAAGCGGACCTACATCCCCGTGAGCGATATCGCCTATATCGAGGCGCGCGCCGATTACGCTTCCGCGCACACGGAGGCCGGCGCATACCTGGTGAACGACTCGATCTCGGTGCTGGAGCGCCGCCTCGCGGGCGAGGGGTTCTTGCGCGTACATCGCAGCTTCCTGGTGAATATCGACGATGTGCGCGATGTCGAGGTGCTCAAGCCGAGCGGCCTGATGCAGCTCAAGCTCGGTCGCACGGATGCGAGCATACCGGTCAGCCGCCGTCGGGCATCGGGAGTCAAGAAGCAGTTGGGCCTGGCGTAAACGGGGTCGCGACGGCGCCCTCGCGTCCGGCGGCACCCGGGAACTCGGGACAATTTCACAAATGCGGTGACGTGGTGCGCCCTCGCGCATGCCGCGTCATTTTGCTATAGTAACGAACGGTGTACCTATTTTGTGGAGGACGATCCGAAACCATGCCAGACGCGAGTGACAGTTCCTCGCCGCGACCCGATGTCGCGGCTGCCCCTGTTCCCATAGCGCGCGCCGATGAGGCATCGCGCGCCCAGCGTTTGTTGCATGCTGCCGGTTCGACTGCGAGGGAGGCGGTCGGTACCGTCGGAGCGCCGGTCAAGGCCGCGGCGCGCGCGGTGAAGCGGCGTCTGGCCCCCCAGTACACCCTGGGTGAGGAAATCGCGAACTCCGTCACGCACGGCATCGGCGTCGCCTTGGGCATCGCCGCCCTCGTCGTCATGGTCGTGAAGGCCGCCCTGCACGGCACCCATCCCGCCTCGCTCGCCAGCGCGCTCGTTTTCGGCATCGCGCTCATCCTCGAGTACCTGGCCTCCACGTTGTATCACGCCATCGCGGCCCCGGCTGCCAAACGTGTCTTCCGCGTGATCGACCATAGTTGCATCTACCTGCTCATCGCCGGCACGTACACCCCGTTTTGCCTTATCACGCTCGCAGATGCGGGTGGTCCTGCGCTGTGCGTCGCCGTGTGGGCCCTCGCCGTCGCGGGCGTGTTGTTCGAGGCGTTCATGCGCGAGCGGCAGCCTCATTGGCTGACGGCCGCCATCTACGTTGCGATGGGATGGCTCATCGTCTTCCGGTTGCCTCAGCTCATCTCGACGCTGCATCCCACCGCGCTCGTCCTGCTCGCCGTCGGCGGCGCATGCTATACCGTCGGAGCGGTGTTCTACGTGCTCAAGAAGATTCGCTATATGCACAGCATCTTTCACCTGTGGGTCCTAGCCGGCAGCGTGCTGCAGTTCTTGGCGGTGGTCCTCTTCGTGATTTAACCTTTCGGCCGGTCGCGAGGTGCGGCTCTCGCGTGAGTGCGCATCGCATGGGGGCGATGCGCCGGCGAGGAAACGTCCCGCACCCACCCCAGCCGCCCGCCCGCCCCATCTGGCCGTCATCGACCTGCACGCCTATCCAGGAGGTTTGAACCCGTCCCCATGGACATCACCATCAGTATCATCACCACGCTCGTCCTCACCGTCGTCAACGGCTATTTTTCCATGTCGGAGATGGCCCTCACCACGGCAAAGCGCGCCGTGCTCGATCATGAGGCGGAGGAGGGCGACCGTCGTGCCGCCCGTGCCGCCGAGCTCGCCGCGGATTCCGGCAATTTCCTGGCGACCATACAGGTCGCCATCACCCTCGTGGGCTTTGCGTCTTCAGCTGTCGCATCCACCAACCTGTCCGACCCTCTCGCGCAGTGGCTGTCGAGCTTCGGCATCGAGGCGCTCGCGATGATCGCGCCCGGCCTCGCCCCGGTCCTCATCACCCTCGCCGTCTCCTATCTCTCCATCGTGGCCGGCGAGCTCGTGCCCAAGCGGATCGCCTTGGCGGATGCGGAGGGAATGGCCAAGCGCGTCGCCCAGCCGCTCACGGTGTTTCAGAAGGTCGTTCACCCGCTGGTGTGGTTGACCCAGGCCTCCGCCGACGGTCTCTCCCGCGTTTTGCGCATCAAGAGCGCCGACGATCGTCAGAACGTCTCCGAGGAGGAGATCCGCTACATGATCAACGAGCAGGATTCGCTGCTCGAGGAGGAGAAGCGCATCATCCATGAGGTGTTCGACCTGGGAGACGCCTCCGCGCGCGAGGTCATGGTGCCGCGCGTCGACGTGACCATGGCCGAGGATGTCCAGACGGTCGCCGAGGTCATGAACCTCATGCGCCAGACGGGCTTCTCCCGCATGCCGGTGTTTCACGACGATCAGGATGGCGTGGTCGGTATCGCCCACATCAAGGACCTGATCGGCCCCGCCATGGGCGGCGAGGGCGACCGCCCCGTATCCGAGTTCATGCGCGATGCGACCTTCATCCCCGATACCAAGGACATCCTGCCCCTGCTTTCCGAGATGCAGACGGCGCACGATCAGATCGTCGTGGTGGTCGATGAATACGGCGGCACCGCCGGTATCATCACCATCGAGGACATAGTCGAGGAGATCGTCGGCGAGATCGAGGATGAGTTCGATCCCGACAACAAGTACCTCACGCGGCTTTCCCGCCGCGAGTGGCTGGTCGATGGCCGTTTCTCGTGTGACGACGCGATCGAGCTCGGCTGGCCCATCGAGGAGAGCGACGAGTACGAGACCATAGCCGGTTGGATTCTCGATCTTTGCGACTCACTGCCCGATATCGGCGAGGTTTTCGAGTCCGATGGGTACAAGTTCAAAGTGCAGTCCATGCGTGGACAGCGCATCTCGCTCATCCGCGTGATTGCGCCCCTCGAGGAGGACAGGCCTTCCGAGGAGGAGCGTGCCGCGGACGCTCGGTCCGGAGTCGAGCGGGCGATTCGCGAGCACGTGCAGGAGAACGCCACGCGTTCTCGTGCGGTGCGCGCGGGTGCGAATATCTCGCCGGATGATCTCACGCCCGAGTATCAGCCCGAGCGGGGAGAGTAGGAAGTCGACGCGTCGTCGGTGGGGCGCGAGCCGAGGGCGGGGAGCCGCCGCGCCTCGATGTAGTCGATCAGCGCCGTCCGGGCGCCGATGAGAAAGGTAGGGCCATGGCCGATCTGTTCAATATCCTCAAGGTCACGGTTGGACCCAAGAAGCTGACCGCCCGCGTGCTCGTGAATCCCGGCATGCCCCTCATGACGTCCGAGAACGTTGAGGCGACCGCCCGCGTGTACTATCTGGCGCCTGCCATCGCCGAGCATATGTGCCTGGGCGACGCGGGCTCCAAGTTCCAGGATTGCATGGGCCATACGGAGCTCGCCCACCTGCTCGAGCACCTGACCGTCGAGATCATGAACGAGACGGGGCTGGCCGGCGGTATTTCCAGCGGCCGCACGCGTGGTGTGATGGGCGATGACCGCCTGTTTGATATCGAGATCTCCTGTCCCGACGATGCGCTTGCCGTCGGCGCGCTTTCCTCTGCTTCCTTCATGATGAACTGGGCGTACCTGCATGCCGATCAAACGCCGCCGGACTTCCCGGGTACGGTTGCAGCGCTTGCGAGTTTGGTTGGCAGCCTGCGCGGTGAGGCCGGTGTGGGCGCTACCGACGCCGGGGTCGATGCCGGGGCTGGCGCCGCCGATGCCCGGGTGGGCTCCGCCGATGCCGGGGCAGATGGCGTTGCCGGGGTCGGCGCTGCCGATGCCGGGGCAGATGGCGTTGCCGGTGAAAATGCGGTTGCGTGTGGCGATGGCGGCTCCTATGGCATGATCGACACCGAGGGTGCGTCTGTCGTTGAGCGCGGCGCGGTCGACGGAGCTGTCTTTGGAGGGGCTGCCGCCGAGTAGCCCGCCCGCCGAGTAGCTCGAGAGCTGGGCTACGTGCTTGTCGAGCATCGTCACTGCCGGGTGACGTTGCTGTAGGGTAACATCGCTGCTCGGGCGACGTGGTTGTAGGGCAACGTCGCTGCCCGGGCGACGTGGCTGACCGACATCGCTGCTGGCGGGTGGTGGCCGTCGTACACTTTTGGGTTGTATTCGACTCGCCTTGGCTGCCCCTAGGATATGAACGATTTTATCGGTAGAAATAGGAGCTTATGAACGGTTCGTTCATAAGCTCCATTTTTGTACAGCCATCTACCTCGGGAAACATTGCGACCTCATGGGTGCAAGCGCCTCAATCGTTCATAACCTCCAACCGCGTGCAACCGCCGGCTGTGCGGGAAATCCAACCGTGTGCAACCGCCGGCCGCACGGGACCTCCAACCGAACGCAGACGCCGGCCGTGCGGGACCTCCAACCGAACGCAGCCGCTGGCCGTGCGGGAAATCCGACTGCGCGCAACCACCGGCCGACGCGTCGCGATGGTGGCTCGTTGCTTTCGCAATGAATCCCGGAGAATGGGGTGCGTCTGAAAGTGGACGATCCTTGAGTGTGGGAATATTCGTGACTCGTGACTTGCGAACCCCGACCCTCCCCATTAACCGTGATGCGCGATGCGCGGATGGTCCCGCGCCCCGGTCCGGGTGTCGCTCACGGGCCGTTGCCGTCGTAATGTCGACAAAGCGTAGACAGATTTATGGCAAGGTTGGGGGTGATAGTTGGGACCGGCGCGGCGCCGTGCGAACGGGCACGGTAGGTTCGGCCGACAACCAGGGGACGTGAGGGGCTGCATTATGCGCATGCTTGTCGTCGACGACGAGGTTGACATCGCGAATATGCTCGCGGAGTTTTTCCGCATGGAAAACTACGACGTCACATGTGCGAATAGTGGGGCGGAGGCGCTCTGTGCGGCTTCTGCCGGCGCTGCCTTCGACATCATGCTGCTTGACGTGAATATGCCTGGGATGGATGGTTTCGAGGTGTGTCGCCGCGTGCGCGAGCATCTGAGTTGTCCGATCATCTTCCTCACCGCGCGCATTGAGGACGTCGACCAAATCGATGGCTTCGCAGCCGGCGCCGATGACTATGTGATGAAGCCGTTCTCGCTCGAGGTGCTTGGCCGTCGGGTGGCTGCCCATATGGCTCGTGAGGGTCGTGTGCGCGAGCGCGAGAACGCCGTCCGCTTCTTCCGGGAGCTTACCGTCGATTACGGCCAGCGCGTGGTCGAGGTACTCCCCGGCAATGGCGCGGTCGGCGGCGGCGCGCTTGAAGGAGGCGCGCTCGACGGCGGCGCGGTCGGCAACCGCGCGCCCGACCTCGGCGCACTTGGCAACCGCGCGGTCGGCGGCGGCGCGCTCGGCAATGGGACCGCGGAGAGCCCCGTCGATCCGTCGGTGGCTGGGGGTGACGTGCCCTCTCGCGTATATGTCGACCTCACCAAGCTGGAATTCGACATCATCGCCCTTCTCAGCAAGCGCCCGGGTCAGGTATTCGACCGCGATACCATATATGAGCGCGTGTGGGGCTGGGATGCCGCGGGCGACCCGTCGCAGGTGCGCGAGCATGTGCGCCGTATTCGCAAGAAGCTCGCCACCGCCGGCGTGGCCGAGGATCCCATCGAGACCGTATGGGGCGTGGGCTATAGGTGGGTGGCCAAGTGAGGCCCGATGCGGGGCGAGACCCGGTCACCGATGCAATTCGTGATGAGGGCTCGGATAGGCCGTCGTTTTGCTCGCCCAATCGTTGGAAGAGGCGACGTGCGGACCGTTTTGAACTCAAAGAGCAGCGCCGCGCTCGGCGCCTCGGGCGTCGTGAGGCCCGCGCTTGCGAGCGTGAGGCCCTGAAGCGGCTTTCCGGGCGCGAGCGTCTGCGCGTGTGGTTGCGCACGCGCCCGCTCGGCGTGACGTTCACAGCGTATTTGGCCTTGTATCTTGCGGTGGCCACGGCGTTGGCGACGATTGGCATCAACTTCTTTGCGGAGTTGAACGACGAGCTGTTTTACGTGGTCGAGTTCGAGGGCGGAAACGGGCTGATTCGACGCGGCATGGTCGACGGCGGTCCGTATATTTACGACGCGGCGGCCGACGAGTTGCTCCCCGCCGCCGAGCTCGATCTTCCCGGCGATGAGCCATATGCCGTGTTCATCGCCGCGGGCGCGCGCGGCTCGGATAGCGCCGGTGCCCCCGGTGACGATACGTCTGTCGATATGGTTGCGGCGACCACCGATATGGTGCGCGACGGCGAGGTCGGCCTATACGATTGGGGACTCAATTACAACGAGTGGTACCCGCAGGAAGAAGTGCTCGAAGACGACAACGCGATCTCGTACGAGAATCTCGCGCGCTATGACTTGCAGAGCAGGTCGGGTCGCGTTCAGACGGTGGATATGCTCGCCCGAATGACCGGTGTCGATTTGGGGCAAACCTTCGGCGAGGCCCGCGTGTCGAATACGGCGTACTATGCCGTGTCGCAGCGAGACGGCGGCGTCATGCCGTGGGTCATGAGTCTCCTGGTTGCGTCCGTGCCCGTTCTCACCTATGGCGGCCTGGGTTGGCTGATGTTCCGTCATTTCTATCGCGTGCACATTGACGGCCCCTTGGCCGAGCTCGCCGGTGCGGCCGACCGCATCGCCGAGCGGGATTTGGATTTTTCCGTCGGCTCCGTGCGCGGTCGCGAGCTGGGCCGCCTGTCGGAAACGATCGAGCGCATGCGCGCCTCGCTTCTCGAGGCCCAGCGCGAGTTGTGGCGCACGGCCGAGTCTCGGCGCCGCCTCAATGCGGCGTTCGCGCACGATCTGCGCACGCCCATCACCGTGCTCAAGGGGACGGTCGAGATGGCCCAGATGCGCCTGTGCCGCGGCGATACGTTGGAGGCGGGGGCACTCGAGCCGCTCGCTTCCCAGGTCGCGCGCCTCGAGCGGTATGCGACTGCGATGGGCGGTCTCACCAAGTTGGAGGATCGGCAGGTCGAGCGCGAGGCATTTGCGCCTGACGATCTTCTTGGGGAGCTGAGCCGCCATGTGTCCGGGGTTTTCGCCGCGCGCGGGGGCGGCCTCAGACTGGAGTTGCCGCCGGCGCCCGAGGTCGCTGGTGCACCGGTGCCGGGGGCGGTTGTCGGGCCGGTGTCCGAGACCGCTGGCGCGCCGGCGCCCGAGACCGCTGGTGTGCCGGTGTCCGCCCTTCAGATCGCGACGGATGATCCCGCCGCCACGCCTCTTGTGCTCGACCTCCTTCTTGTGGAGGAGGTGCTCGACAATCTGCTGAGTAACGCCTGCGCGCACGCATCGGCGTGTGTGACATTCGACATGTCGGTCGATGCGGGCTTTCTCACCGTCGTCGTCACCGACGACGGCCCCGGATTTACGCCCGAGGCGCTCAGGCGCGGGTGCGACCCGTTCTTCAGCGAAAATAAGTCGGCGGAGCACTTTGGCCTGGGCCTCAATGTCTCGAGCGTCTTGTGTGGACTTCACGGCGGTCGGATCGCCCTCTCGAATGCGGAGTCGGGCGGCGCGCGCGTCACCGCGACTTTCGATGCTCGACCCGATCGGGGCGTCTCTCCCGGGCGGTGAGAAAACGCCCTCCCTGGTGGCGAGGAAGCGCTGTCGTGGTGGCGAGGAAGCTCCGCCGGGCGCTAAGGAGGCGGCCGGGGCGGTGATGAGGAAGCCCTTGCCTGGAGTAGTGGGAATGAGGTCCTCGGCGGCGAGGGGCCCTTGTCTGGAGCGGCGAGAGTCGTCGACCATAAAGAAAACCTAGGGAATACCTAAGCCTTGCGTAATTGTCAGCACTGATCGACAAAACGTAGACACCCCCTTGCGACACTTGATTCGCATGGTAAGCAGGAGGTGCCGCGATGATGAGAATGCAGGCCGAAGATTTGGAGCCCATTGATAAGGGCTTGGGAATCGAGCTTCGTCGCAGGGTCCTGCGCCGTCGCGTGTTCGGCGGCTTGGTTGCCGTCGGCGCCGTTGTCGCGCTCCTTTGCCGGGGGTACCTCCCCGGATTGCTCGCATGGCTTGCCGATGCACACGCCGTTCGGGCGTTCGTGTCCGAACACGCCCTTGTCAGCCGCCTGACGATGCTCGGAATCAATATCGCGCAGGTGGTATTGGCATTTTTACCCGGCGAGCCGGTTGAGCTCGCCAGTGGCTATGCGTTCGGGTTCTGGGAGGGAACGGCCCTGTGTCTGGTTGCCTCGGGTTTGGCGACGTCGGCGATTTACTGGGCGACTCGCCGATGGGGCTGGAGGCTCGTCGGCCTGTTTTTCGACAGGTCGCTGTTCGACCGTTTTTCTTGGTTGAAGAGTACCAAACGCCTTGAGTTCGTCATGCTCATCGTGTTCCTGATTCCCGCCACGCCCAAGGATTTCCTAACGTATTTTGCCGGGCTCACGAACATGCGCTTTGCGTCGGTCGTTCTGATCGCCACGTTCGGACGCATCCCCTCCATTGTGACATCGACGATCGCGGCGTCTGCGGTCGGCTCTGGCAATTGGTCGCTGGCCGCGTGCGCGTTGGTGGCGTCGATGTTCCTGCTGGCGGCGGGAGGCCTGATGTGCCATCGCCTGCGCGGTCGAACCCGATGAGGATTTGCCGGTACTTTGCGTGGTTGGGGGGGACGTGCGGCTCATGCGTGAGTTGGGAGGGGGTCGATACCCGCGGAGTGTCGGAAAACGTGCGCCGCACGCGGCATGCCGGGGTATTTTGCCGCGGCGCACTGTCGCCGAGTCGACGCGGAATCCGTTTTGCACGCAAAACCTGCCCCAAAACGTACACTTTGTTTTTAAAATCCTGCGGAAACGCAAAATAAGTGTACGTTTTGGGGCAGGTTTTGGTGCTTTTCGGCCGATTGGGACCGTTACGCGCGGCGGTTGATGAAGAAATCCGCCATGGAAACGAGCAAGTCGGCCGCTTCGTCGGTGATAACGCCGCATTCGGCGAGCCCGCGGGCACGTCTCTGAGCCTCGGTGGTCTTTTCGACGGCGAGCTCGCGGCACTTTTCGATGCCACCGCCCAGCTCGATGAGCTCGACGGCTCGTGCGAGCTGGGAACTCTCGGTTGTGCCGGACTCTAGCAGTCCGACCAGCTCCGAGCGCTGCGCGTCGAGGAGGTGCTCGAGCGCCCAAACCACCGCGAGAGTGCGCTTGCCCTCCGTGATATCGCTGCGGAAATCCTTGCCCTGCGCGTCTGCGTCGCCTACCAGGTTGAGCAGGTCGTCTTGCAGTTGGAAAGCGAGTCCCGCCGGCAGACCGACCCCGATGAGGCCGCGCGCTGCGTCCGGCTCGGCGCCCGCGGCGAGGGCGCCCGCGTACAGGGGGCTTGCCACGGTGTACCAGGCGGTTTTGCCGTCGATCATGTAAAGGTAATCATCGCTCGTGACGTCCCAGCGCCCGTCGCGCGCCCAACCGAGGTCGAGCGCCTGGCCTTCGAGTGTGTGGCGTTCCATGCGCACGAGCTCCTCGAGCACGCGCAGTCGGCGATCGGCGGGGAGCGTATCGTCGGCGAGCACGATCTCGAACACGCGGGTGAGGGCGAGGTCCCCGGCGTTGATGGCGAGCCCGAGTCCCTCGGTGCGATACAGGCATGGCTCGCCGCGGCGCAGCTCGCTTGCATCGGCGATGTCGTCGTGGATGAGGGCGGCACTTTGAAACAGCTCGATGGCCACACCGCACGAGAGCGCCTGGCTGGCCTGTCCGCCCACGGCCTCGGCTCCGATCAGCGCCAGCACGGGCCGCACGCGCTTGCCGCCCCCGGCGGTGAAGTGGGCAAGTGGGGCGTACAGGTAGCGGTCGAGGTCGTCGGCGGGCGCGTTATCGCGGCTCATCGTCACGGCGCCGGCCTCATGCAGGGCGTGTTCGATCAGCGGGAGCCTGTCTTTCAGATACGCGACGAAGCCCTCGCCTGCGCGCCCGGTCGTATCGCTCATGTGCAGCCCTTTCCACGGGGGTTCTCTCTCGGACAATGCTAGCAAAACGGGGCGGCCAAGACCGCCCCGCACGGGATTCCTGTGGTTGCGCGCGACGCTGCATCCGCCCGTGCATTGCCGGGGCGGTACGGGGCGTCGCACCTTGAATGTCCGCTATCCCTCGTAGCCGTTGGGGTTGTGGGACTGCCAGTTCCAGGCATCGCGGCACATGTCGTCGATGTCGTACTGGGCCTCCCAGCCCATGAGGTCGCGGGCCTTGGAGCAATCGGCGTAGTTCTCGGCCACGTCGCCGGCGCGGCGCGGGTCGATGACGTAGGGAACCTCGCGTCCGCAGGCCTCGCCGAAGGCGCGGATGATCTCGAGCACGGAGGTGCCGCGGCCGGTGCCCAGGTTGAACACCTCGACGCCCTCGCGGCCGTTCATCCAGGCGAGCGCGGCGGCGTGGCCGGAGGCCAGGTCGCAGACGTGGATGTAGTCGCGGACGCCGGTGCCGTCCGGGGTGGGGTAGTCGTCGCCGAAGACGTGGACGGCCTCGCGCTTGCCGATGGCGGTCTGCGCGACGTAGGGCAGCAGGTTGTTCGGGATGCCCTTGGGGTCCTCGCCCATGAGGCCGCTGGCATGGGCTCCGATGGGGTTGAAGTAGCGCAGCAGCACGACGTTCCACTCGGGGTCCGCGGTGTGGAGGTCGGTGAGCATCTGCTCGATCATCCACTTGGTCCAGCCGTAGGGGTTGGTGGCCGGCTTCTTGGGGCTCTCCTCGGTCAGCGGCAGGCTGTCCGGGTCGCCGTAGACGGTGGCGGAGCTGGAGAAGATGATCGACTTGCAGCCGTGCTCGCGCATGACGTCGACGAGCGTGAGCGTGTTGCCGATGTTGTTGCTGTAGTACTCGACGGGCTTGACCACGGACTCGCCCACGGCCTTGTAGCCGGCGAAATGGATCACGCGGTCGATGTGGTGCGCGTCGAAGACGCGGGTGAGCGCCTCGCGGTCGTTTACATCGGCGATGTAGAGGGTGAGGTTCGCGGCCGCCTCGGGGCCGACGATGGTCTTGATGCGATCCTCCACCTTGGCGGAGGCGTTGGAGAGGTCGTCGACGATAACCACTTGGTAGCCGCGCTGAAGCAGCTCCACGACGGTGTGGGATCCGATGAACCCGGCGCCGCCGGTGACGAGGACGCAGGTGCTCTGCGCGTCGAGGGTTTGAGTCATGCGATTGCTCCTTTCAGTGAAGATGCGACATAAGTATAGCGCTGCGGTATACGGCGTGGTTTAGGCGAGCGCCCAGCCGGGCCCAGTTCGCCCCGCGCAGCACCTCCTGCGGCATGCGGCGTGGTTTAGGCGAGCGCCCAGCCGCCGATCCATCCCCAGCGGGGCTTCACGGTGACGCCGTAATAGGAGATCCACTCATCGAGCCCGATCGACCGGACGAACCCGACGTTGTCCATGACCGTGTTGTTCCCAACGTAGATACCCACATGGCCGTAGATGCGCCCGGCGGAGGTGTGCGGGTGTGTGGGCGAGGCGATGATCATGCCGGGCTTGATGGCCCCTCGATCGGAACTCGTGCAGTAGCGGTTGTACATGTCGTTCGCATTGCCGCCAACATACCCGAAGCCGGCCGAGGAGAACACCTGCGAGACCCACATGGCGCACAGGCCGCCGCCGGGGCTCGGGACGGCGTGGCATGCGGAGAGCACGCGCTCGAGCGACCTGGCCGGTCCCGTGACATTGCCGGTGCTGGGGACGTACGATCCGCCGGAACCATGCTGGTGCCTCTCCTGCTCTTGGCGCTGGCGCTCCTCCTCGGCCACGGCGGCGAGGTACTCGGCATCGCGTTTGGCCATAAGGTCCTTCACGTCGGCGGAGAGGCCGTCGACGAGTTCTTGGACCTCCGCCTGCTTGGCCTGCATCGTGGAGAGCTGCCGGGCCTGCTGCTCCTTGAGGGCCTCGAGTTCGGTTTTTTGGGACTCGAGCGTCGACTTACGCTCCTCGAGCTCGGCGCGGATCTGCTGGATCTCACCGATGACACGCTTGTCGACATCGTTGATCTTTTCGATGTAGCGCCCGTTCGAGAGCAGCTCATCGAAGGATTCGGAGGACATGAGCAGCGTCAGGACGCTCGTGCCGCCGTCTTTGTAGCTGCTGGCGATGCGGCGGGACAGCACATCCTGCTTGCCCTCGAGTTCCGCCTGCTTCTCGTCGATTTGCGCCTGCGTCTCATCGAGCTGGGACTGGACCTCCTCGATTTGGGAGACCGTTCGATCCTGTTCGTGGCTGAGGGCCTCGAAGTCGGCGGCGAGCTGGTTGAGCTCGGCTTCGACGGCGGCGAGCTTGTCCTCGGCGCTGGCGAGCGCGTCGAGCGTCGACTGCGAGGCTCGCGCGGCGTGCGCGCGGACGGGGAGCCCGAAGACCGCGGCCGAGCTCGCGGCGGCGAGTGCGGATGCGACCAATGCTCGTCGAGAAAGCGAAGGGGGGACGTGAGTCACGGCGCCACGGGTGCGCTGAGTGCTCTTGGCGGTGTGTGACATAGGTAGCTCCATTTTGCGTGTGTTGAGGTGTCACATATGTGGACCAAGGATACCCTACGGGCGGCGTCGAAAGATGGACGTTGCGCGTCTATTTGATGAAGGACCATCCGGACGTCGTCCGGGGCGGTTACGCGATGCGAAGCGCCGCGAGGGCGGCCAGGTAGAGGGCGAGCGCCAGGCAGGCGGCCCCGTCGCGTTGCGGGTCGAGCCTCATCACATGGTAGTGCGTTCGAGCGCCGCCGGTGTAGCAGCGCGAGTCCATCGCGCGGCCGAGGTTGTCGGCGTGGCGCAGGGCGCTGGCGAACAGGGGGACGATGAGCGGCACGCAGGCGCGCGCGTAGGCCAAAGCGCCCTTGTTCTCAAGATCGGCCCCGCGGGCGGTTTGGGCGGCGACGATGTTTTCCGCCTCCCGAGAAAGCGTGGGCACGAAGCGCAGCGCGATGGAGAGCACGAGCGTGCCCTGGCGCACGGGCACGCCCATACGCTCGAGCGGGGCGAGCAGCTTCTCGGCGGCGTCGGCAAGGGCGACCGGGATGGTGGTGAGGGTGAGCAACGACCCGCCCAGGAGCAGCAAGAAGAAGCGCGCAGTGTAGAGGACCGCGGCCGACACGCCATCTGCGTGGATGGTCACGGGCCCCAGCTGGAGGGCGACGGGGCCGGTCTGCACCAGGAACAGGTTGATGACCGAGGTGATGACGAGGAACAATGCGACGGGCCTGATCTGGGAGAGCAAGCGACGCAGCGGCACGCGCGCCAGCGCGATGGCCGTGAAGGCCGCGGTACCCGCCAGCAGCAACGTGGCTGGGGAGTCGACGAAGAGGCAGCTCACCATGAAGGCGAGCGTGCCCACGAGCTTGACGCGCGGGTCCAGGCGGTGGATGGGGGAGTCGACCGAGTAATACTGGCCGATGCTAGCGCGAATCGCCATGGACGCCCACCTCCTCGGAGACGAGCAACGCGGGGAGGACCTCCGCGGGAGAGCCCGACATGAGGGCGCGTCCGCGCTCGAGGACGATCACGCGGTCGGCGAGTTCGGCGACGTCCTCCATGTCGTGGGTGACCATGATGAGCGTGGTCCCCGCACGTTTGAGGGCCCGCAGCAGGTCTCGCACGTGCCGCCGGCCCTCGGGGTCGAGGCCGGCCATGGGCTCGTCGAGCACGAGGACATCTTGGCGCATGGCCAGCACCCCGGCGAGCGCGACGCCGCGCTGCTGGCCGCCCGACAGTGAGAACGGGGAGCGTGAGAGCAGTTCATCGGTCGGGGCGAGGTTGACCGAGGAGAGCGCCTCGCACACGCGCGAGCGCACCTCGTCTTCGGGCATGCGCATATTACGGGGGCCGAAGGCGACGTCGTCGAAGACGGTCTCGGCGAACAGCTGCCGCTCGGGCAGTTGGGAGACATACCCGACGTGGCGGCGGATGTCCGCTCGGCGATCCAGGTCCGCGGTGTCGACGCCGCAGATGCGGATGGCTCCGGAAAGGGGCAGCTTGAGTGCGCATGCGAGCTCGGCGGTGGTCGATTTGCCCGAGCCCGTCTGGCCGACGAGCGCGGTGAGCGTGCCGGGAAATGCCTGGAAGGAGAGCTCTTCGAGGGCGAGCGGTGCGGCAGAGGCGTCCTTGCCGCGGTTGCGCCCTCCGAAGAGCCCCCGGCGCCTGCGCGGGTTGCGCGCGGCGGCGTAGGAAAACGAGACGCGGTCAAATGTGACGCGCGGGTTTCCGGGTGCGCGTGAAACCGTGCGATCGGCGGCGACCCTCAAGATCTCCTCGGGCTTGCGAGGGGCTTCGAGTCCGAGGGCCCGTACGAGGCCGACGTCGGAAAACACCTCCGCGGCGGTTCCGTCGAACGCGATGCGGCCCCGCTCCAGGACGAGCACGCGGTCGGCATCCAGGGCGTCGTCCATGAAATGCGTCACGTGCACGATGGTGATGCCGCGCGTGCGAAGGGCGTCCACGACGGCACGGATGTCGGAGCGGCCCTGGGTGTCGAGCATGGCGCAGGGCTCGTCGAGCAGTAGGATCTCCGGCTCCATGGCGAGCGCGCCGGCGATGGCGACGCGCTGGGTCTGGCCGCCGGACAGGTCGGCGGGGTCGCTTTGGGAGCGGTCGAGCATGTCGACGGCCTCGAGCGAGGCGTCGACCCGGCTCGCGATCTCGGGTTGGGGGACGCAGAGGTTCTCGGGGCCGAACGCGACGTCGTCGGCGACGATGCTCGTCACCATCTGGTCCTCGGGATGCTGGAACACGCTCGCGCACCGGCTCCTGATCGCGAGAGCTGCGCCTCTATCGGAGGTGTCCATGCCGAACACGCGCACCTCGCCGTCGCTCGGGAGCGTCAGCGCGTTGATGAGCTGCAGCAAGGTCGATTTGCCCGACCCGTTGCCGCCCAGAATGCATACGTATTGCCCCGCGGGGATCTCGAGGTCGATGCCGCCGATCGCCTCGCTGGGGGCGTTGGGGTATGAGACGCGGACGCCACGCAGCTCGATGTGGGGACCCGCGGGCCGGTCACAGCCCGCGGGTCGTGTGGATGGGGTTGCGGGCTCGGCCGTCTCACTCACCTCGGTCACCGTCACGCGCCCTTGCGGGCCTTGAGGACGTTCATGCACGGGGCGAGGAGCGCCTGGCCGGCCGTGACGTTGATGGCCATCTTCAGCGTGTTGAAGGGAAGCAGCACGGGGATGATCATGGCGGCGACGTCTTCGACGGCGATGGCGGTGTACAAGGGCGTGACCACGAGGTTCATGGCGCACGAGACGGCGATGGAGAGCGCCGACCCGACGAGCATGCCGGCGACGGACGCCTTGCGGGAGCGCCCGCCCTTGGAGTAGATGACGGCTGCGGGAATGATGAACGCGCAGGTGGAGAGCATGCCCATGGGCGCGCCGAACGGATCGAGGAAGACGCGGGGCAGCCAAGAGATGATCGCGACGGCCGCGCCGAGCTTGGGCCCGAAGGCGAGCGCGGCGATGAGGCAGACGATGCCCGACGGGTCATACATGAGCCACGGGGCGATGGGGAAGATGGGGATCTGCACCAGGCTCAGGATGAGCGAGGCTGCGGTGAAGAGCGCCGCGAGGGCGATCTTGCGGGTGTCGATGGTGTTGTTCATGGAAAACCTTCCGTTTCTTTCATCCGGACTGTACCGTCGGCCCCGGGATCGCACCGGGTCGGCCGCGCTTCGCGGCTCGCGGGCTCATGCGCCGAGCAAGGGGTCTTGCCGCGCATTTACCGCCGGTGGGGAATTGCACCCCGCCCTGAAACATAAACGACTATAACGCGGCCTTCCGAGGAGCGCAACGCCCGGGGGCCATTGGCGAGCGGATGGGGGTGGTGGGGAGTGCGGTGGGTTGGGTATAGTGGGGCCAGACTTGTTTTCTACACGGGGGAGGTATCCCGATGCACGAGCATGAGTATGTGAGCGAGGAGATGCTGTGCGTGCTGGCGCAGGTGGCGGGCGAGGACAACGTCCTCATGACCGAGCCCATGCGCGAGCACACCACGTTCAAGATCGGCGGACCGGCCGATGTGCTGGTGGCACCGCGCACGGCGGACGCCCTCGTGCGCGTGCTGGACGTCTGTTACGCGGGCGGCGTGCCCGTGACGATCGTGGGCAACGGCTCGGACCTGCTGGTGGGCGACCGCGGCATCCGCGGTGTCGTCGTGTTGCTGCGCGACAACTTCGCCGGCATCGAGGTGGACGCATCGCATTGGCGTGTGACGGCGGAGGCCGGGGCGCTGCTGCGCGACGTGGCCCTTGCCGCCGCGGACCATGGCCTTTCCGGCATGGAGCCGCTGTGGGGCATCCCCGCCACGGTGGGCGGCGCCTGCTTCATGAACGCCGGGGCCTACGGCGGCACGACGGGCGAGGTGCTCGAGTCCGTGCGCGTGTACGTTCCGAGCAGGCACGGAAACCGCGGGTCCGTCGTCACGCTTGAGGCGCGCGACCTCGGCCTCGGCTATCGCAAGAGTCGCGTGCACGATGACGGGCTCATCGTGATCTCCGCCACGTTCAAGCTCTCGCCCGCATCCGAGGGCATGATTCGCGCCGCCATGGATGACTATCGGCGCCGCCGCGAGGAGAAGCAGCCGCTCGAGATGGCGAGCGCGGGTTCCACGTTCAAGCGCCCCGAGGGGTATTTCGCCGGCAAGCTCATTATGGACGCGGGCTTGCGCGGTGCGCGCGTGGGCGATGCGCAGGTGAGCGAGAAGCATTGCGGGTTCGTGGTCAACACGGGACGCGCGAGTGCGAGGGACGTGCTCGGCCTCATCGAGCACGTGCAGGGCGAGGTGAAGTCCCAGTTCGGCGTCGACCTCGAGCCTGAGGTCCGCATGGTCGGCGAATTCTAGCGCGCCGGTTTCGATCAATTGGGGACAGGTACCAATTGATCGATCGGTTTGGTGCCTGTCCCCAATTGATCCCCCAATTGATCAGGACGAGAAGTTCGCGAGCTCCTGCCAACGGGCGGACTCGACGGTCCGGCCGTCTCTCAGGATGAAGTAGGCGGCCGTGCCCTCGAGCGCGTCGGCGATTTCGACGCCTCGGCGGCTATTGGCCACGAAGAGCGTGGTCGAGAGCGCGTCCGCCGCGGTCGAGGACGGGCTGAGCACCGTGACGCTCGCCACATCGGTTTGGACGGGCTCGCCGGTGCGCGGGTCGAGGATGTGCCAGTACGTGACGCCGTCTCGCTCGAACACGCGCTCGTACAGGCCGCTCGTCACCAGCGACCCTCCTCGGATGCGCGCGGTGCCCCACACGCCGTCGCCGCTCGGGTCGTTGGGGTCGCGTATGCCGGTTTCCCAGGGCTCTCCGTTCGGTTTCTCCCCGAACAGCGCGATGTTCCCGCCGAGCGAGAGCACGGCGCCGGTGGCGTTCGTCTGGGTGCGCAGCATCTCGCACAGGCGGTCTGCCACGTATCCCTTGGCGATTCCGCCCAGGTCGAGCTTGGCCTGCGGGTCGGTCAGACGCACGGTGAGCACCTCCTCGTCCATCTCGATGCAGCGCCAATCCACGTGGGGCAGGGCCCCTGCGATCGCCTCGGGGCTCGGGCGCACGCCCTCGGCGAAATCCCAAAGCGTCGAGACCGCGCCGATCGTGACGTCGAACAGGCCGTCCGCCCGCTCGCAATACGCTTTCGCGGCGAGTAAGAGGTCGACGGTGTCGGCGTGCACGCGAACGGGCGCGCCGCCCGCCGCGTTGATGCGGGCGATATCGGAGGTTTCGTCGTAGAGGTCGAAGAGGGAGTCGAAGTGGGAGCACGCGTCGGCTAGGCGCGCCGGCGCGGCGTCGTCTCCGTAGACGCCGAACGTGCAATAGGTGTCGAAGGCGAAGGTCGATCCGGTGACGGGCTTCGCCTTCGCGGGGGCGTCTGGCCGCGCGCATCCGTGAAGCATCGGCGCGAGGGCCGAGCAGGCGGCCCCGCATATGAGGCTTCGGCGCGAGAGCATCGGGCCTCCCGTCCTAGCCATGGAATGCCTCCTGGGGCAGTGCGCGTAGGACGAGTCGGGCGGCAACGCCCACGGCGGCCCCGCACAGCACGCCCGACACGGCGAGCACGGGCATGTTCACGAGCGCGACGCGCGCGGAGAGCAGCGCGGCAACGGCTGCGAGCTGTCCGGCATTGTGGGCGAGTCCGCCGAGCACTGAGGTGGCGACGGTGGAAAAGGCCCCGCTGCGCGTGGCGAGCGCCATGACGGCCCAGGACAGCGCCCCGCCCGCCAGGGAGAAGACGAGCATCTGCAAGTTTGCGAAGAGCAGCGTCGAGGCGATGACCTTGATGAGCATGAGGAAGAGGCCCGCCCTTGCGCCCAGGCGTTCGATCGCCATGAGGATCACCACGTTGGCCAGGCCGAGTTTCACGCCGGGCACGGTGACGGGCAGGGGGATGAGCAGTTCGAGGTAGCCGCATACGAGCGCGGCGGCGGTGAGCACCCCGTAGAGCGCGGCGCGCCGTCCGGGCGAGGTCGGCGCGACGGATGCCGCCTGCCGGCCGTTATCGGATATGTCGGCTGAGTTTCTCATGCTTGCCATTATACGGGTTGGGTACGCTGTTAGAAGTTTGGCACCCAATCGGAGAGGAGAGCCCCCATGGCCGTCCTGTTTATCGAATATCCCAAGTGCACTACCTGCAAAAAGGCTAAGAAATGGCTGGATGGGCACGGTATCGAGTACATCGATCGCCATATCGTCGAGGATAATCCCACGGCGGCGGAGCTGGCGGAATGGCATGGCCGCTCCGGCCTGCCGTTGCGCCGCTTCTTCAACACGAGCGGCATGAAGTACCGTGAGCTCGGCATCAAGGCCAAGCTCGACGCCGGCATGACGGACGAGGAGGCCTATGAGCTGCTCGCCACCGATGGCATGCTGGTCAAGCGCCCCTTGATCGTCTCGGACGACGCCGTTTTGACGGGATTCAAGGAGGATGCCTGGGCGGAGGCGCTTTTGTGATAGACCTGGTCTGCGCGCGTCGCGGATGACGCGCGCAGATCGCGCGGGCGTCTCCCGGGCCGTTTGCGGCGCGGGCGGGACGACCGTTCGGATAGCGGGCATCGGCACGGCGTGCGGCCGTGCGGAGAGGATCTAGCATGAAATACGTCATCGCCTCCGACATCCACGGATCGGCGTACTGGGCCGAGCGCCTGATGGAGGCCATCGAGCGCGAACAGCCCGATCGCGTGCTGCTCTTGGGCGACCTGCTCTACCACGGTCCGCGCAACGACCTTCCGCGCGATTACGCCCCCAAGCGCGTGATCGAGCTGCTGAACGGCCTGGCCGCGACCGGGCGTCTCATCGCCGTGCGCGGCAATTGCGATGCCGAGGTCGACCAGATGGTGCTCGCCTTCCCCTGCATGTCCGACAGCGCCATGGTTTTGGACGGCGCCGGCCGCGAGCTGTTCTGCACCCACGGGCATGTCTTTGGCGCGGGCAAGCACAACAGCGTGGACCGCGTTCCGCAGCTCCTTGCGGGTTCGGCGCTGCTGTTCGGTCATACGCACATAAAGGTGAACGAGGAAAGTGCAGGTCATCCGGGCCTGTGGCTGTTCAACCCCGGTAGCGTGTCGATTCCCAAGGACGGGTCGAACAGCTGCGGTGTCTACGAGAGCGGGCTGCCCATCGACGAGGCCTTCCGCCACATCGTCCTCTAGAAACGTCCCCGCCTGGGGGTACGCATTTGGGGACAGGTACAAATTGCGCAAAAAATGACCTCGCAATTTGTGCGCAATTTGTACCTGTCCCCAGTTGATCAGCGCCCGTCTCCGATGGGGCGTGACCTCTAGGCGGGATACCCGAGACTTCACGAGCATGAGCAAAGGAGCACGAGATATGGGTTCATGGACCGATACCGGGTCGTCGAGTTTGGCGAGCATCACGCGCGATACCTCGACGCTTTCCGACGCGCGCGAGGAAATGCAATCCCTCGTTGAGACGATCTGGCGTCTGCGCCAGCCCGACGGTTGCCCCTGGGATCGCAAGCAGACTCACGAGAGCATCGGAAAGAACATGATCGAGGAGGCCTACGAGGCCCTCGATTGCATCGAAGCCGGGGATGAGGCACATCTGCGCGAGGAACTCGGAGACGTGCTCATGCAGGTGGTGTTGCATGCCCAAATCGCGGCGGACGCCGGTGCCTTCACGATGGCCGATGTCGCGCGCGATATCAACGACAAGCTCATCCGTCGCCACCCGCATGTGTTTGGGGGGCGCAGCGCCGATTCCGCCGACGAGGTGCTCGCCATTTGGGACAGCGTCAAGCTCGCCGAGAAGGGCGCCAAGGACGCCGACGCGGCGGAGGCCGGCGAGCGTCCCGAGGGCCTGCTCGATGGCGTGCCGCGGGCATTGCCGGCGCTCATGCAGGCCCAGAAGGTCTCGCGCAAGGCGGCCTCCGCGGGCTTTGAATGGGAGACCGTCGAGGATGTATGGGACAAGGTCGCCGAGGAGCGCATGGAGTTCGAGGCGGAGGCGCCCGGCACCGCCGAGCGCGAACTTGAATTCGGCGACTTGCTCTTCGCACTGGTGAACGTGGCCCGCAAGGAGGGCATCGACGCCGAAAGCGCATTGCGTGCGAGTACGGCGAAATTCCGCGAGCGCTGGCGCGCGATGGAAGACGCCGCCCACGAGGATGGCATCGCGCTCGAGTCCCTCGCGACTGAGCAGCTCAACGCGTTGTGGGACGAGGTCAAGCGAGGGTAGCGCACGGTCTCGATGGACGCCGATCGGAGCTTCTGGGGCAGCTCGCTCGCCCGTGAAAAACAGGGGGGGGGCCTCAAAGGGGCCCCCTGCGGCGGCTTGCCCGAGCTTGCGGCGGTTTGCCCCTCCTGCGGCGGCTTGCCCGAGCTTGCGGCGGTTTACCCCCCCCTGCGGCGGCGGATGTCCCTATGCTCGGCTCGAGCGAACTTCACGTTGCCACATGCAGGAAAAACGAAGCCCGGCGAGCGCCAGCGCGCATCCGAGGCCGGTGTAGAACACCGCGATGAACCCCTCGGGGGCGAGGCCGAATGCGCGGATCGAAATGCCGCCCGTCATCATGACGGCCATGATTGCAAAGGCCGGCGCATCGAAGAACTTGAGGAAGAAATGGCGCCGCTCTTCGTAGCCGGTGATGCGCGCGGTGTGCTTCACCACAAGTTTGCCGAAGATAAAGGTCCAAAACACGATGCCCACGGCCGCGCTGAGCGCGACGTTGGGCAGGGTGAGATGACCGGCGGCGTAGGCCTCGATGCCGATGCGGGCGATGTTCGCGCCGGCTGCGAGCCAGACGATGCTGGCGATGAGCAACAGCGTATCCTTACGGACGCTCAAGAATTTCATGATGCGCCTCCTGACGATTGGGCGGGACGGGGTGTTTGGATGCGGTTTAGGCACGCCTTGCCGGTCGAAATGCGAGCGCTGCGGCAATGGATGCGACCATGAGGCTCGCGATCACGGCGGGCACCGTGCCGAGCTTGATCATGGGGATGCCGACAAGCATGCCGATGACGTAGGGGACGAGCCATGCGGCCCACACGGCGGCGCTCAGACGATGAAAGGTGCGCTCGCGTTCGAGGGCGCCCTCACCGCCATGCTTGGCCTGGAAGTAGACGAACGTCGCCCAGCCGGCATGGAAGAGCATGAGCAAGATCGCGGCAAGTCCGGTGATGCCGTGGATTGCAGGGGCGGTCTCGGCGCTGGTGCGTGCCATGATGGACATAAGGGTGGTGCCGGTAGTGTCGCAGGCCAGACCGAGCCAGAACAAGATGACGTGGGCTCCGCGCAGGCTCCCGTCGGCCCTCTCCCAGAAGACGCCGATGGTGTAGATGATGAGTGCGCTCGTGATAGCGAGACTGGCGAACATGAGAATGGGGGACATGCGTCTCTCCTTTCCGTGCGTAAAACGCTCGTTTCGCATATATAATATGAACAACGTTCATTTGAACGATGTTCATATTAGGGTTCGAGGGTGGGACGAGCAAGGAGCGACGGTCGATTCCCTGATTCACCCTGAACGCTTCACGAACTTGTTCAGCTGGTGGAGTCGCCCGCCGTGGCGGTGCGGCTGGTCGGTGCTTGGAAACGGGGAAGGGAGCCCATCGTGGGGAGTAGGAAGGCCATCGACAAAGAGCAGATTATCGAGGTCGCGTACGAGAAGGCCCAGCGGGAGGGTCTTTCTTCTTTGAGCGTTCGCGCGGTCGCCGAAGCGTGCGGGGTGGCAACCGGCACCATATACAATCACGTCCCCGATATCGCCGAATTGCGCACCGAGGTGCTGAGGCGTTTTTGGCGCGAGGCGCTGAGTGGGGCCGATCTGGATCAGTGCGCTCGCGAGGCGGGATCGGCGTTGGATTACTGCCGCAGGCTCACGGAGACGCTCGCCGAATCGCTGCGCGGTTTTCGAAGTGCGTGGTTGAGGGACGCGGGTGTGGCCGATGGTCGCACCCGGCAGCGTTCCGCCGAGGCCGAACGCGCCTGCTTACAGGATATTCAGCGCACCGTGAGCCACGCATTTGAGCGCGATGGGAAGATCTCGGCGCGGGCCCGCGCAGAGCTCGATATGGGCAAGGTGGCCGAATTCGTGTGGATGTCGATGCTCGCGGGCATCAAGCGCGATGACTCCTCGTGCGATACGCTCTTTGCCCTGGTCGAGCTCGCGCTTTACTAGAGAGGGGCATCGTATGCGGGCACCTGATGGGCGACTGACGGTCGCTGGGACGCGCGCATCCCGCCCCAGCGACCACAAAGCCTGCATCCTTGCCGGGGTTCGCCGTGCGATAATGGACGACGCATAAGCGCATATACACCTTCAAACACACAAGGCGCCCATGGCTATCTCTTCATCGAATGCAACATCTTCCATCCGTACGGACGATCCCGACAAGACGGGGGATCTGTCCGCCGCGGCAGCGGACAAGGTCAAGCCCCACAAGCGTTCGGCCCGCGGTAGCGACGTGGCCAAACGTGAGAAGCAAGAGCGTCGCGACGCTCGCAGGCGGGCCGCGACTGCTTCACGTTCCGCGCGCAAGCTGGCTGCAGGCGCCTCGGGCGCGGGCGTCGGCTCGGTTGCAAGCGGCGCCCCACGTTCGAAGCGTGGCAAGGCTTCGCGCCCGGTGCAGCAAGATCTGATGCGCTACGCTTCGGACAACGCGGTGGTGCGTTGGTTTTACGCCTTGACCACCGGCCCGCGCCGCTATCTCTTTTATGGCGTCGTGGCCGTGCTTTTGCTAATGGGGATTTACGGCCCGGTGAGGGATTTCTATATCGCCCGCCGCACCGTGATGATCCTCGAGGAGCAGACCGCGATTCGCACGGAGTACAACGAGGCTCTCGGCGACGAGGTGGGCAGTCTCATGTCCGAGGAGGGCATCGAGGACACGGCGCGTAAGGACCTGGGCATGGTGATGCCGGGCGAGCAGACTATCACTGTCGAGGGTTTGGACGGCGATGGCAATCCGGTGGTGGTTGATCCGAACAAGCCGGCCGAGGAGGGACGGCGCGCTTCGGGCGGGGTTCCTGCCGAAGACCCTGCAAAAACCGATGCGGGAAAGGATTCCCAGCCGTTGAAGGGCGCCGACGCCGCAAACAAGGACAAGACCGGCTCGAACGCCGCCGCAGTGGACCCGACGAAAAAGCCCACGACCTCTGCGGAGGCCGAGGCCGCCGAGCGTGCCGTGCTGGAGAATTCCCCTTGGTATTGGAAGGTGCTCGACGTGCTTTTCGGATTTGACGGAGCGAAGGGCATGGCCGTGGTTTCGACGGGGGAAAAGGAGTGAGCACGGTGAGGATCGCCGCCATCGACCTGGGGACAGTGTCCTCGCGCCTACTGTGCGCCGAGATGCGCGACGGCCAAATCGCGACATCGACAAAGCACACCGTCATTACCGATTTGGGCGAGCGTGTGGACGCTGCCGGCGTCTTCGCCCCTGCTGCGATTGACCGCGTCGTGCGAGCCTGCATCGAGTTCGTCCGCGAGGCGCGAGAGTTCGACGCGCGCTACGTTTGCTGCACGCTGACGAGCGCCGCCCGCGACGTGTCCAATGGTGATGAGCTGCTGGATCGATTGCGAGGTCTCGGTCTCGCCCCGCAGGTCATCCCCGGTGAGGTGGAGGCGCGTTTGACGTTCTACGGCGTTGCGCACGACTTCGCAGGTGAGCGTATAACTGTGGCTGATTCCGGCGGAGGATCGACGGAACTCGTGGTCGGGCGCGCGTCCGACGGCGATCTGGAACTCGATCGCGCAGAGTCGATCAACGTCGGATGTCGTCGTGTGACGGAGCGCTTTTTCGCCAGCGCGCCGCCGAGTGCCGATGAGTTGGACGAGGCGGCGGCATGGGCGCGCGAGCAGTTCGAACCCTATTGGGCAGGGCTTGCCGATCGCCCGGAGCGACTTGTCGCCGTGGGCGGCACTGTGACCACGCTCGTTGCGATGGTGCACGAACTCGCGGTGTACGATTCGCATTTCGTGCATCTTCGAGATTTGACGATCGAGCAGATCGAGAATGCCGTCGAGCGGCTGGGGAGCCTCACCATCGAGCAGATCGCGGGGCTTGCGGGTGTTCAGGCCAAACGCGCGCCGGTGATCTTGGCGGGCGCGGTCATCATGCGAGAGCTTATGCGCGCCGGCGGGTACGGCCGCCTGACAGTGAGCGAGAACAGCTTGCTTGCGGGTGCCGCGGCAACGATCTACGAGACGGTTGTGAACGGTCGTGCCGCGATTGGTTGGAACCCCGAACTTTCAAGTCGGTGAACAAGTAAGCCCTCCGTTGTCGGAGGGCTTTTTCATCATGGTAGAGGCGGTGGGACTCGAACCCACAATCCCGAAGGCCGAAGATTTTAAGTCTCCTGCGTATGCCAATTCCGCCACGCCTCCATAGAAGAGAAGTGTACCATGCGCGACGCATTGCTTGTAACTCTGTTCGCAGTCGGTCAGAATGCAGGCACGTTCGCGGGGACGTCTCCGATAGTGGACGTTTTCTCGCGGACTGGTGGCGTTGGCCGGGTTGTACCGAAGCACATTGCGAGAAAAACGAAAAAAAGTTCTTGCCCGCGCCCGAGTCTTTCACTATTATTTGAAATCACGCGGGCGTGGCGGAATTGGCAGACGCGTATGGTTCAGGTCCATATGGGGGCAACCCCGTGAAGGTTCAAGTCCTTTCGCCCGCACCACTGATTGAGATGGCCCCAGCAATGGGGCTTTTTTCATGGTTCGAATCTCCGTGCACTCAATATGCTTATCTCCGACATTGGGCTGTGGAGGGGGCCGGTATGCGCCGCGTGTTCTGCAGTGGTCTCGATTTGATCGTCGTTTGTTTTAAATGTATAAAACATATTATTCTCTTAGTTGAAGTGAATAGATTTTTGCGAATGACGGAAATGTGCCTATGCGTTTTCGGCCCAGTGGTCAAAACACCATGATTGTGCGCTGGATTGTCTTTCCGATATAGGCAAAAAGCCGGAAAAGGAGGGCCATGGCCCTTCGAGAGAGCCATGTTGCCAGGCAATCGTGTTGCCGGTGGGATAAAGTGCCAGGATTCGAGCGTTCATTATCTTATACACGGCTCCGACGACTTTCATTTCGGCGCACAATCAGGGTATTTTGACCACTTTTATAAAATCATATATTAAAACACCCCCTTTAGAGAGATCCTGATGCCTGGGGTTGCGTTCATACCCCATCCGCCTAACCGGGTGTGATGTATTTTCACGGGCGATTGGTCGGGATGCGATAATCGGCAGAGTAGAATACGGATCGTTGGGCTGTGTCGGCGCTCAGCCCGCCCTCTTTAGACGGAACTACCTCTGATTTGGGAATGCCCCGCATGATAGAACTGCTTAAACGATTCTATAGACCTTTTCGTCTCGAATGCGTCTTCGGCCCCCTCAGCAAGCTGATCGAGGTCGTGTTCGACCTGATCGCCCCCCTCGTGGTGATGCGGATGATCGACCGCGGTGTGGGCGGCCGCAGTGTGGAGGCGGTGCTCGCATGCGGAGGCATGCTTGTGCTCATGGCGTGTGCGGGTTTCGCTTCCACGCTCGTCTGTCAAAAAATGGCGTCTCGCGCTTCGCAGGGAATGGGGACTGAGATGCGAAACGCCTTATTCGAGCACGTCAATGCCCTGTCCTATTCCGAGATCGACCATTTTGGCACCCCATCGCTCATCACGCGCATCACCAACGACGTCAATCAGGTGCAACTTGCCATCGCTTTGGGCGTGCGCCAGCTCTCGCGTTGGCCGCTGCTTTCGGTGGGATCGATGATCGCCGCCATGGGCATCGATGTTGAGCTGAGTATCATCTTTTTTGTCTCAATACCGCTCATCGGCGGTATTTTCTGGTTCGTGATGGCCCGCTGTGTTCCGTATTTCAAGCGTATGCAGGAAAAACTCGATCGAATCGGCCTGGTCACGCGCGAGGGCCTGTCGGGCGCCCGCGTCGTGCGCGCGTTTGTGCGCGAGGATCACGAACGTGAGCGTTTCCGTCGTGCGGCGGATGAGCAGGCGGACATCGCCATCGCGGTTGGAAGGCTATCCAGCGTGCTCAACCCTGCGACGTTTCTTGTGATGAATCTCGCCGTCTGCGCGATTTTGTGGGTAGGCGGCCTGCGGGTGAATGTGGGTGCACTTACGCAGGGCGAGGTCATGGCGTTCGTCAACTACATGACTCAGACCTTGCTTTCGATTGTCTATGTCGCCAATTTGGTGGTGGTATTCACCAGGGCGGGGGCAAGCGCCGGGCGCATCCTGGAAGTGCTCGACTGCGAGCCGGGAATTTATTCGGGAGCCGATGCCGCGACCGAGCCGGATGAGCATGCGAAATTCGCCCTTGTCCTGCGCAATGCCTGCTTTGCGTATCCCGGGAGCATGGTGAACGCCGTCGACCACGTGACGCTCGAGTTGCCGCGGGGAGGGACGCTCGGCGTCATCGGGGGCACCGGATCGGGGAAATCGACGCTTGTGAGTCTCATTTCACGTCTTCATGAGGTGACGGGCGGCGCCGTCGAGGTGCTCGGGCACGATGTGCGCGCCTGGGATCTCGACGCGCTTCGTCGTCAGGTGGGTTTCGTACCGCAAAAAGTGGAGTTGCTGAGCGGGACGATCCGCTCGAATCTGACGTGGCGCGACCCTTCCGCCGCCGACGCCGATTTGTGGTCCGCGCTCGAGTCGGCGCAGGCGCGTGAGTTCGTGGCCGCCCTTCCCCTGGGGCTCGATGCGCCGGTCGAAGCGGGAGGCAAGAATTTCTCCGGCGGCCAACGGCAGCGTCTGACAATCGCCCGTGCGCTCGTGGGCGACCCGCGGATTATCGTCATGGACGATTCGGCTTCTGCACTCGACTTCAAGACCGATGCCGCCCTACGAGCGGCGATTAAAGATCTGGGGCGTTCGACGGGCGTGCACGACGGGCGTCCAACCACGGTCATTGTGAGCCAGCGAGTTTCTTCGGTGCGCGATGCGGACCTCATCTGCGTGATGCGCCACGGCGCCGCTGCGGGCGTGGGCACGCATGAGGAGCTGCTGGATAATTGCGCGATCTATCGCGAAATCTGCGCGTCCCAACTTGGGATCGGGGAGGGGGCGGCGCCTCATGCCTAATCCGTACGAGTCCGCGGCCGGCGCGGCCACCATCGCGGACGCGGTCGCCGGCAACGAGAGCCTGAATGGGACGAGGGGGCCGACCGCTCCCGACGGAGATCTCGTTTCGGGTGCCGAGATGACGGCCGCCCAGGTCACGCGCCGGTTGCTGGCATATGTCCGCCCGCATCGGATGACGCTGCTGGCTGCGTTCGCAAGCTCTGCGGCGAGTGTGGTGCTGCAGCTCTACACGCCGATTCTCATCGGCCGGGGCATCGATATGATTTTGGGCGCGGGCCTGGTTGATTTTGTCGCGCTCGGCCCGTTGTTGATCGAGCTCGCGACGGTGGTTGTCGCGGGCGCTTTGCTGCAATGGGTGCAGGGCGTGTGCGTGAACCGCGTGTCGTACGCAACCGTGCGCGACCTGCGCATCGAGGCGAACGACAAGCTCACGAGGGTGCCGTTGGCGCTTGTGGATTCGCACGCCCACGGCGACCTCGTCTCGCGCGTGGTCAACGACGTCGACCAGGTTGGCGATGGTTTGCTCCAGGGGCTGAGTCAGCTCTTCAGCGGCGTGGTGACGGTGCTTGCGACCCTCGTCTTCATGGTTGCGACTTCGCTTCCCATGGCGCTCGTGGTGGTGCTCGCGACGCCGTTTTCCGTGCTCGCGGCCAGCGCCATGGCCCGCCTGTCGGGCAAGAGCTTCGCTGCGCAGATGCGCATCCAAGGAGGGCTATCGGCGTATATCGAAGAATACGTCGGGGCGCAGCGCCTGGTGAGCGCCTTTGCATATGGCGAGCAGGCCCGCCGGGGGTTTTCGGCCATCAACGGCGAACTCTATGCCGCGGGCGAGCGTGCGCAGTTTCTAAGCTCGCTTTCCAACCCGGGGGCCCGCTTTGTGAACAACGTCATCTACGCCGCGGTGGCCGTGACGGGGTTCGCGGGCGTGATCACCGGGGTCCCCGCCCCGCTCACCGTGGGAGAGGTTCAGGTCTTCCTGTCCTATGCGAATCAGTACACGAAGCCGTTCAACGAGATCTCGGCCGTGGTGACGCAGATCCAGGGCGCATATGCCTCGGCACGACGCATCTTCGCGCTGCTCGACGCCGTTGAAGACGAGCCGGATGCGGAAGATGCGGTCGAGTTGGTCGTACATGCGGCCACGGCGGGCGCCACGGCGGGTACCGCGGCGGGTGCCGAGACGCTCGCCGCGGCGGGCGAGCGGCACGGCGGCACCGTTCGCAGGGGCGGCGCGTTCTTGGGCGACGGCCGGATGGCCGAGGGCGGTCTTTTTGCCTCCGCCACGGGTGACGTCGTGTTCGACCATGTCGATTTCTCCTACGTCGACGAGCGTCCCGTGTTGCGGGACATCTGCCTGCACGCGCGCCCCGGTATGCGCATGGCGCTTGTCGGTCCCACCGGATGCGGCAAGACGACCCTCATCAACTTGCTTCTGCGTTTCTACGACGTCGATGCGGGTGAGATCCGCATCGACGGGGTACCCATCGAGTCGTACACTCGCGAGAGCCTTCGGCATGCGTTTGGCATGGTGCTGCAGGACAGCTGGCTGTTCGAGGGCACCGTGCACGACAACATCGCCTACGGGCGTCCGGGGGCCACGCGCGAGGAGGTCGAGCGGGCCGCCCGTCGCGCCCATGCCGACGCATTCGTGCGCGCTCTTCCCCAGGGCTACGATACGGTGCTTCCCGAGGACGGCGGATCGTTGTCCCAAGGTCAGCGCCAGCTCCTGTGCATCGCCCGCGTCATGCTCGCCGATCCGGCGATTCTGCTGCTCGACGAGGCCACGAGTTCCATCGACACGCGCACCGAGCTCCAAGTTCACGCCGCATTCGACGAGCTTATGGGGGGCCGCACGAGTTTCGTGGTGGCGCATCGCCTGAGCACGATCCGAAATGCCGATCGCATCTTGGTCATGCGCGATGGCCGCATCGTGGAAAGTGGGACGCACGACGAGCTTCTCGCCGCGGGAGGGTTTTACGCCATGCTTTACGGCAGCCAGTTCGCCCAATAGCCCCAATCGGGCCCGGGCGCGATGGCTTTCCAGGTGAGCCCGCCGCGCCGTGCCGCCTTGCGACCGTTTGGCCGAATATTAACCGAGCCTTAACTGAACGTGCCGTATCATTACGATACTTGCGCAAGCAGCGTTAGGGAACCGACGGGGAAGGCCGCTGTCATGGCACTCAAATACACCAAGATGGAGCGCAACTGGGTTATGTACGACGTGGGCAACTCCGCCCTCGTCCTGCTGAACACCGCCGTGGTGCCCATCTACTTCAACGCCATCAACACCGGCGCGCACCCGGCGGAACTGGTGACCGCCTGGGCCAATGCCCAGACGGTCGCCTCGCTCGTGGTGGCCCTGCTCATGCCCATCCTGGGGTCGCTGGCCGACTATGCGGGCAATAAGATCAAGTTCTTCACGGGCTTCTTCTTCACCGGCGTCATCCTGTGCATGGTCGAGGCCATCCCCATGGGGGCGCTGCCGTTCTTGGTGGTGTACGTGCTGTGCACCATCGGCCTCAACTCGTCGATGACGTTTTACGACGCCATGCTCACCGACGTCACGACCGACGAGCGCATGGATGCGGTGTCGAGCTCCGGCTTTGCCTGGGGCTACGTCGGTTCCACCATTCCGTTCATGGTGTGCATCGCCTTGATCTTCGCCGGCCCGGGCGTGCTCGGCCTGGACACGCTTGCCTGCACGCGCATCTGCTTCATCATCACCGCCCTATGGTGGCTCGCCTTCACCGTTCCGCTGCTGCGCACCTATCGGCAGCGCTTCGGCAAGGAGCGCGACGAGGGTGTGAACGGCGTGATGCGCAACATCGGGAACACGTTCAAGGGCTTGTCCGATACCATGCGCAGCATCGTGCACGACCGGGCGCTGCTCGTCTTCATGGTCGCGTTCTTCTTCTACATCGACGGCGTTCACACGGTCATCTCCATGGCCACCAGCTACGGCGCCGCTCTCGGCATCGACTCCACCCAGCTCGTGCTGGCGCTCCTCGTCACGCAGTTCGTGGCCTTCCCCTCGGCGATCATTTACGGGAACCTCGCCGGCCGCGTGGGGACTCTGCGCATGATCATCATGGCGGTGGCGGCCTACGTGGGCATCGTGCTGTTCGCGGCGTTCTTCCTCAAGTCCGCTGCGGAGTTTTGGATCCTGGCCATCTTGGTGGGCATGTTCCAAGGCGGCGTCCAGGCGCTTTCCCGCAGCTACTTTGGGCGTCTCATCCCCAAGGAGCGTTCCAATGAGTATTACGGCTTCTTTGATATTTTCGGACGTTACGCATCCGTCATGGGCACTCTGCTAGTATCTGTCGTGACCTCGCTCACGCACGATCCTTCTTTAGGAGTGCTTTCCATCGGGATCTTGCTGGTAGTGGGTTTGGTCATGCTAGTAAAGCTCTCCCGCATGCAGGGGGCGCGCGTCTAAGCGCCTGCCTGCGCCCCGCACCGTCCGGTGCGGGGGACGACATCGGACGCCTTTGCGGAGGGCTTTGCGAGCGACAGCAAAGCCCTCCGATTCTTTGAAGGTGATGAAGAACATGGAACGCAACGGCAAGAACACCCCCTCCCTCACGGCGGACGGGACCCCCGCGCGCTCGCGGGACACGCATTACATCGCGCGCGTGGGCATGATCGCGGCGGTGTACGCCGCCGCCACGCTCGTCACGGTGATGTTTTTGGGCAGCCTCGCCTGGGGCCCCATCCAGTTCCGCGTGAGCGAGGCCCTGTGCGTCCTGGCCCTGTTCACGCCCGCGGCCGTCCCGGGGCTCACCTTGGGTTGCGCCATCGCCAACATCGCCAACATCGCACTGTCCGGCACGGGCATGCTCGGCATGCTCGATGTGGTGTTCGGCTCCCTCGCCACATTCGTCGGCGCGTCCATCACCTGGAAGCTGCGTCGCCGTCCGGCGTTCGCGCTCATGGGCCCGGTGTTGGCCAACTCCCTCATCGTCCCGGCGTATCTGCCCCTGCTGTTGCAGGGGATCGGCTTTTACACCATTCCCTTCACATCGATCTCGCTCGACGGCGCCTATTCGCTTATGTATCTCTTCGGGTTGGTGACCACGGGGCTGGGTGAAGCGGTTATCATGTACCTGTTGGGGTACCCGCTCGCCCGTTCGCTGGCAAAGACGCCGCTCATCAAGCGTGAGCTTGCGCAAACGGGTACAAAAAGGTAGTAGCTGCGGGAGTTCGCTCGCACCGCGCGTCGGCGCGCGATCATAGGTGCTTCCGCTCGAGATTGTCTCGCCGAGGGGAGGGCGCATGAATCCAACCATCGTGATACCGAGCTATTGGGCGGGCGATTCCGTCGAGCTCGAATCTCCGGGGGCGTACGACCACGCCTCCGCGGTGGGCTCCGCGCGCCCCGAGCTCGATCGCTGCCTGGCCTCCCTCGAGCAGGTTAGAAACATCGGCCGCGTCATCGTGTTGCTCGTCTGCTCCCAGCAGCTCACCGAGTGCATCGCCGAGCGCGTCCGGGGCATCATCGAGGGTCACCCCACGCTCGAGGTGACGCTCGTCACCAACCGCGAGGCCTCGGCCATCATGGACCGCGTCGCCGCGATCGCCCCCAAGGTGCGCGGCGAGGGCGTGTCTTTGCGCGGCTATGGCGCCATCCGCAACATGGGCTTGGCCTGCGCCTCCATCCTCGGCCATGACGTCGTGGTGTTCCTCGACGATGACGAGGTGGTGCTCGCCCCCGATTTCTTGGAGAAGGCCCTGTACGGCTTGGGTCACGAGACGCGCCAGCGCCTGCCCATCCTTGCCAAGAGCGGCTACTTCTACAACGAGGCCGGCTCGCCCCTGGCCGATACCGCGAAGAAGAACGGCCTCACCAATCGCTGGTGGACCAAGCGCATCGAGTTCAACCGTTGGATGGAGCGGGCCCTTTCGGGCACGCGCATCTCGCGTTCGAATTACGTGTGCGGCGGTTGCTTCGCCGTGCATGCGCGGGCGTTTCGCCGCGTGTCCTTCGACCCGTTCATCACCCGCGGCGAGGACTTGGACTTCCTGTTCAACATGCGCCTCGCAGGCATGGACGTGTGGTTTGACAACGCCTGGGTGGTCAAGCACCTGCCACCCCATCAGGACGAGCACGCGCCGCGCTTCATGCAAAACGTGTACCGCTGGTACTACGAGCGTGCCAAACTCGCCGACGCCGCGCGCCGTCCCGACATCACGCCGGTCACGGCCGCCTCGCTCATGCCCTATCCGGGTCCGTGGATCTCGGACGGGCTGGACGATCGCGTGCGCAAGACCTCCCTGGTGCGCGCCCTGTTCACCCGCGAGCATCGCGGATATTGGCGTATTTATCGCCATGGGATAGACGAGGCGCGCGAGTATGCGCGCGCACATCAAGACGATTATCTGCGCTTTGCGAGCTTCTGGCCGAGCATCGTGGCCGGTCTCGCGGGCGACGAGGGGCTGCGTGCCCTGTTGGAGCGTTGATGAACAAGCAAGATATGCGGGCAAGTGCCCGAATCGCCGCCGGTACGCGCGGCATGGCCCCCGCCGACGCCCTTTCCGCCCTGCGCCTGTTGAGCGCGATGGCGATCTTCGTGCTGGTCTGCCTGTTCGGCTACGCCATCCTCACGGGAGTCGAATCGATCACCACCCTCGCGGCGCTCACGCTGCTCGTGATCTTGGTCCTCGCGTTCACCTACGCGTTCCTCACGCCCGACACGCTGCGTTCCCAATACACCGAGCAGACGCTCGCCGTGGCGTCCGAGATGCTTGAGGACATCACCTGCGGGCTCACGCCCGAGAGCGCCGAGCAGATCTGCCGCCGCCTGTTGCCGCACACCCGCGCGATGACCATCGCCGTCACCGACCGCGAGGTCGTCCTCGCCTGCGTGGGCGAGCTCTCCGAGGATTTTCCCGCCGGGTCGCCCATCCACACCCCCGCCACGCACTATGTCATCGACCACGGCATCGCCCAGTCCTTCACCAACGTGATGGACGTGTGCGGCGAGCAGGGCCTTTGCCGTCACATACCGGCGGGCATCATCGCGCCGCTCATGGTGCGCGGCCAGGCCGTGGGGACGCTCAAGTTCTATTTCCGCTCCCCGCGCCATGTCAACCGCACCCAGTACGCGCTGGCATCGGGCTTTGCCGAGCTGCTCTCCACCCAGCTCACGGTGCATGAGCTCGAGCGGCAGTCCGAGCTCACCGCCCGCGCCGAGATCCGTGCGCTGCAAGCCCAGATAAACCCGCATTTCCTGTTCAACACGCTGAACACCATCGCGGCGCTCACCCGCACCGAGCCCCTGCGAGCCCGCGAGCTTTTGCGCGAGTTCTCCCAGTTCTACCGCGCCACGCTCGAGAACTCCGGCCAGCTCATCCCCGTCAAGCGAGAGATCGCCCAGACGCTGCGCTATCTGAAGTTCGAGAAGGCGCGCTTTGGCGAGGACCGCATCATCGTGACGGCCAACGTGGACGAGGACGCCGAGGACATGCAGATCCCGGCGTTCGTCATCCAGCCGTTGGTGGAAAACGCCGTGCGCCATGCCATGCCCGATGAGGGGCCGCTGCGCATCTCCATCACCGTCGCCATGGCGGGGGACCGTGCGGTGTCCATCGAGGTCGCCGATGACGGTGTGGGGATGGACGAGCAGACTGCCATGCGCCTGTTCGACCAGTCGGTGACCCCTCCCGACCCGAATGCGCCCCAAGGTGGCGGCGCGGGTGTCGCCATGCACAACATATCCCAGCGCATCAAGCGCTTCTACGGTCCCAACTCGCGCACGAGCGTCGAGTCCGAGCCCGGGCACGGGACCTCCGTTCGCCTGCATCTCGATCTTGAGGGTAGTATGTACGACGAGGGGTAGAATAGGTGCGAGACCGTACGGACGGCGCATGCGCCGGGTCCTATCTGTGGGAATGAAAGGTAATCGATTTATATGCTACGTGCGATGATCGTCGATGACGAGGCCCCTGCGCGCTCTGAGTTGCGTTTCCTCTTGGAGCAGACGGGTAAGATCGGCTCCATCACCGAGGCGTCGAGCGTCCGCGCCGCCATCGAGATGCTCATGGGGACGAGGGTCGACGTCGTGTTCCTGGATATCTCGATGCCCGGGGCATCGGGCCTGCAGCTTGCCGAGGCCCTCTACAAGCTCAAGAACCCGCCTGCGATCGTGTTCGTGACCGCCTACAGCGACCATGCGGTCGAGGCGTTCGATGTGGATGCGGTCGACTACCTCATGAAGCCGGTCGAGGAGGCCCGCTTGGACCGCGCGATCGAAAAGGTCATCGCCCGCGCCAAGCCGGTGCCGGCCGAGCCTGCGGCCAAGCCCACCAACATCGAGCGCATCCCTGTGGAAAAGGGAGGTCGCAAGGTTCTCATCCCGGTCGACCAGATCCGCTTCATCATGGCCAAGGACGATTACTCCTGCATCTTCACGGAGGACGATCGCTACCTGTCCACCACCTCTCTCGCGCAGTTCGAGTCCAAGTTGGGCGAATTCGGCTTCTTCCGCGTGCATCGCCGCTATATCGTGAACCTCGTCAACGTCGAGGACGTCGAGACCGTGTCCTCCGGCGCCATCCAGCTCGGCGTGAGCGGCGTGGACGAGCGCATCCCCGTGAGCCGCCGCCGCGTGGTCCCGCTCAAGAAGGCGCTGAACCTGTAATGGCGCGCCGCATCGACATCGTCTCGGACACGCATGGCTACCTTGCGCCGGAGCTCAAACGCGAGATCGACGGCTGCGACCTGTTGATTCACGCGGGCGACATCACATCGGAGTCCAACTGGGCCGAGCTTGAGGTGAGCGTGCCGGCCATCCGCGGCGTCCTCGGTAACAATGACGGCTTTTACTCGTACGGCCCCGAGGTCGTTCGCCTGAACGAGTTCACGTACGAGGGCCTGCGTTTCGCGGTGTCGCATTTCCGCGAGCGGCTGCCGCTGGGTGAGGTCGACGTGGCCGTGTGCGGCCACACGCATCGTGCCGTGATCGAGCGCGTCGGCGGTTGCCTGGTCGTCAACCCGGGCTCGGCTTCATTGCCGCGCGGAATGCGCGGGCCCACCATCGCCCGGTTGATGGTTGAGGCGGGCCGGGTCCTCTCGGCTGAGATCATCGATTTGTAGGGAGGGGCCGCGCGTATGCACGGCCTTCTTTCAGATGGGCGGCATGGGAAAAGCCTTTCGTCCGACGATGCGCAGAGGGCCGTTCAAGGTGATTTGGGCCTTATTGACCTGCGATTTTTCGGTGGGGCGCACGGGAAAAAATTTTTGGAAAAAAGTTCTTGCGTCCGCTAACGTTCTCTGTGTATACTAATCCCCGCAGCAAGGAGCACAAGCGAATTGCCTGCCTGGGGAGTTAGCTCAGTTTGGTTAGAGCGCCGGCCTGTCACGTCGGAGGTCGCGGGTTCGAGCCCCGTACTTCCCGCCATCGCAATTAAAGCCTCGTCTTCGGACGGGGCTTTTTGCGTTAAATATGCAGCCCGAAGTACATGAACCACCAAAAGGACGTTTTTGGTCAAACGTTGTATAGTGGATAATCGTATTTGGCGTTTTTTTGACGGGGAGGGGGTTATTCCTCTCTTGCCGTTGCAGACGTCGTCAATGTAAGTGGCCGAGCGGAATATTGTTCAGCAAGGAGTTCTCACAGATGAACATCTCCCGTAAAACCGACTATGCCCTGCGGATGCTCGCCATGCTGGCCGAGGGAAGCGAGAGCCTCCTGTCAGTGCGCACCGCCGCCGAGGCGGTGGATGTCCCATACTCCTTTGCCCGATCAATCCAGCACGGTCTGGTTCAGGCCGGCATCGTGGAGAGCCTGCGCGGCGTGCGCGGCGGTATGCGCCTGCGCCTCGAGCCGTCTGAGATCACCATCCGGCAGATCGTCGAGGCCGTGCAGGGCCCTCTGGTCATGAACGATTGCACCGGGGACGAGGGCGTGTGCCCGCGTATGGACGGATGCTGCTATCATCCCGTCTGGATCGGGGCCCAGGAGCTGCTGCGCGACTATCTCGATTCCGTGACGCTTGACGATATCGTCAATCACCGTCAGTATCCCGCTGTCGATATTAAATTCACCGACCGTGCCCGATTCCCCGAGTACGTGTCGTGCGGTCGGGGGTGCGGCAGGTAGCCGGCGCCTCCACAAAGGAGCAACGATGGACATGAACCCCTTCCGTACGCTGGTCAGGACGGAAGGGGTTCGTCTGTATCGCGACCTGCCCTGGCGTCGCACGCGCGACCCGTACGAGATCTGGCTGTCCGAGGTGATGCTGCAGCAAACGCAGGTCTCGCGCGTGGAGACGCGCTGGTCGGAATGGCTCGATCGTTTCCCGAGCGTATTTGCGCTGGCTGAGGCGGGTACCGCCGAGGTGCTCGCCGCATGGCAGGGCATGGGGTACAACCGCCGTGCCCTGGCGCTCAAGGCGGCTGCGGAGCAAGTCGTATCCGTCTACGACGGCGTGTTCCCCACGGGGGTCAAGGAGCTCGTCTCGCTGCCGGGGATCGGTCCCGCGACGGCCCAGGGGATCCGTGCCTTTGCCTACGGGTTGCCGGGCGTGTATTTGGAGACGAACGTGCGGACCGTGGTCCTGCACCATCTGTTCCCCGATGTCGTGTCCGTGCCGGATAAGGAGCTCGTCCCGATCGTCGAGGCGACGTGTCCCGCGCCTCCCGGGTCTGGGACCGGCCGGGATCTCGGCGAGGTCCACCCCGAGGGGCCGTATGCGGTCCCGCAAGATGAGGAGGACGACCCTCGCTCGTGGTACTACGCCATGCTCGATTACGGTGCGTACCTCAAGAAGACCGTACCCAACCCGTCTCGCCGATCGAAGGCGTATGCGCGTCAGACGAAGTTCGAGGGATCGCGCCGCCAGAAGAGGGCGGAGATCGTGCGGCAGCTGCTCGACGCTCAAAAGCGAGGGGAGGGCCTCGGGGTCTCCTCCATTCACGCGTCGCTTTGCGAGGTTGAGCGCAGGGCGGGAAGGCCCGAGGTCGCGGTCGATCTTGTCGCATCGATCTTGTCGGACCTCGCGCGCGAGGGCTTTTGCGTCGATTCGGATGGAATCTGGCGCATCGCATAGATCGCGTATGGGTACAAGAAAAATGGCGCATTTGGCTTGGGCCGGAGTGCGCCGTCGGCGTCGCACGGCATGGCGTGCCAGCGGCGTCCCTGTCATTCACGCCATCAAGGGAGGGCATGTTTATGGATTTCGAGAACTCGCAGACAAAGAAGAACCTCGAGACCGCGTTCGCCGGCGAGTCCCAGGCTCACACCAAGTACCGCTACTACTCCTCCAAGGCCAAGAAGGAGGGCTTTGTCCAGATCTCCAACATCTTCATGGAGACGGCGCTGAACGAGGCCGAGCACGCCAAGCTGTGGTTCAAGGAGCTGCATGGCGGCGAGGTCCCGAGCACCCTGGAGAACCTGCGCGACGCGGCCGCCGGTGAGAACTACGAGTGGACCACCATGTACGACGAGTTCGCCAAGACCGCCGAGGAGGAGGGGTTCGCGGCGCTCGCCGTCAAGTTCCGCGGCGTCGCCGCCGTCGAGAAGGCCCATGAGGAGCGCTACAACAAGCTCGCCGAGCGCGTTGAGAAGGGCGAGGTCTTTACCCGCGAGGGCGTAAAGGTCTGGAAGTGCCTGAACTGCGGTCATCTGCATGTCGGCCCCACCGCGCCGGAGATGTGCCCCGTGTGCGCTCATCCGCAGGCTTACTTCGAGGAGCAGGTCGTCAACTACTAGTCGCTCCCGCAGGCTCACGACTGCGCGGTTCCAGGCGGTTGATTGCCTGCCGCGCGCGGGCCGCATAGACGATAGACGGGCGCGGTCGGCGAACGGGTCTTGACTCCGGGCGCCGACCGCGCAATGCTAAGAAGTCCGATCCATGTGCGCCCTTCCCAAGGAGGAGGGCTTTGCATGGACCTTTTTATCGAGCAGCGGAAACCTTTTGCGTCCAAGGCGGCCGGCACCGCCCTGGACGATCCACCTCGCTCTATCGCCTACGAGGGCTATCAGGCGGAGCTGTCCTTCGATCGCAAGCGAGTTCGCAGACGCCGGGTGTTGACGGTGCTTCGGACCCTCATGCTCGTCTTGGCCGTACCGGTTCTTCTGGTGACGGTGTTCATCGCCTCCTATGCCCTGACTTTTGTATTGAGCGGGGCCGGCCCTGAGGAAGTCGCGGAGGCGCTTGCCGACTGCTTTAAGATGGTTTGGGAGAATATCAGGTCGGTCGGTGCCTCGTGGGGCATCGGGCCGTTTGAGTGAGGGCGATGGCATGGGTGTGGAATTGGTTGCGGCTCTGGCTTCCGTTGCGGCCGCGGTGTGCGCGGCCGTGGCGGTTGCGATGCAGATGCGTGCGCGCCGTGAGCTGGAGCGAAGTCGCGAGCGCATGGATGAGGCGAACGAGCAGGCGGTGCGCGCAAACGAGGCGCTCGCCTCCGTTCAATCCGTGCTTTCCCAGGTGCTCACGACGACCCAGGCGGCGCTCAACCAGGCGGCCGGCACCTCGATCATCGAGCAGCAGCATTTCGAGTCGCAGATGCGCGCACTCGATCAGGTGAGCTCCAAAGCCGATGAGGCGCGCCGTGAGGTCGCGCAGAACCTCGAGCAAAACCGCGGTGCGGTGGAGCAGCGCTTGGACAAGGTTCGCGAGACTGTCGACGTGCAGCTGGGCGCCATTCGCCGGGATAACGAGCTCAAGCTCGAGGCGATCAGGGCCACGGTGGACGAGAAGCTCGCCACCACCCTCAACGACCGTCTCGGGGCTTCGTTCAAACAGGTGAGCAATCAGCTCGAGGCGGTGTACCGCGGTCTTGGCGACATGCAGAACATCGCCTCGGGGGTGGGCGATCTCAAGCGCGTGCTCTCGAATGTGAAGACCCGCGGCATCCTGGGCGAAGTCCAGCTCGGCGCGATTTTGCGGGACATACTGACGGCGGATCAATACGCCGAGAACGTGGTCACGAAACCCGGTGGCACGGAGCGCGTGGAGTTTGCGGTCAAGCTCCCCGTCGAGGGCGGCGACCCCATTTGGCTGCCCATCGACTCGAAGTTCCCCGGGGACACCTACGAGCGCCTGCGCGACGCCGTGGAGGCGGGTGACGCGGAGGGCGTGGCGGCCGCGCGCCGAGCCCTCGAACAGGTGATCAAAGCCGAGGCCAAAGATATCTCCTCAAAGTACCTGAGTGTTCCGGAGACCACGAACTTCGCGATCATGTTCCTGCCGTTTGAGGGACTGTACGCCGAGGTGGTGGACCGTCCCGGCCTTATCGAGTGCCTGCAGCGCGACTATCAGGTGAACATCGCGGGCCCTTCGACCATGGCGGTCATCTTGAACAGCCTGCAGATGAGCTATCAGACCTTCGCGTTCCAGCGCAGGGCGGACGAGATCCAAAGGGTCTTGAGCGCCGTGAAGGCCGAGTTCCCCAAATATCAGCATGAGCTGCGCCGTGCACTCCGGCAGATCGAGACGGCGGGCAAGACCGTCGATGGCATCATAAACACCCGCACGAACGTGATCGAGCGCAAGCTCAGAAGCGTCACCGCGTTGGAAGACGATGCCCTGGCGGCCGACCTGCTCGAGATCTCGGATGTGCCCGATGACGTTGCAGATGACGAAGAGTAGCAAGGAGCGTTCACGACCATGCCACGTGAGACGAATGCGGCCAAGCGCGAGCGCGCGATAGAGGCGTGCCACAGGCTCAACGAGCGCTATGGCCCGGTCGAGTGCTTTTTGGACCATGAGACGCCATTTAGGCTGACCATCGCCGTCCTGCTCTCGGCACAGACGACGGACGCCCAGGTCAACAAGGTGACACCCGAGCTGTTTCGCCGCTGGCCCACGCCCGAGCAGATGGCCGGGGCGACATACGAGGAGCTTTCCGACGTCATCAAGTCGCTCGGCTTCTACAAGACCAAGGCCAAGCATTGCATCGAGTGCGCCCAGATGATCGTGGCCGATTACGGCGGCGTGGTTCCCAGCGAGATGAGGGAGCTCGTCAAGCTTCCGGGCGTGGGGCGAAAGACGGCCAACATCGTCTTGAATGTCGGTTATGGGATCGTCGATGGCATCGCGGTGGACACCCATGTGAACCGCATCGCGCACCGCCTCAGGCTCTCTCCCAAGACCCACGAGAAGGAGCCGCTCAAAACAGAGCAGGACCTACTCAAGATCTTGCCGCGAGAGTATTGGAACGACGTGAACCATCAGTGGATCATGCTGGGGCGTGAGATCTGCGACGCCCGCAAGCCCCTGTGCGGCGAGTGCCCGCTTGCCGATATCTGCCCAAGCGCAAAACTGGGATAGCCCGTTGAGACCTGTTGAGAGGCACCCTCCATGCTCATTCATCGCATAGCCGCGCAACTTTACACTGCAGAAGCGCTCCAGGACATAGAGGCGGTCCTCGCCGCCGGCGAGGACGCCACGTTGGCGATCTCGCAATCCGGCCGCACCCTCGCGGTTGCGGCGCAGTTTGCCCGGGCACCGCGCCCAACGGTCTATATCGTCTCGGGTGAGGAGGCGGCGGATCGGGCCGCCCGCTCTCTCATGGCGTATGTGGGCGCCGAGCATGTGGCCCGTTTCCCCGAGCGCAAGGATTATCCCTGGAAAAACAGCGAGCCGGATGATGCGGTGGTCGCCGCCCGCTGCGCCGCCATATCGCGGGTCGCCCAGGGCGAATCGTGCATCATGGTCGCTTCGGCGCGTTCGCTGCTGCGCTGCGTCCCGCCGCTCGAGAGCCGTTATTGGGAATCGACCGTCTTCTCGGTGGGGCAGGAGATCCCCTTCGACCAGGTACCCGCGCGCCTGGTGGGCATGGGGTACACGCGCGCCGACTCGGCCGACATGCCGGGCCTGTTTCGCGTGCAGGGCGATACCGTCGAGATATGGGCCGCTCAATCCACGGCCCCGGTGCGTATCGAGTTCTTCGGCGATGAGATCGACCGCATCCGCCTGATGGTGGCATCGACCGGTCAGACGATTGGCGATGAGGAGTCGGTCGAGATAAGCCCCGTGCGCGAGCTCGCCCTCACCGACGACGCGGTGAAGCGCATCTCGGAGGCGCTCTATCTTCCCGCGCAAAATGACACGGAGCTCGCGGCGCTGCTCGAACTCGTGCAAGCGCGCGTGGTCACGCCCGAGCTCGAGCGGTTCTTGCCGCTCATGTACGGGGGCGCGGTGAGCCCGCTCGCACACGTGCATCGCGATGCGCTCGTGATCCTCTCTGAGCCGCGCTCGCTGTTCGATGATTGCTCCCGCGCGTATGAGGACCTTGAGCGACGTGCCGCGGACGCGAAGGTCACGCGCTTGGACGGCCTCTACGTCAGGCCCCAGGAACTGGATTTCGGACGTCAGCAACGCTTGAATTACGTGAGCCTCATCCGCGCGGGCGGTCGCGTCACGGCCGAGCTCAAAATCGAGCAGCCGGCGTTGGCGGGTTCGGACAATCGGTTCGTCGGTCGCATCCAGGAGGTGGTGAACAGCCGCTATGCCTGCGTGTTCGCTATTCCCGATCGCGGTGCGCGCGAGTCGATGGAGCTCTCGTTCACCGATATCTCCGTTCCATTTGAGGAGTCGCTGCAGGCGGCGCCGGAAAATGCGGGCCATGTGGGGTCCGATGTGACCGTCTCCCTGCTCAAGCGCGATGTCGATGCCCTGAACGCGCGAGGCATCGAGGAGGGGCCCGTGGCCGTTCCCACCATCACGCGCGGTCGTGTGACCTTTGTCGACATCCCCATCCCCTCGGGCGTGGTGGTGCCCTCGGCGCATTTGGCCGTGTTCAGCTTGGCCGATCTCAATTCGCGTATGGAGGGCAGGCGCGGCCGCCCACGCCGGCGCGTGGACATCACCGAGGTGACGTTCCCGTTCAAGCCGGGCGACTACGTGGTCCACGCCACGCACGGCATCGCGTTGTTCTCCGAGATCGTCCGCCGGGAGGTGGGCGGCAAGGAGCGCGATTACTTCATGCTGGAATACGCCGGCGGCGACAAGCTGTACGTCCCGCTCGAGCAGGTGGACCGCATCACGCGCTACGTCGGTCCCGACGGCGACAACCCGCGTCTCACGCGCCTCAACACCGCCGACTGGAGCCGTGCCACGACCAAGGCCCGCAAAAGCGCCAAGAAGCTCGCGTTCGACCTGGTCGATCTGTATACGCGCCGCAGTTCCATCACAGGCTTCGCCTTTGGCCCGGATAGCGCCAGCCAGATCGAGATGGAGGAGAGCTTCCCGTACGACGAGACGCGCGACCAGCTCGACGCCATCGCCGACATCAAATCCGATATGGAGTCGACCAAGCCCATGGACCGCCTGCTTTGCGGCGATGTTGGATTTGGCAAGACCGAGGTCGCCCTGCGCGCGGCGTTCAAGTGCGTGGACGGCGGGCGCCAGGTCATGGTGCTGTGCCCCACGACGATTCTCGCCCAGCAGCATTACGAGACGTTTTTCGAGCGATTCGCTCCCTTCGGGGTGGAGGTCGAGGTGCTCTCGCGCTTCCGCACGCCCGCACAGCAGCGCCGTGCGCTGGCCGCGTTCGCGGAGGGGAAGGTCGACGTGCTCATCGGCACGCACCGCCTGCTCTCGGCCGACGTGAATCCGCATGAGCTCGGCCTGGTCATCATCGATGAGGAGCAGCGTTTCGGAGTCCAGCACAAGGAACAGCTCAAGAACATGCGCGAGCAGATCGACGTGCTCACGCTCTCGGCGACGCCGATTCCGCGCACCATGCAGATGGCCATGAGCGGCGTTCGCGATATGAGCCTCATCACCACGCCTCCCACCGGTCGCCGGCCGGTCGCGGTGCATGTCGGCGAGTACGATCCCGATGTGGTGAGCGCCGCCATCCGTTTGGAGATCGGGCGCGGCGGGCAGGTCTACTACGTGTCCAACCGTGTGAAGACCATCGACGACGCCGTGGAGCGCGTGCTCGAGGCGGCACCGGAGGCGCGCATCGGCGTGGCGCACGGCAAGATGAGCCCGCGCGAGGTCGAGGACGTGATGGTGCAGTTCGCCACCAAGAAGATCGACGTGCTCATCGCGACCACCATCGTGGAGAGCGGTATCGATAACTCGAGCGCGAACACGCTGATCATCGAGGATTCGCAGCGCCTGGGCCTGGCTCAGCTCTACCAGCTCAAGGGGCGCGTCGGCCGTTCGGCGACCCAGGCATACGCGTATTTCATGTTCCCGGGCGAGCTGCCGCTCACCGAGGAGGCCGCCGCCCGTCTCACCGCGCTCTCCGAGTTCCAAGATCTGGGCAGCGGGATGCGCATCGCCATGCGCGATTTGGAGATTCGCGGCGCCGGGTCGCTGGTCGGCGCGGAGCAGCACGGCAATTTGTCGAGCGTCGGCTTCGACTTGTTCACGCAGATGCTCGGTCAGGCCGTGGCCGAGGCGCGCGGCGAGGGCGGCGCGGATGTGGAGCAGGCGGGGGTCGCCATCAACCTGCCGGCCGATTTCTTCCTGGCCGAGGAGTACGTCCCGGCGGTCGATCGCCGCGTGCTGCTGTATCGCAAGCTCGCCGCCGCCGATATGCTCGAACAGGTCGATGCGCTGCAAGAGGAGTGCGAGGAGGCGTTCGGCGCCCTCCCCGAGGCCGCGCAGGCCCTGTTCGACCGTGCGCGGATCCGCATTCGCGCGGACAGGCTCGGCCTCGAGAGCGTCTCGCTCGTTGCGGGAAAGCTCACGTACCAGGGCGTAGACGTTCCCAAGGACGTCGCATTCGAGTTGCGCACCAAGCTGGGCGCCATCGCGTTCCCCAAGACACGCAAGTTCACGGTGCCCTATAAGGTCGGAGCGGGCAGTGGAAGCGGCATCGGCCGGGGCATCAACGCCGATGTCTCGAACGGGGGGACCGGCCCCGTGCAGGCGGCCTTGGCGATCTTGGTCCAGCTCGGCCCCTCCGGTGACGACGACTAGACCGCGTTCAAGGGGCTAGCGCCCGTCATCCTGCTGAAGGCCGGACTGCTCGCGGCGGCGCGCCTGCTTGGAGAGGAGGCGCGCCGGTTTGTCCGGGTCGGGCACGGCGGCGGGGACGGGCTCGTCCACATGGCCGCCCCACCAGCCGCCGACGAAGTTGAGGGTGTGGAACACGTTGATCACCGCGTTGGGGTCGATGTCGCAGACCAGCTTGACGATGTCTTGGCTCTCGTAGGTGGACACGACGGTGTGCAGCAGGTACATCTTGTCGCGGCTGTAGCCCCCGACGACCTCGGCGCAGCTGATGCCATGCTGGAAGTGGTTCACGTAGGCGGTCATGACCTCGTCCGCCAGGCGCGTGGTGATCTGCAGCGTCACGCGATCGTAGCGGTGGTAGAAGCTGTCGATCGTCTTGGTCGAGATGAACTGGAACACGATGGAGTAGGCCGCGTTGTCCCACCCGAACATCTGCCCGAAGATGACCAGGATGAAGCAGTTGAAGGCGAAGATCGCGCCCCATATGGTCTTGCCGGTATGGTTGGAGACCCATAGGGCGATGAAGTCGGTTCCGCCCGTCGAGGCGCCCGACTTGAGCGCGATGGCGATGGAGAGCCCCGAGACCACGCCGCCGAAGATAATCAGCATGATCTTGTCGCCTAGAAACGGCGCGAAGTCGAAGACGTTGAGGAAGAGCGACGACAACGCCACCTGCGCCATGGAGAAGAGCACGAAGCGGCGGCTGATGCCGCTCCAGCACAGGGCGGCGACGGGGATGTTGAGCGCGAGCATGCCGAGCGAGGTGTCGATGTGCACGCCGCCGAGCGCGGTGATTCGGTCGACGAGGACGGCCACGCCCGTGAAGCCGCTCGGGAGCAGGTCGGCGGGCTGGACGAATGCCTGGATGAGGAAGGTCTGGATGAGCGCGGAGACCGTTACGGCGACCGCGGTGATGATGCGGCGGACGATCGTGAGGCGCGCAAGTTCGAGCGCGCGGTCGGTGAGTGCGTCGACGGTGTTTGCCACAACCGCTCCTTCCAGGTGGGAATTGAATAAAAGTGTGGGCCGATTGTATCACGCTGCGAGGTCGCGGCGGGGACACGGCGGCGCGGCGCCCTCGCCGCCGATCCTCGCGCGTCCCCGCTGACGGCCGATCGGCCTGCAACCGGCGGCATTGCATCCGGGCGAACGGCTATCATCGTTATGAACAACGAGATCGAAAGGCGAGCGCGTGATAGACGGGGCACGGCAGACACTCAAACAGTACTTTGGCTACGGCTCCTTCCGCCCGGGTCAGGAGCGGATGGTCTCTGCCATCCTTTCCGGCGAGGACGCTCTGGGCGTCATGCCCACGGGGGCGGGAAAATCCATCTGCTACCAGGTGCCGGCCCTCATGCTCAAAGGCCTCACCCTGGTCATCTCGCCGCTCGTCTCGCTTATGGGAGACCAGGTCCGCGCGCTCAAGGAGATCGGGGCGCGGCCGAGTTACCTCAACTCGTCGCTCACGCCCGCCCAGCAAAACACGGTGCTCAAGCGGGCCCTGGAGGGTTGGTACCAGATCATGTACGTGGCGCCCGAGCGCCTGTCCGATCCTCGATTCGTCGAATTCGCCCAGCGCCTGGCGGGCCCCGATGGTCTGGGTTTGCCCTTGATCGCGGTCGACGAGGCCCACTGCGTCTCCCAATGGGGACAGGACTTTCGCCCCTCCTACCTGGGGATAGCCGATTTCATCGATGTCCTGCCGCAACGCCCGGTGGTGGCCGCGTTCACAGCGACGGCCACGGGTCGCGTGCGGGAGGATATCGCGGAAATGCTGCGTCTGAGGTCGCCGCGATCGGTGGTGACGGGCTTCGACCGTGCGAACCTCTCGTTCAACGTCGAGGAGATGGGCGACAAGGCGAAGACAGCCTGGATCCGTGATTATGCGCTTGCCCACAAGGATGAGAGCGGCATCGTGTATTGCGCCACGCGCAGGGCGGTGGACGAGCTCGCCGATGAGTTGCGGCGCGCTTTGGGGCCGCACGGCATCCGCGTCGCGCGTTACCATGCGGGTATGTGCCAGCAGGATCGCGCCGCCGAGCAGTCCGCGTTCATCGCCGATGCCGCGCCGCTCATGGTGGCGACCAACGCCTTCGGCATGGGTATCGACAAGCCGAACGTGCGCTATGTGATCCACAACAACGTTCCGGAGAGCATTGAGGCCTATTACCAGGAGGCCGGGCGCGCCGGACGTGACGGGGACCCGGCCGCGTGCCATCTGCTATGGAACGGTCACGATTTTGGATTGCGCCGCTTCTTCATCGAGAAGGATGTGCCCGAGGACGCGCTGAGCCCGGAGGAGCGCGCCTTTGCCCGCCAGAACCGGTATCGCCTGCTCTCGCAGATGGAGGGCTATTGTCAGACGACTGGTTGCCTGCGCGCCTACATCCTGCGCTACTTCGGGGATGAGGGGATGCTCGGGGTCGAATCCTCCACGTCGGCGATGGGAGAGGGCTGCGGCAACTGCTCCAACTGCCTGACGCGCTATGAGGTGGAGGATGTGACGGGTGTGGCGGTCGCGGCCCTGCGCTTGGTCGCCGCCACGGGCGGGCGGTTCGGCAAGGCGCTCGTGGCCGACGCGCTTCATGGGGCGAATACCGAGAAGGTGCGTCAATTCGGCCTGTCCGCCGCTCCGGGGTACGGATCTGCCTCTGCAGTCCCCCTAAAGCGCGTCAAGGAGGTCTTGGACCAGCTGGTGGGCCGGGGGTATCTGGCGCAGTCGCAAGGGCGCTTCCCCGTGGTGGGGCTCGGCCCGCGTGCGGACGAGGCGCTGGACCCGCAGAATTCGGAAGAGTTCACCTTCACTGTGAAGAAACGCGCGTCGCAGAGCCGTTCGGCCTCTCGGGCGCGACGCGCAGTCGATTTGGTGCGCGAGGAGGCCGCGTTGGACGCGCGCCCGCGCGTGGGAGACGACGCGGAGCTGTTCGAGGAGTTGCGGGACTTGCGTCGCGAGCTCGCCGAGGAGCATCAGGTCCCCGCCTATATCATCTGCTCGGATGCCACGCTGCGCGGCATGTGCCGCAAGCGTCCCTCCACGCGCGAGGCCCTGCTCGAGGTAAGCGGCATCGGCGAGAAAAAGGCCGATGCGTACGGTGACGCATTCCTCGCGGTCATCGCCGATTACGAGGCAGGGGCGCGGTAGGGTTTCCCTGATGAACCAAACAGGGGGGCGCCGAAGCGCCCCCCCTGTTTATTGGTCCATGTGCACACCCGACATGGCTTATTTACCGGACGTACGCTTTCTGTACGAGATGGCGAATGCCATCAGGCCGCACGCTATGCCCACGCTGGCTGCGAGGCGGCTCAGAACCCCGCTCGAATCCCCGGTCTGGGGAAGAGTTGAGGGAGAATCGGGTTTGGAGACGGATGATGGGGTGGCCGGCTTTCCGGGAACCGTGGGCTTCTCCGGCTCGGGCTCGACGGGCTTCTCCGGCTCGGGAACCTCCGGCTCGACGGGCTTGTCGGGCGCGATGTCGTCGTTGACGATCGTGAAGGCCCCGCCCTCTCCGGTCACGTTCGATGCGAAGCCCTCGGGGACGTCGCGCTCCTCGACGGTCCATTCGTGTCCCGCCTCGAGACCGGACCACGTGTGGGACCAGCCGCTCTCGGCGTCGAGGATCGCCGTTTCTGCGATCCGGCCGTCCTTTAGGAGATTGACGGTCACAGAGTCGGTCGGCTCCCGGCCGTCGTCGGTGACCCACCGCTTCACGACGGACACCGTCTGGGTCGGCTCGGGCTCGACGGGCTTCTCCGGCTCGGGCTTCTCCTCAACCTTGTTCTCAAATGTAACGGTCGATTCGGACCCGTTACTCAGCTTTCCGCTTTGCGGGTCGGGAACCACCCAGCCGTCCAAGGGACTCTCGGTGATGGTGAAATCGCACGAAGGGAGCCCTGAGATGGTCTTAGAGCCGGTCCCGGCGATTTTCACAGTGGCCTTGCCGCCTTGGAATTCAATGCCGTCCCTGATGCCCGTGAATGCCTCGCCCAGGGCGATGTCGAAGGTGAAGGTGTCTTCTGTGTGGTCTGCACCCACGATGGCCTTCTTGATGGTGAGGGACGCATTCGTCTTGACGTTTCTAAAGGTCACGGCATTCTTCTTGGCTTCGATAACACCCGTGGCCGCACCGTTCTCCACGCCCTTCAAAACGTAACCTTGGTGTACCGCGGTTCCGGGGAGGGCGGTGTATTCGTTCTCAATGCAGGCGGATTCTTCAATGGAGTATCGAGTGCCAAGGGGCAGCCCCGAGATCTTGATGAAGGGGAGAACGCCGGAGAACCCGCCGTGGATGCGCACGAGGGCGGTCCCGTCGGTATCCGATGTGACGAGGTTGCCGTTTTGATCGGCGAACGTTCCGGTCAAGGGTGAGCCGTCAGGGTTTTTCAGGGTGATTCGGAAGACGAATTCGTCATCGTTGCTGGCGCCCTCGCCCTCAATCGCCTTGGAGATCGACAGGCTGCCGGTCGGCAGGTCCTTGCGATTGGTGACGGAGATCTTCATGGGCTTGTCAGGTGCGGTTACCACCCCGTTTCCGGTGATATCGGCGAGCGTGTAGCCACCGTCGATCGCGGAGCCCTCGGTGCTTGTGTAGGACCCGTCGCCGTCGGCCTTCTTCTCGGAAACTTGGCATTCGACGCCTTCGGGCAATTGGGAGATGGTCGCATGTCCGGCTCCGGTGATGCTCAGCTGCATGATGCCATTCTGGACGGCGAGGTCCTTTTCCGTTCCGTCGCTCCAGCGCACCTTATAGCTGGCGTCGGGCAAAGGCATCCCACCCTTTGTGAGGATGACCTGGAATTCAAATGTGTCGGAGGGCGAGGCGGCCGTGCCCACGATGCTTTTCTGGATGACCAACTCTCCGCGGTCGATTTTGGTGTTCGTGAAGTGGGTGGTCTGGGTTTCGTCGCGGGCGATGGTGCCCTCGATGGTCTGCGCGTCGACGGCCCAGTCCTGCGAGGGAGCTTCGGTTACGGTGAAGTGGCTCCCGGCGGGCAGTTCTTCGATAAGGACGGGCTTTTCCTGGCTGACTTGCACGGTGGCGGTGCCCTTGTCATCGAGGGAGATACCGCTGAAAGTCCCCTTGAGTGGTGCGCCGGCGGCATCTTTGAGTGTCAAAGTGAAGTTGAAGGATTGATGTGGGTCCACGTTGGCGCCCTTGACCTGCTTTGTTATCTCCAGCTTGCCGTACTCGGGAACCTTTTCCTCGTGATAGCGCGTGACTAGGAAGTTCTGCCGCTTTTTCGAGTATGTGGGTGTGTAGAGGTCGAGTTCCATTCCATGGGGCGCGGTCTTGCTGTTCTCCAGGGCCTTGGCCGCGATGTCTGCGGCCAGGTAAGTGATGGGATCGCCCATGCCTTTGTCAAAATGCTCGCACATCTTGATCCTGTCAGGGTCGCCCGTGCCTCCACCCACGGGGGACCAGAACCTGTCGAGCGCTTCCTGTCGATCGGTGAATAGCCAGATGGCCATTTGGGTCGCGATGTGGACGGCGTCTTGGGCGTGGTCTTTGGGAATGTGGTAGAAGTCGACGGCGCGCGTCTCAAAGTCGCCCTGCCTGCCGGGGTAGCCCAGCTGGATCGCCCACATCACCGCATTGCGGAAGTCTCCCTTCATCGGGTCTTCGGCAAGTTCCCTGAACTGCTCCTCGTTGGCATTGACATACGTCTTCTCGTAGATTCCCCCATGGGGGTCCTTCCTCTTCAAGTTGAAGCAGAAGCCGATGTACTTTTGAGGAGTTCCCTGTTCGTCTGTGGTTTTCAACAGGTAATTCGTATGGGTGAGGCCGTGGAAGCGCTGCTTGTATTCCGTTGGCGAGGTGTTCTGCATGTATTCGAGATACGTGTTCTCCGTGCGCTCGCCCATGGGGCTCATGGCGAAGGCGCTCGACGGTGGGAGAACCATCGTCAACGCGAGGGCCAGGAGGGCGCCCAGGATTCTCGGAGTCTTGTGTTTCATGCGTGCCTTCTTTCCGAGTGGCTGCAAT
>JARIBW010000015.1 GCA_029264355.1 Collinsella sp. | reverse complement strand
TCGAAAGGAACCATGTGAAGGTCATCATCTACACCGACGGCTCGTCGCGCGGCAACCCCGGACCCGGCGGATACGGCGCCGTGTTGCGCTACACCGCGCCTTCGGGCAAGCTGCACACGCTCGAACTCTCCCGTGGTTACGACCGCACCACCAACAACCGGATGGAGCTGCTCGGCGTCATCAGCGCGCTCGAGGCCCTCAACCGCCCCTGCGACGTCGAGATCCACTCGGACTCCCAATATGTTTGCAACGCCTTCAACCAGCACTGGGTCGAGGGCTGGATTCGCCGTGGCTGGAAGACCTCCCAAAAGAAGCCCGTGAAAAACGCCGATCTCTGGAAACGCCTGCTCGCCGCCAAAAAACCGCACAACGTGACCTTCCATTGGGTGAAGGGCCACGCCGGACACGAGTTCAACGAGCGCTGCGATCGGCTCGCCTGCGCGGCGGCAGACGGTGGGAATCGCGCCTGCGACACCGGATTCGTCGAGGGCGAGTCCGACTGACCTTCTCATCCGCGCGCATCTCGCGCGCATGAACCGGCGTGCCCGACGGCGCCGAGAGAGGAGCGGACATGCTCCGCATCGCAACCATCGGAACGAGCGGCATCACCGCATGTATGCTCGATGCCCTATCGCATGTGGAAGGCGCCACCTTTGCGGGCACCCTCTCGCGCGATCGCCAGCGAGCCGCCGCCTTCACATCGGAACATGGGGGGACGACCCCCTTCTCCTCCCTCGACGAGCTCGCCGCGAGCGACGAGGTCGATGCGGTCTACATCGGCAGCCCCAACGCCCTCCATCACGATCAGGCCCTCGCCTGTATCGCAGGGGGCAAGCATGTCATCGTCGAAAAGCCGTTTTGCGCCGATCGACGGGAGGCCGCAGAGGTGTTCGAAGCGGCTCGGGATGCGGGCGTCGTCGCACTCGAGGCGATGCGCCCCCTGCATGACCCCGCCTTCCATGCGATCGGGGAGGTCCTGCCCCGGATCGGCGACATCCGCCGCGCCACGCTGCGCTTCGGAAAATACTCCTCCCGCCACGATGAGATTTTGGCGGGGCGCCGCACCAACATCTTCGACTGCGCCATGGCGTCGGGTTCCCTCATGGACATCGGCGTTTACTGTGTCGAGCCGCTCATCGAGCTGTTCGGAACCCCCGACCGCATCTTCGCGGCGGGCGCGCTGCTGAACGAGGGCACCCGCGGTCTCACGAACGGGCCCATCGACGGATCGGGCGTCATCCTCGCCTCCTATCCCGGCATGACCGCCGTCCTCGCGCATTCCAAGACCACAGACGACCTCTCGGACAGCCAGATCGAGGGCGAGCTGGGCACCATCACCATCAAGGGCATTTCCGCGCCTTCCGCCGTACGTGTCGAACTGCGCTCCGATGCCGGGCGGCAAACGGACTCCGTCGGCTACTCCTCGGCCCATACCGTCGGATGGGACATCGACCTCCCCGCATCTGAGAACACCATGCGGCACGAGCTCTCGGACTTCGTCGAGGCCGTCGAGAACGTCCGCGCGGGTGGAGATTGCACCGAAAGCGCGTGCGGCCCTTTTGGCACCGTCGCCCACTTCCGCGACATAACCCTCGCCTCCCTCGATATCATGGATGAGGCCCGTCGACAGATGGGCGTGCACTTCCCCACCGACCACACGGCGTCGGCTCCAACCGAGAGGTAGGCCCATGGGCATCTTCGAACACGCGATGAAGTGCGCCCGGCAATTCGAGCGTGAATCGGGAATCTCGAAAGCCGACGTCGAGAGCGCCGGGCAGACGAGCCCCTGTGAATCCGAGCTCATCTCAAGACTCGCCGAGATCGACGGCATCGCCCGATACTCCCTGTTGTTCAGCGGCAGCGTGCAGGGGGTCGGGTTCCGCTGGACCAACCAGGGTCTCGCTCGAGAGCGCGGCCTCACCGGATGGGTGCAAAACCTCCCCGACGGAACGGTCCGCATGGAGATCCAGGGTTCGACCAAGGCGATCGCCGCGCACTTCGAGCGCATCCACGCATACTACCGCCGTTTTGGCAACCGCATCTGGCTCGAATCCGCCCGCGCCCTTCCCCACCTCGAAGGCGAGGACGACTTCGAGGTCCGTCTCTGACGAGGCCGCCCCGGGGGTCCAAGGCGGGCCGGCTCGGAGAACGCCCGCAACGCGCCCGGGCATTCGGCGGCGCCCCCCACGCGCCATCCATCGAATCATTCCATTTTTAGAAGCATTTTGGGAAATCGAGCCCGTCGCCTTGCCATGCGCTCCGCCTTCTGCTCAAATGTTACTTAATTGGTAACGAACGGAGAGAACATGAGCACACCGGCACCCGACCAGCCCGTCACCCGCCGCAACACGCGCCAGCGCCAACTCGTGCTCGATGCCGTGCGCTCGCGCTGCGATCACCCCACGGCCGAGGAGATCTATCTGCAAGTCCGCGAAACGGACAGTCGCGTGAGCCGCGGAACCGTTTACCGCAACCTCAACCTTCTCACGGAGGCGGGCGTCATCACCACGGTCAAAGCCCCGGGCACCGCCCGCTTCGATTGGCGCTGCGACGGCCATGCCCACGTCGTGTGCCGAACATGCGGGGCGGTGGCGGACATCGCCTTGCCCCATGATGAGACGCTCGACAAGCGCGTGGCCGTGGAATCGTCCTACTCGCATGTCTGCCACAGTCTGGTTTTCGAGGGCATCTGCCCCGCCTGCCAGGATGCATCCGAGGCATAGCCCGGGACTTACACGAGCGCGAGCTCCCTGCAGGCGTTCCAGATGCCATCGTCGTCCACATCGGTGGTGACGAAGTCGGCGCGCTCCTTCACGCCATCCCAAGCGTTGCCCATGGCGATGCTCGTTCCCACGGCTTCGAACATACCGAGGTCGTTCTCACCGTCGCCGAACGCGACGGCCTCCTCGGGAGCGATGCCGAAGCGCTCGAGGACGGCACGCACGCCGTGGTCCTTGCCGCCGTCCGCGGGGACCACATCGCAGAACAGGTCGTTCCAACGCGTTGCGATGACATGTTCGGTCTTGGAGAGGAACGCCCGCTCGATGTCGGGCCCGCCGAAGACGTTGAATTGATATACCGGGAGCTCATAGGCCCAGTCGAGGTCGCCGAGCGAATACTCGAGCCCCACCTGGCGACCGAGTTCGATCACACGCTCGCCGAGATTGTTCACAAACGAGCGGCTCCCCTGCATCACATACAGGTCGTAGAGCCCCTCGCGGGCCTGCTCGACCATCACGCGCACGTCTCGATCGTCGATATGGACGTCGCGAAACACCCCCTCGCCGTCGAAGCACAGCTGGCCGTTCAAGGTCACATACGCATCGAAACCCGTCTTGAGCTCCTCGTGCATCTCCATGAGCGAACGCCCGCTGGCGATGCACACCTTGATGCCCTTCGCGCGCATGAGCTCGATGGCATGCCATGCGCTCGGGGGCACGCGATGCGTCTTGAAGCCGACGAGCGTACCGTCGATATCGAAAAACGCCGCCTTGATCATCGAATCCTCCCATGCGGCTCGGGGCGCACGGGCGCCGTTACAAGATCTCGAGGGCCCCGTCCTTGACGGTGAGGCCGATATTGCCCTGAAGCAGGTCGTCCATGAGGGTGCCGACCAACTCGAAGCGCCAGCCCTCGCGCAAGGGGCTGCGCTCGGGATGCTCGATGTAGTCAAGCAAGCCGTCGCGCGAGACGATCAACGAGGTGGCGACGCCGGAGCGCTCGGAGACGAGGCGAATCAGCGCATACATGAGGTCGATGACGCTCTCGAGCTCGGGCGCCGGCGTGCGATGGGCGCGGCCGACCGAGGGCAGGTTCTCCTGCGGGCAGCGACGGCCGCGGGCGATCGCGTCGAGGGCCACCTCGACATCACGGGCGCTCAGCTGCTCGGTTCCGCGAACCGCGCGAAAATCCTCGACGGTCTGCGGGACGCGCTTGCACAGCGCCAGGAGGACCTCGTCGGACATGACCCACTTGCGCGGGATATCGCGCGCCTCCGCACGCTGTTCGCGCCAGGAGGCAAGCTCGCGGGCCACCGCGAGTTGACGGCGCGTGCAGGCGTTCACGCGCTTGACGCGCCTGAACGCGGCACGCGGATCGCAGCGATAATGAGCGGGGTCTGCGAGGGGGCGGATCTCGTCGCGCACCCAGGCGGTGCGGCCGAGTGAATGCAGCTTGGACTCGATGGCGCGATACGCATCGATGAGATAGCGCACGTCATCGAGGGCGTACTCGATCTGCTTGGGGCTCAACGGACGGCGAGACCAATCCGTCAGCGATTCGGTCTTGGGCAGGGAGACGCCGCAGAACGTGCTCACGAGGTTGTGATAGGAGCACTGCGCCCGCTCGCCCAGGAACCCCGCCGCCACCTGCGTGTCGAAGATCGGCGAGGGCACGGAGCCGAGCGCGTGGAAGAGCACCTCCATATCCTGCGAGCAGGCATGGAACACCTTGAGCGTGTCGACATCGGTCATGAGCTCGGCGAGCGGTCCCAAGTCGTCGATCGCGAGGGGGTCGATGACCACGCACTCGTCCGGCGTGGCGACCTGGACCAAGCACAGCTTGGCATGATAGGTCTTCTCCCGCAGGAACTCCGTGTCGATGGCAATGGCCGAAAAAGCACGGGCGCGGCTGCAGAAGGCGGTTAGGTCATCATTTGTGGAGATGTACATTCGTCTCCCCGGTACGGGAAAACCCGCGTGCGACACGGGTAGGATTACGTCAACTTGTAACTATACCCGCCTTTTCACGAACAGGGAACTCGCCATGCGTTGCCTTATCATCCACAACCCCGCCTCCGGCCCCCGCTCAGACGAGATCTTCGACTTCGCGCGCGCCCTATCCGAGGCCGGAGACGAGGTGTGCCTGCGCTTCATCGGCGACGGCATGGAGCCCCATCAGGCCGCGGGGGACGTGAGCGCGTTCGACCGCGTCGTGATCTCGGGCGGGGACGGCACCGTATCCAACGTGCTCGACCATATCCGCGACAGCCACGTCCCCACGCTCGTCTTCCCCTCCGGCACCGCGAACCTGTTCTTCAACAACATCGGCAACGCGCCCGAACCCGCGGCGCTCGCCAAGGCCTGCCGCGAGGGTCGCACCAAGACGGTCGACATGGGCGAGCTGTTCTGGAAGGCGGGGGACGGCGGCGTCCGGCGCCATGGCTTCATCATCATTGCGGGCACCGGCTTCGATGCGGACATCATGCACAAGGCCGAGCCCGCCAAAGGCGACATGGGTGAAATCGCCTATTTCCTCTCCGCGCTCGCCAACCCCACCCCCACCGTCGCGCACTTCACCATCGAGCACGACGGGACCGTCGACGAGCTCGACGGCATCGGCTGCATGGTGGGCAACACCTCGCTCATCCAAAACGACATCAACCTCTTCCCCGACTGCCGCATGGACGACGGGCTCATCGATATCGCCGTGATCCAACCCGCCAAGACCGTCGAGCTGCTTCCCACCCTGCTCGCCGGCGTTCTCGATCCCGCGGGCAAGGGCCTGGGTCGGCCTCAGTTCACCCTCTTCCAGGCCAAGGAGGCGCATATCACCTGCACCCCCTCCCTCGGCATGGAATTCGACGGGGAGCTCATCCACAACAACACCGGCGAATTCGGAGCGCGCGTCCTGCCCGCCTGCCTCGATCTCATCGTCGACGACTTCGCCAAGCTGTGACTGTGCTATAGTCCCTAGCCAACGTTCCGACCTCCGATGACGCGAAAGGAGCCCGCATCATGAAGCAAACCACGTTCGTCTCCCTCAACAACTGGTGGTGGCTTGATGCGTCTTCGATCGGTCGACGGTGAGTCCTCACGCGCATATGCCATCCAGGTGACACGAGGCCCCCGGTTTGACCGGGGGCCTTTTTTCATTTCAACGCCCCACTTCCACCCCCCAAGATCCATCTTCTGGGAGCATGCGCCCCAGTTCGCGAAAGGAGCTTCCCATGACCGGCCCATTCCAACCCAGCGGTCGACCCCGCACCGTCGTCGTCGATGAGCGGCGAGGACTCGGCATCCAGAACCTCGTCCTGCTCGCCGTCCTGCTCGCCGCGGGCTTCATCCTCAACTTCACAGCCGGCAAGGCCATCTCGGCGGTCTCAGGTGGGGCCATCGCCCCCGAATTCATCATCTCCACCTTCTGCCTCGCGATCTTGATCATTCGCCCCACCATACCGCAGGCCCTCGTGATCGGACTCATCTCGGCGGCGGTCATCCAGATCACCACCAGCTCCCCCGGCATCGACTTCGTCGCCGAGGGCATCGCCGCCATGGCCATGGCGGCGATCGCGGACATCGGTTCGCGCACGCCCGCGCGCGGCCTGGTGCCCGTGGTCGGCACCTTCATCACGACGTTCCTCTCCGGCATGGTCTTCATGGTGATCAAGATGGCGCTCATGGGGTTTGCCGGGGAGTTGGCCGCCGTGATGACGCCGGTCGTGACGCTCACGGCGGCGTTCAACGCGGTCCTCGTCGGAGCCCTCTATCAACCCGTCAAGCGCTCACTCGGCCTGAACGAGTGACGCAGCCCCACCATCTAACCCGCGCGGCGCCGGCCGGCTCCGCGCACCGAGAAAGGAGCCCCATGAGCGCGATCATCGAAATGGAGCGCGTGTCGTTCTCCTACGCCACCGCCTCAGATGGAGCCTACGCCCTCAAGGACATCGACCTCTCCATCGAGGAGGGCACCTTCGTCGGGCTGATCGGACCCTCGGGCGCCGGGAAGTCGACGCTGGCGAGTGCCATCACCGGCGCCATCCCCCACCACTACCAAGGCCGCCTGTTCGGCTCCACGCGCGTGGCGGGACTCGACACCTGCGAGGCGTCCCTCACCGATATCGCCCGGTTCGCCGGCTCGGTCCTCCAAGACATCGACGCCCAGATGGTGGCCTCCGTGGTCGAGGACGAGCTGTTGTTCGGCCTCGAGAACTTCGGCGTCGACCATGGCGAGATCGAGGGGCGCATCTCATCGGCCCTCGATGCCGTGGGCATCGCCGACCTGCGGCATCGCGAGATCTCGACCCTCTCGGGCGGGCAAAAGCAAAAGGTCGCCATCGCCGCGATCCTCGCCATGGCGCCCCGCGTCATCGTCATGGACGAGCCCACCTCCGCGCTCGACCCCGCGAGCGCGCGCGGCGTGTTCGAGGTGCTCCGCCGCGCAAAGGAGCTGACGGGGATGACCGTCATCCTCATCGAGCAGATGGTCGCGCTGCTCGCCGAGTATTGCGACCGCATCGTCGTGATCGACCGGGGCCGCATCGCGCTCGACGGCACGCCGGCCGACGTGTTCGCCCACGGGGACGCCCTGCGAACCATCGGCGTCGACACCCCGAGAACCGTCCGCATCTCCAACAGCCTCGCCGAGGCCGGGCTCACGTCAAGCGACTCCCCCGCCCTCACGCTCGATGAGGCGGAGTCCCTCGTTGCGGGCATCCTCGCTCCCGAGCCCTCCAAGCGCGCGCCCGTCGCGCCGTGCGGCGCGGGGAATCGGGTGGACGCACGCGGAGACCTCGACGACGAGAGACCGATCGTCGTCGAGGTCTCCGGGGCGGCGTATTCCTACGGAGCGGGGCGGGCGGGCGTCGAGGACATGGACCTCACCGTGCGCGCCGGGGAGATCCTGTCCATCGTCGGCCGGAACGGCGCGGGTAAAACGACTTTCGCCAAACTGCTGAACGGCCTGCTCAAGCCAAGCTCCGGCCATGTGCGCATCGCCGGGCTCGACACCCGCACGACCCCGGTGAGCACGCTCGCGTCGCATGTCGCGACCCTCTTCCAAAATCCAGACCGCCAACTATGCCGAGACACGGTCGTCGAGGAGATCGCCTTCGGTCTCGAGCTCCAAGGCACGCCCACCCAACTTGCGCGCGGGAAGGCGCGTGACGTCGCCGCGACGTTCGGCCTGCCCGGGGACGCCTCCCCCTTCAACCTCTCCCGCGGTCAGCGCCAGATGGTCGCGCTCGCGAGCGTCGTGGCGCTCGAACCCGAACTCATCATCCTCGATGAGCCTACGAGCGGACTGGACTATCGCGAATGCATGACCGTCATGGAAACGGTCCGCGCGCGGGCGCTCGCCGGTGCCGCCGTCGTGATGATCTGCCACGACATGGAGGTCGTGAGCGATTTCGCGGACACGCTCGCCGTCATGGCGGAGGGCAGGCTGATCGAAGTCGGCCCTTGTCGCGAGGTGTTCGCAAACGACGCGCTGCTCGCCCATGCGCATATCGCCGCTCCGTGCGTGCCCGCGCTCGGCAAGCGCCTCTCAGCCCGCTTCCATCCCTCGTTCGCCCGCGTCACCGAAGTCGCCGACCTCGTCGCCATCGTCAAGGAGCTGAAGGACCATGCTTGATGTCATCGATTACACTCCCGGGAAGAGCCTCCTGCATCGACTCAACCCCGTGACGAAACTCGCGATCGCGGCCGCGATCATCATCGCGACCTTTCTCGCGCAAAGCCCCTTCGCCCTCATGGCCCTGCTCGCGCTCACCCTGGGGGCCGGGGCCCATGCGGGCGTGGCGCGGCGCCTGGCGAGCCTGCTCAAAGTGCTCCTGCCCGTCGTCGTCGCCATGTTCGCCCTGCAGGTCGCGTTCACGTCCACGGGCGAGCGCATCGTCGCGTTCGCGACCGTCGACGGCGTGATCGGCGGCGCGCGAGCCTGCCTGCGCCTGGTCGGCGCGGCCCTGCCGCTCGCGCTCATGCTCAGCGTGACGAAACTCACCGACTTGGCCGACGCCTGCGTGGAGGTGCTCCACATCCCCTATCGCTACGCGTTCACGTTCACCACGGCCCTTCGGTTCGTACCGGTGTTCACACGCGAGATGAACGCCATCATGGAGGCGCAGACCGCGCGGGGCGTGCGCTTCGACACCGGCAACCCACTCAAAAAGCTCTCCCTCATGATCCCCGTGTGCATACCGCTGCTGGTGACCTCGGTGCAAAAGACCGACGCGACGGCGCTCGCGGCCGAGCAGCGCGGCTTTTACCTTCGGACGCGCGCGAGCTCCTATCGCCGCTATCCGATGGCGGCGGCGGACCTAGTGGCCCTCGGCTGCTGCCTCGTGCTCATAGCGGTCGGCTTCGCCCTGTAGGCGCATCCGCACCGAGGCGCTAAGATAGCGATGCACGCCGAACGACCCCGCCCGTCCATGGACGGCGGCACGATCTTGCCAGGAGGAACCATGCAGCTGACCGACCGTCTCGACGAACGCGCCCGAGAGCTTCTCGCCGACGGCTTCGACGCCGCACGCGAGCGCCCCGTGACCCTGCGCGCCAACACGCTCAAAGCGACTTCCGACCAGGTGGCCTCGGCACTCGACGCCGCCGGCATCGGCTATGCCCGCGCGCCCTGGTACGAGGACGCCTTCGTGCTCGACGGCGCGCGGGAGCGCGAGGTGTGGGATCTCGATATCTATCGCGACGGCCTCGTGTACCTGCAAAGCCTCTCCTCCATGCTCCCGCCGCTCATCCTCGATCCGCTCGCGGGCGCCGACATCCTCGACATGTGCTCGGCCCCCGGCGGCAAAGCCTCGCAGATCGCCGCCCTCACGGCCAACGGCGCGCACCTCACCGCCTGCGAGATGAACGCTCCGCGTGCCGAGAAGCTCACCCACAACCTCGACAAGCTCGGGGCGAAGAACGTGAACATCATGCGCACGGACGCCCGTCGCCTCGACGAATTCTTCAGCTTCGACCAGATCCTGCTCGACGCGCCCTGCACGGGCACCGGCACGTATCGCACGGGTGATGAACGCGCGGAAAAGCGCATGACGCCCCAGCTGCTCGATAAAGTCGTCAAGTCCCAGCGCGCCCTACTCGACCGCGCGCTCACGGTCTTGAAACCCGGCGGAACCCTCGTCTACTCCACCTGTTCGGTCCTTCCCGAGGAAAACGGCGAGCAGGTGCGCTCGGCGCTCAAGCGCCATCGCGACTGCAAGGTCGTTCCGATCCTTGCGGGAAGCGCCGACGAGGGGCAGTTCGATCCGGAAGAGCGCGCCATCGCGATCGCCCACGCCGACGAGGGCGAGCTCGCATGGCCGATCCTGGACCTCCCCAACTCGCTCGAGGGAACGCTGACGATCGCCCCGACAAGGCTGTACGAGGGCTTCTACATCGCCGCCGTGCAAAAGCGGGCCCCCCGCGCCAAGCGCCAAGGCCGCGTCGGATAGATATGAATCGGGACCCCGCGTCAACGGCGCGGGGTCCCGACGTTTGCATGCGTGTGTGCGCCCAATCGCGCGCTACCGCTCGCGCTCATCATCGCCCTTGCGGGCGTTGCGGTCCTTGAGGGTGACGAACAGCAGGTATACCAGGGCGACCACGACGATGGCGCCGGCGATCATGAGCACCGGGGCCAAAATGTCGAACATCTCCACGGCGGCACCGTCCCTTCTCGCGCGCGAGGGCGCTCTCAAATTGCCTTCTCCGCCCCAGCATACCAGATTCGATCCCGGGCGCCGGCCATGGTTCGGGAACCACAGAGGCATGGAGACGGCGTGAGTGACGCCCCTTCGCCCCCACGGGCATGCGGGCGGGTACAATGAATCGACATTCGTCCTTCTCTCAAGGGGGCACCATGACCAACACCACTCCCGAAACCGCACGCGCTTCCGTACCCGATCCGCGGCCCGACGCCGTCGAGCCGCAGGCGGGAGCCAACCCCGCGGCCGCGCCCAACCCCATACCGGCCATCGAGCGCAACGTCGACCATGCCGACCTCGAGCCCGGCGATACCGACACCGACCCCATCTCGGTGAGCGCCGAGGTCCCCGAGTCAATCGAGGCGACCATCGATTTCTCCGAGGTCGAGCTCGCCGACGAGTTCGCCGAGCCCGAGCTCGCCGTGACGCCGGGAGGCCTGCTGCCCATGGAGCCCTCCCCCATCGAGGGCCGCCTGCGCAAGGCCCCGCTTCGCGTTCCCGACGAGCTCGAGGAGTGCGGCGGCTTCACGCTGTTCGGACGTCGCATCAAGTCGCTGCTCTACACCACCGACGTCGCCGTCATCCGCAACTCCAACGCCGACGCGGTCTTCGCCGTGTACCCCTTCACCGCCCAGCCCGCCATCACGCAGGCCCTGCTCACCGCCTCCGAGGCCCCCGTGTTCGTCGGCGTCGGCGGCGGCACCACGACCGGCAAGCGCTCCGTACAGCTGGCCGCCGTATCCGAGATGCAGGGCGCCGCGGGCGTCGTCGTCAACTCGCCCGCACCGCCCGAGATGATCGAGCAGATCTGCGCCGTCATCGATATCCCCGTCATCGCCACCGTGGTGCGCTGCGATGCGGTCGCGCACGCCAAGGTAAAGGCCGGAGCCAAGATCTTGAATGTCGCCGCCGGCAAGGACACCCCCGCCGTCCTGCGCGAGCTGCGAGAGATCTATCCGAATCTCCCGCTCATCGCATCGGGCGGCCGCAGCTCCCTGTCCGTTCGCGAGACCGTCCAGGCCGGCGCCAACGCCGTCATTTGGACGCCACCCTCGGCGCAGCAGCTACAGGCCGATATGATGCGCCGCTATCGAGAGGCGGAGGTCAAACCCGAGGTCCCGATCATGGACCCGGTCGCCGCGGCCGACGTCAACCCCCTTGAGAGCGCACGTGCCGACGTGCCCATCCCCGATGAGCTGATCGCCAAAGCCACCACCGGCGGCCCCAAGCGCCAGCGTCCCTTCCCCCAACTCTTCTTCAAAGGCAGGCGCCACTGACGCCCGCCCGGTCCTCGATCGCGCACGGCCCCGGCCGATCCGACCCGATGGGTCGGCGGGCCGGGGCCGTCTTTTCGCCCGAATGCTATACTCCGCAGCATGGACGCGCCCGAATGTTCTCACGAAAGGACCAGCCATGCTCGTCACCTCGCTTGCCAACTCCATGTCGCACGATTACCTTGCGGAGCGCTTCCGCGCCGCCTATGACTTTCTCGCCACCTCCGATCTCATGTCCTTGCCACTCGGCCGCAATGAGATCCAGGGCGACGACGTCTACGCGAACGTGCTCGAGTACGACACGGTCCCCGCTTGCGAGAAGGAACTCGAAGCGCATCGGGACTACTTCGATGTCCAGTTCGTGGCGAGCGGCGAAGAACTGCTGCAGTTCGCAGACCGCGAGGGGCTCGAAACCGTCCGATCCTACGACGAGATAGACGATTGCCTCCTGCTCAAGACCCCCGAAGCCGTCACCTCCATCGTGCTGCGCACCGGCGAGCTCGCCATCTTCGCGCCCGAGGACGCCCACAAGCCCGGCTGCGCCCTGGGCGATCCGAGCCACGTCCGCAAGATCGTCGTCAAGGTCCGCGCCTAGCGCCCCGGCCAGAACGACCCACGAGTCAGATTAGAATCGAAACATGAAGACACTTCTCACGCAGCTCGCGAAGTTCGGCGTGGTCGGCGTCGTTGCCACCCTCATCGACTTCGGGATCATGAACCTGCTCCATTACGGGGTCCATCTCGATATCCTTTTCGCCAATACGGCGGGATTCGTCGTCTCGCTCATCTTCAACTACGCCGCGAGCATGAAATTCGTCTTCGAGCACAGGGATGGGATGAGCCGGCGTCGCGAGTTCGCCATCTTCGTCGTGCTCTCAATCGTCGGCCTCGTCCTGAACGACGGCATCGTCCTTGTCCTCAACAAGGGACTGGCGCTTGAGGCAAACCTTGCAAAAATCGTCGCGACGGCGCTCGTGATGATATATAACTTCGTGACGCGCAAGCTCTTCCTCGACGGCACGGGCGATCGCTGACCCACGCACCGGCCCCTCTCGCCCATCGAAGCCGAAATGCCGCCCGCCGACATCGCGTGTCGACGGGCGGATTCATATGCTTCTTGTGCTCGGGCTTACAATTCGCTTACCCAGGACGTATAGTTTGCCTGCATTCAGGCAGGACGGCCATCATGGCCCTCGTGAGCGGAAGTGATGGTTTGCGCAACGCACTCGCACATCCCAATACCCAGCAGTTCTTGAAATTCGCCGCCGTGGGACTCGCCTCCCTGGCGGTCGAGTACGCCTTTCTCGTCTATCTGCTGCATTCGCTCAACATGGACTACCTCATGGCGACCACGATCTCCTTCGTCGCCTCCATCGTGTTCAACTACATCCTGTCCATGAAATATGTCTTCGTGCATAAGGAGGACATGAGCCGTCGCCGCGAGTTCATCATCTTCTCGGTGCTCTCCGCCATAGGCCTGGGTTTGAATGACATCTACATGTTCATCGGCGTCGGCCTGTTGAACATCGGCACCATGTCCATGAAGCTCATCTCGACGTTTTTCGTCACTTGGTACAACTACTTCAGCCGTCGCAAATTCCTGGACGCCGGCCGCGCGTGAGAAGCGCCTGACGCCATGGCCGCTCAGTCGGCCTCAACCAAAACGCAGTGCAGTTGAGGGGTCGCATATCGACCCCTCTTTCCTTAACGGCCGAGCGCCCTTCGGCCTTCATGCAAGGCCCCGTCTGAGGTGGAAGGCCGAGAGGCGCGGTCCAAAACCCGCGCCCGCAGAAGCGCACCAGACCTTCAACCTTAAACTCAACGTTGAAGATCGTGACGACGTGAAAAGAGGGCCTGATTCTTATACATCTGTAACTTTTGCCAGCTAGATACGGTATCTCGTGAATTGTCGACCATCTTGAAACCCTCACCTTAAAGGTGAACTTGAAACTACAAAACTGCTTCACATTTCATCGTCTCCGCAGGTAAGGGAAGCCTAAACCTTCAACTTGAACCTTAAAGAATGTCTAACGTTCAAGTTGAACTCGAAGCCGGTGCTATGATGCTTGCTGTCCTAAGGTAAGCAACAGACGAGGATGTACATGGACGCAACTCCAAGCATGCACACCACGTGGCGCACCAGCCGCACCCGCCGCATCATCGCGGGCGCCGGCGTGACGGCGGCGCTGTTCGCGAGCGTGCTCTTCCCCGTCCCGGCACGAGCAATCACCACCGAAACCGCAGCCACGCTCACCGAGACCCAAAAAAAAGTAGAGGAGACCGCCGCCGCCTTCGACGAGGCGACGAAGGGCCTCGAATCCCTGCAGCAGCAGATCGCCGAGAACGAGGCGCGCATCGCCGACCTCGAGGCAAAGCTCCCCGGTGCGCAGGAGCGCGCCAGCCGCGCCATGCGTGAGCTTTACAAGCACCGCAAGGGTTCCAATGCCGTCATGAGTTTCGTGCTGAACACCAAGAGCATGGATGAGCTCATCTCCGGTATGAAGTACCTCGACCAGGTCAAAGACGCGAACGTCGGCGCACTCACCGAGCTCAGCTCACTCCAGACCGAGCTCGAGGCCAAGAAGATCGAGCTCAAGAGCGCCAAAGCCCAGGCCGAGGCAGAGCGCGACTCCGCCGCCGATGCCCTCGCCCAGGCGCAGAGGCTCCGCGAGGCCGCCCAGGCCCAGGCCGACGCCGAGGCGCAGGCCGAGCTCGCCTCGCTTCAGCAGGCATCCCAGGACGCGGGCGGCGGCGAGGTCTCCACGCCCGACAACGGCGTCGTGAACTGGGACGTCGACCAGGCGTCCTTCGTGGCCGAATGGGCCCCGCGCATCGACGCGTACCTTGCCGGCTCGCCGCTCGCGGGTCAGGGCGCCACGTTCGCCAACGCCGCTTGGAAATACGGTGTCGACCCCCGCTTCTCCCCCGCCATCTCCAACACGGAGAGCTCCAAGGGCCGTCAGTGCTTCCGGCCCCATAACGCCTGGGGTTGGGGCGACGCGAGCTGGGGCAGCTGGGAGGAGGCCATCGACGCGCATGTCTCCGGCCTCGCCCGCGGATACGGCTACACCATCAGCGTGGCCGGCGCCAAGAAGTACTGTCCGCCCAACTGGTTCAACTGGTACAACAACACGCTCGGCGAGATGAACCGGATTTAAAGCCGCAATTGAAAAGGAGCCCGATCGGGCTCCTTTTTTAACATCTGCTTACACGCCTTCCCACGCGCTGAACCACCCGCAAACGGGGTACGATGAAGAACGTGCTAAAAACCCGTTCCGACACGATAGGAGTCCCATCATGGAGCGACCGAACGCCTGGAAGAAATACGATGATGCCACCCTGGCCGAACTCGACCAGCTCTGCGAAGATTACCGCCGCTATATCAGCCAGAACAAGACCGAGCGCGAGTGCGTGAGATCCAGTATCGAGCTCGCCGAGGCAGCCGGCTATGTAAGCCTCGAAACCGCCTTGGCCGAGGGCCGCTCGCTTAAGGCCGGTGACAAGGTCTACGCCGCCAGCCACAACAAGACCCTCATGCTCGTGAACGTGGGCCGCCGCCCCATGGAGCAGGGCATGAACATCCTCGGCGCCCACATCGACTCCCCGCGCCTGGACCTCAAGCAGAATCCGCTGTACGAGGCGGGCGATATGGCCTACCTCGACACCCATTACTATGGAGGAGTCAAGGCCTATCACTGGGTCGCCACCCCCCTGGCGTTGCACGGCGTCATTTGCAAGAAGGATGGCACCACCGTCGACATCGTCGTGGGCGAGGATCCGGCCGATCCGGTCTTTTGCATCTCCGACCTGCTGATCCACCTCGCAGGCGAACAGATGGAGAAACCCGCCGGCAAAGCCGTCGACCATGAGAACCTCGATGTGATCGTGGCCGGTCGCCCCGTCGTCATCGAGGGGGACGAGGAGGTTAAGGAGCCCGTCAAGCAGATGTTCCTCGACCTCATCAAGGAGAAGTACGACGTCGAGGAGGAGGACTTCCTCTCCGCCGAGATCGAAGTCGTGCCCGCCGGACCCGCGCGCGATATGGGCCTCGACCGCTCCATGATCTTGGGCCATGGCCAGGACGACCGCGTCTGCGCCTACCCGTCCCTACGCGCCCAGCTCGACACGCCCGAGGTCGAGACGACGAGCGTGACCCTGCTCGTCGATAAGGAGGAGATCGGTTCCGTGGGCGCCTCCGGCATGACCAGCCGCTTCTTCGAGAACACCGTCGCCGAGATCATGGCGCTCGCCGGCGAGGACTCCCCGCTTGCCCTGCGCCGCGCGCTCGCCAACTCCCGCATGCTCAGCTCCGACGTCTCGGCCGGTTTCGACCAGCTTTACGCCGATCGCTTCGAGAAGAAGAACGCCGCCATCATGGGCCACGGCCTGTGCTTCAACAAATACACGGGCTCCCGCGGCAAGGGCGGCTCCAACGATGCCGATGCCGAGTACTTCGCCCAGATCCGCGACATCATGGACGAGGCGGGCGTGGATTACCAGACCTGCGAGCTCGGTCGCATCGGCGCGGGCGGCGGCGGCACCATCGCCTACATCCTCGCCGAGTACGGCATGGACGTCATCGATTCCGGTGTGGCCGTCATCTCCATGCACGCGCTGTGGGAGGTCGCCAACAAGGCCGACATCTACGAGGCCTACAAGGGCTACAAGGCCTTCATCGAGCGTCCGTAGCGCCGGCACCGAGCCGTCGCACCCGGGACGCGCGGGCACGAAACGAAAAAACAGCCGCAGGTCGACGATCGGCCTGCGGCTGTTTTCTCGCCATCGAGACGCGAGGGCGTGCGTCGGCACCGCCCTGCGCTTATTTCAAGCCTCCCGGAAGCGGGCCGCCCGCGCCTAGCGCCCCGCAGCGGCGCGAACCGTCTCGGGATCGGCATGCGCGCCGGAAATGCCCACGATGGCGGCGGCCACGCGGTTCGCACGGGCGATCGCCGACTCGGGGGACTCGCCCCGGTGCAAACCGACCATGAGCGCACCGATATGCGAGTCCCCCGCGCCGATGGTATCCACCACATGAGCGGGAGCGGCGGCGACCGCGACCGAACGCCCTCCGTCGCAATACAGGCAACCATCCCCGCCGAGTGTGGCGAACACCGTGTTGCCGACATGGCGCGCAAGGGCCGCGGCGGCGCGCTCGATACCCACACGGTCCCCCTCCGCCTCCATGTCATCGACGAACTCCCCGTCGCACAAACGACCCGCGAGCACCATCGCCTCATCCCCATTCATATGCAACACGGGGCGGAGTGCGCACACGCGCTCGAGCAAATCGAGGGGCACGGCATCGGGTCGCGGCCCCGGCGTGAAAAAGATCGCCTTATCCCGGCATGCGCGCTCCAAAAACTCAACGACCACCGGTCCCGTGGGATCCTCGACCTCAAGGCCGCACACATACACCGCATCGACCTCATCCATATCGATCGCATCGAACCAATCGGGCTCGTAATGATAGTCGGCGCCATGGTATGCCACGAACGTGCGCTCGCCGCCGGGTTCGACGAAGCAGTAGCAACAGCCGTTCTCCATCGCGTCGTTCTCGACCAGGACCTCGACGCCCTCGGACCGCAAGCCGCCGCGCACGAAATCGCCGAACGCACCCGTACCGACAGGACTGAACAAGATCGCGGGCTCGCCGAGCGCATGGGCGATGGAGAACGCGTTGAATGCGCATCCGCCGAGCATCATCTTCTGCCCGTACACGACGACGTCCTGCGCCGTTTGCGGCAGTCTGTCGACGTTGATCACCACATCGGCGCATGTCACTCCGACAAACAGCAGCTTTCCCACGGTGGACCTCCTCGATACGAACTGGTTCAGGGCCTATAATAGCCAATATCAGTTTGAACGAAGGGTTTGATCGCCCTAACCGCCCCGCAGAAAGGCGAGCACGTGACCGAGCAACCGCAAACCGGCAGCGCCATATCGAACGGCTCCGCACCGACCTCGAACCGCATCGAAAAACTGGCGATCACGGTCGTGACCTTCAAGCGTCAGGAGCTGCTCGCCAAGCTCTTCGACTCTTTCTGCGGGCTGACGAGCGCGCCATGGCGCATCGTCATCGTCGATAACGAGAATTCCGAGCAAACTCGTCAGATGGTCGAGGATCTCGGGCGCCGCACCGACGAGCTGTGGGGCGTGGACAGCGACGCCGCGGACGCCGAGGGCGGTACGGCGCGCGTTGTATATGCGCCGCAAAGCGACAACCTGGGTGGCGCGGGCGGTTTCTCCGCCGGTGTCAAACGCGCATACGAACTGGGCGCGCAGTGGTTCTGGGTCATGGACGACGATGTCACGGTGGAACCCGAGGCGATCGAGCGCCTCGAGCCCTGGACGCACTCCCATCGCGTCATACAGGGCTCTCGCTACGACTACGACGGCGGACCGTTCTACTGGCAGTATCGCTTCATCGTCCCGCTGGGCATCCCCAACCCCATCGCGCCCGCGGCGTTCGACGAGTCGGGCTTCCGCACGATGAATACCATGTGCTTCGAGGGCGGCCTCATCGCCCGCAGCGTGGTCGATGAGATCGGCTTCCCCGATCCGCGCTTCTTCATCTACTGGGACGACACGGTCTACGGCTACCTGGCGTCAAAGGTCACCGAATCGATCGTCGTGTCCGATATCATCTTGCGGCGCAGCCGCGATATCCCCAACTGGGACATCGCCGGAGTCCGCCAGCTCAACGGCACATCGGATATGAACCGCTACCACATCATGCGCAACCGCGGCTATATGATGCAGTACTTCCGGCTGCACGGCGACTACAACCGATTCTTGTTCGGCCTGGGAACCGTGGCGACCTTCGCCAAGGAGGTCATCCGCCTCATCGCGGTCGACCACAAGTTCAAGACCGGCATGGGCGCGCTTTTCCGCGGCATGCACGATGCGCGCAAGATCTATCGCGACAAGACCTGGGAGCCCATGCCCCCACTCAAGTAACGGGCTCCGCCCCGTCGAGCACGCCCATCAACGCCACATGCGCCCGGAAACCCACGCGGCACGGGCGCATTTTCAAACTCCACAAGACCCCCGCGTCTGTTGGGACTTTGCGATCCAACCAGACCGGGAGGTGGAATCCCGCGGCTTCGGGTATCACCATCTCGTGAGCGATCACGCGATATCGAATGAGGGCGCATATGGCAGACGACAACCGCATGAACGATGTGAAGCGCATCTACCGAGGACACGGTGCCACCGATGAGGCGGGGCGGCCCGACACCGAGGCCGTATATTCCGAATCCCCATACGACGCGAGTCGCCCCGACAGCCCCTATTCCCCGTACGGGGGCTTCGGCGATTCCCCCGATACGCACATCGGCGGCACGCAGCCCATCCCCATCAAGAAAGGCCTGTTCGACGGAATATCCGTGGCCCAGGTCATCGCGGCCTCGGCGGCTGCGGCGACCTCCATGCTCCTCGCCTCGCGCATCGGCATCGCCGGCTCGGTCATAGGTGCGGCGGTGAGCTCCATGGTGACGGTGGTTTGCTCCCAGCTCTACCGCAACGCCCTCGATGCCAGCGCGCGCAAGCTCAAGGCAAAGCAGATGAGCCACGCACTCGAACAGGGTGCGGCGAGGGACTTCGCGAGCACCGAAGGCACATGCGCGACGGACGAGGGAACCGCAGGCGCGCCTCAGATCCGCATCGCCCCCACCAAACTGCGGGCACGGGCCGCGGCCGAACGAAGCGCCTCGAAGCGGAAGGTCGCCGCCTTCTCCGCGCTCATCGCGCTCGCCGCGGTGGCGGCGAGCGCCGGCATCATCATGCTCACGACCTCCGGCCGGGGCCTGGGAGCCAAAGCGCCGAGCATCTTTGGAAGCCGCCCGACCGACAGCCAAACCGCGCCGGCGACCGCCGGCGATGCCGTCGAGGCCCCGGAAATGCGGGCAGATCCCGGCACTCCCGATGATAGACCCGAGAAATCCGAGAATGGCGCCGGCTCCGGCGGGAGCACGGGGACGGGTGCCGATGGGTCCGCGGGCGGCGGGGCGAGTGGAGCGCCCGACAAGGGCGAAACAGCCCAGCAGGACGGCTCAACCGCAGGTGCGGGTGATTCGACCCCGGGCCAAACCGGTGCCGGGAGCGAGGGCGCTGACGACGGCGCCCCCACGAGCGCAAACGGAAAACCCGCTTCCGGGACCGACGGCACGGCCGGATCGGCCAACGCCGCAACCCCCGTCCCCCTGAAGGGCGACGCCGCGTAGACCACAGCGCCAAAGCATCGGCTCGCCACAAGACCGCTTCCCCATGCGAGGCACGACCCGCGACCCGCCCCGGTCGAGCCGCACTCACCGTGTTGGCAGGCGAGTCGTCCGCGCGGGATGCTACCATGGATAGCGGACGACTACGAAAGAGACACCCATGGCAACCAAAATCCAAGCACCTCAACTCACCCCCAACAATCGCATCTACCTCTATCGGCTCCTTTCACGAGAACTGGGATGTGGTAAGCAGACCTTCATGCCCACCGTCGAGGAAGTGCTCGCCAGCGACCGCATGTCCGCCGATGAACTCGGATTCGAGTCGACCCGCGCACTTCTGGAGTCCCTTGAGGAGTTCGTCAAGCTGACCGTCTTCAAGGGCGGTCGCATCTACGCCACCGTGATGGCACAGCCCTCGTGGGACGAGGCTCTCGCGGCGCTCGCATCGGGCAAAGCCAAGGATGCAGGCGGGCCTTCGAACAAGCCTTGGAAACGCAAGAAGGCCGACAAGACCCTCAAGCCGGTGAGGCCCAAACGCGTGAAGCGCCCCGAGCCCGCACCCGAGCCCGCACCGATCGCGGAAAAGGAACCCGCCGCATCGCCCGCCACCCACGGCGAGGCCGAGCGAGCCCAAGCCGAGGAAACGGAACCCGTAGAGGAAGTCCTGAACGCAGGGGCCGCAGGCGGCTTTGGGGACGAAGCCCCGGCGGTTGAAATCCGCGAGACTGACGAGGCTTTCCGCGCAAGGGAAGATGAGCTCCGCATCGAGGGCGACGGCGTGGTCGCGTGCGCCGAAAGGGATCCCCAGGCCTCCCCCGCAATCTCCCTCACGGTCACCTACGACCCGTACAGCGGCATCGATCGCGAGATGAAGCTCGAATCTCATCCC
>JARIBW010000051.1 GCA_029264355.1 Collinsella sp. | reverse complement strand
GGGCGTGACGACCGCAGTGGCGGCCCAGCACAAACGGGGCTTGGCGACCGCAACCACAACGGCAGCCACGATGGCAACGCGACCGAGACCGAAAGGTTTACACCTCGCGCGCGGCGGCACGCAGGGCGACGTAGGCCGCGCCGAAGATGCCGGCGTCGTTGCCGAGCTCGGCCACCTCGATAGCGGTGTTCCGGCTCACCTTGAGGGCGCGCTCGGCATATTTCTCCCGCAGGGTGTCGAGGAACACGTCGGACGAGGCGGAGGCACCGCCGCCCAGCACGTAGACCTCGGGATCGACAACGGCGGAGACGATCTGCAGGCCGCGGGCCAGATAGTCCATGGTCACATCGACTGCGGCGAGGGCGGTCTCGTCGCCCTCACGCGCGGCGCTGAACACCGAGCGGGAATCGCTCGGTCCCACCAGCTCGACGGGATCCACCCCGCGCTCCTCGCACAGGCGCTTGTAGTTGCTCACAACGCCGCTCGCCGAGGCATACTGCTCCAGGCATCCGCGCAAGCCGCAGCCGCAGATACGTTCCTCATCCGGGTTCACGCAAAGGTGCCCGATCTCACCGCCGGCGCCGAACGCACCGTCGATGACATCGCCATTCACCACCACGCCGCCACCGAGGCCGGTGCCGATCGTCACCATGACCATGCTGCGGTGCCCCTGGGCGCTCCCACGCCACACCTCGCCCATGGCCGCGGCGTTCGCATCGTTCACATAGCGAACGGACGCATTGGGGCAACGCTCCATGAGCGCCTCTTTGAGCGCGGGCGCGTCGATCTCGATGTTCGCCGCCAGGGTTATGGCCCCGCTGGCGGGAACGGGACAGGGAACGGCGAGGCCGATTCCCCGCACGAACAGCATGGGCTGTCGCACGGAACCCATGAGCTGCTCGATGCCGCCCACCACGGCGGCATAGCCCTCCTCACACGCCAGCGAGGGGGTCGGGACGCTCGCCTTGCCGAGCAGATCGCCCGCCTCGTCGAACAGCCCGAGCTTGACGGAGGTCCCTCCCACGTCGATGCCGATGTAATACTGCTTGCCCTCTGCCATGGGGCCTCCTTTCATGACGCCCGTCCGACACACGGGCGACGACGATATGTCCGTCCTCGACTATACCCCGCCTTCCCGCCGATGCTCCCCACATACTGCAATCGGCTACCGACGGTCGGGCCAAGGGGCCCGAATACCCTCACACGGCTCGGTCGGCAGCGGCTCGGTCGGCAGCGGATCGGTCCACGTCGGCTCGGTCGGCAGCGGCGCGGCGGGCACCCGACATCGCCACCCCGATGACCATGCCGACCAGCGCCGGCACGACCCAATTCATGCCGAGCTCGGCGAACGGGAGGGCATCGAACGGCAGCCAGGTACCCGTGAAAAACGCATCGCGCAGCGCGGTGGAAACGCTCACGACGCTCGTGAGTCCCATGACCCACGGCCATGTGCGCGGCACGAGATCGCACCCGCTGCGCATCGCGCCCATCACCACGAGCACGATGGCCATGGGATACAGGGCGTTCAGCAGCGGGACTGAGAACATGAGGATCGCATCGAGCCCGAAGTTGGACACGATGCAGGAGAACACCGCGAACCCAAGCGCCCATGCGCGATAGGGCACGCGGGGGAACTCATCGGCAAAATACGCCCCGCAGCAGCTGATGAGGCCGATGCAGACATTGAGGCACGCGAGCAGGAAAATCGCGGCGACGATCACGGTTCCCGCCGTGCCAAAGTGGACGCCCGCGGATGCCGCCAAGATCTCGGCGCCATTGGTGGCCTCGGGCAGGGCGGCGGCCATATTCACGCCCACAACGGCAAGCCCGCAGTAGATAAGGCCCATGAGCAGGCCGGCGAACACGCCCGCACGCGAGACCTCGCGCGCGAGACCCGCATCATCACCGACACCCAGCTCGCGGATGTTCGTGGCTATGATGATGCCGAAGGTCAGCGAGGCGAGCAGGTCCATCGTCTGATAACCCGTGAGGAAACCCGACATGAGCGGGGCGCCCGCATACGCGTCGCGCGCCGGCCCGAGCGCGGGGACCGGGCTGAGCACGGCCGCCCCCACCACGGCGACCAGCAACACGATGAGCGCCGGGCCGGTGATGCGCCCGAGCAGCCTCGTGAGCGCGTTGGGGCGCATCGCGAGCAGGTACGCGACGGCGAAAAACGCGACCGAGAACACGAGGCGCGCGAGATCGGGCGAGACGGTCGCGGGAAGCAGGGGGCCGAACATCTCGAAGGAGGTGGACGACGTGCGCGGGATGGCCAGGCACGGCCCGATGGACAGGTAGATCGCCGCCACGAACACACGGGCGAACACCGGATGCACACGTGCGGCCAGGTCGCGGACGGTACCGGCGAGCCCCACGGCGATGATGCCGAGCACGGGCAGGCCGATGCCCGTGACGAGAAAGCCGATCATCGCCGGCACGACCGACTCTCCGGCCTGCAGCCCCAACAGGGGCGGGATGATGAGATTGCCCGCCCCGAAGAACATCGAGAACAAGGTGATGCCCACGAACAGGGACTGTCGGGGCGTGAGTTTCGCACTCGTCATGCGCGGCTCCCTTCGGACCGTCGTTACGGTAATGGGAGACACTGTATCAGAGTGGAGTATTCCTGAGCTAGACGAGTTTTACGATGGGGGCGAAACCCTTCATGAGCTTCTTGGTCTGCCCAGAGCGCTCGAACTGGACCTCGATCATATCGCCGGCCGCGGAGATAACCGTACCCGGTCCGAACGTCTTGTGGCTCACGCGGTCGCCGGCGACAAACGACGCCGCCGCGGCCTCGAGATCGACCTTGCGCTCGACCGTTGCGGAAACGGCGGCCTTCTTGGGTCGAGGAGCGCCGGATCCGAAGGTGGAGGGCTTGCGAGACGCCACTCCCCCATCGGAGCCCGCCACGCCCACGCGACCGGCCTGGGCACTCACGCCCGTACGGCGCTGCGCGCCCGGCGTCGAGCGCGTATAGGAGCCGAACACACGACCTCCGTACATGTCGGATCCCTGGCCGGATCCGAAGGTCCCGCGACGGTCCCCGCGCTTCTCCCAACCCGTCCCCTCGAACCCCGAGGAGCCGATGCCGGAGAACTCGATGTCCTCGGACGGAATCTCGTTGACGAAGCGCGAACGCGGGTTGGCCTGCGTGGAGCCGTAGGTGCGGCGCGTGGCGGCATAGGTGAGGAACAGGCGCTTGCGCGCGCGGGTGATGGCGACGTAAGCCAGACGGCGCTCCTCCTCGAGCTTGGCGGGATCGTCATCCGACCACCCCGCGACGTGCGGGAAGATGCCCTCCTCCAAGCCCGCCACGAACACCGCGGGAAACTCCAGTCCCTTTGCGGAGTGGACGGTCATCATCGTGATCGCATGCGTGTCGCCCGCCAGCGCGTCGAGGTCGCTGCGGAGCGCGAGCCATTCGAGCAGCGCAGGGAGCGCATCGCAGGCGAGCGGCCCGTACAGGCGCTCGACCTCGGCGGCGGCGAGGACGGCGGCGTTCGGGGCGGCGGCGCCCATCGGGACCGCGGTGTCCATCGGGGCGGTGGCGCCCATCAGGGCCGCGGCCGATGCCGGCACGTCCGCCACGCCGGCGGCGCGCAGCTCCTCAAGGCTCTCCAACGTGCCCTCGATATCCTCGTGCGTCTCCTCGAATTCGGCGGCGACGCCCAGGAACTCCTGGATGTTCTCGGCCCGGCTCTCGGCCTCCATGGTGCCCTCGGCGCGGAACGCCTGGACCAGGCCGCTTTTATCGACGATCGCCTCGACGACGTCCTTGAGCTCGCCATCCATGCGGCGCCCCTCGCGCACGATGTTCACGAAGTCGCCGAGCGCATGGCGGACCTTGGCGGAGAACATGCCCGTCTCGGCCATGGCCAGCTCGCATGCCTGGAAGAACGAGCAGGCATTCATACGGGCCAGATCCTCGATCTTGCCGATGGAGGTGGAGCCGATGCCGCGACGGGGCGTGTTGATGACGCGCTTGACGCTCATCTCGTCCGCCGGATTCACGATCATCTTGAGATACGCCATGACGTCGCGGATCTCGGCGCGATCGAAGAATCGCGTTCCGCCCACGATCTTGTACGGGACGCCGGCGCGCAAGAACATATCTTCCAGGATGCGGGACTGGGCGTTCGTTCGGTAAAAGACCGCCATATCGTCGTAGCTCGTGCCGGCGGCGCGCAGTTTCTCGATCTCGGAGGCGATCCAGCGGCCCTCATCGCGCTCGTCACTTGCCTGATAGGCCTGGATCTTCTCTCCGTCACCCAGATCGGTGAACAGGCGCTTCTCCTTGCGCTGCGAGTTGTTGCGCACCACCGCGTTGGCGGCCGCCAGGATATGGCCGGTGGAGCGGTAGTTTTGCTCGAGCTTGACCACCTTGGCCTGCTTGAAATCCTTCTCGAAGTCGAGGATGTTCGAGATATCGGCGCCACGCCAGGAGTAGATCGACTGGTCGTCGTCTCCCACGACCATGAGGTTTTGGTACTTGGCGGCGAGCAGGTTGGCGATCTCATACTGGACGTGGTTGGTATCCTGGTACTCGTCGACGCTGATGTAGCGGAAGCGCTCTTGGTACTTCTCAAGCACCTCGGGGCGGGTGCGCAGCAGCTCGAGCGTGCGGACCAGGAGGTCGTCGAAGTCCATGGCGTTCGCGGCGCGCAGGCGACGCTCCAACTCCAGATAGACCTGGCCGGCCTTCTGCTCTTGCGGAGAACTCGCCTTCTCGATGAACTCCTCGGGGCCGACCATGGCGTTCTTGGCCGTTGAGATCTTGGACCTAATCATGTTGATGGGGTACTGCTTCTGCTCGATACCCAGATGCGTCATGATCTCGCGCACCATGCGGCGAGAGTCGTCGTCGTCATAGATGGTGAACTGGCCGGTATAGCCGAGCAGGTCCGCATCCTCGCGCAGCATTCGCACGCACATGGCATGGAAGGTGCACACCCACATGCCGCGCATCCCGCCGTCGGGCAGCATCGCGCCCAAGCGCTCGCGCATCTCGGCCGCGGCCTTGTTGGTGAACGTGATGGCGAGAATCTGCCAGGGACGAATCCCCAGGTCGCCAATCATGTGCGCGATGCGGAAGGTAAGCACGCGCGTCTTGCCCGAGCCCGCGCCCGCGAGGACGAGCAGCGGCCCCTCGGTGGTGAGGACCGCCTCGCGCTGGGCGGGGTTGAGTGAATCGATGTCGACCAGGGGCCGGGCAGCGGATGACGCCGGCGCGGCGGCGGGGGCATGAGGCGGGACGGGGGCCGGGGCGGCGGCGGAGACGCGTGACGGGATGGGGGCCGGGGCGGCGGCGGTGGCCACGGGCTCATAGTCCGCGGGAATGTAATCGACGGGAACCTCGACATGGTCGGGGGCCGCGCCATATGCGTCGAGCGGCACGAGGTCGGGCTCGGGGGTCGCAGATTCCGTGCCCCACAGATTCGGCTGGTCGGTCATACTCTCTCCAAAACACACGAGGGCCGACACAAGGCCGGCCTTCAACTTGAACAAATTCAGTATACCGAGGCGCGCGGATGGAAGCGCCCCAGGCGCTCGGACGAACCTCTTCTCCGCAAGAGAGCCCGCTCTCGGTCGTACCGGCGAACGACAAATGAGAACGCGTCGTCGGACGGTGGGAACGACCGGCGACGCAAACATCGCGACAGACGTCTTGGCAACCGGGCCAACGAGCGGCGGGGCAACTTCGATTTGATGTGACGATCGAACAATTTGAGGCTCATGCGCAATTGCAGTCTATGAACGATTGCAGCTTATGAACGATTTTGATTGTGCCTTAAGATGCGAGCCATCAGATGCCCAGGTAGAGAGCGTGCAAGATTGCAACTTATGAACGGTTCGTTCATAAGTTGCAAAAGTTGCCAGCGAAATCGTTCATAAGCTCCAAAGGACTTGCGAGCCCGCGGCGGCCGCCAGCCCATCGCGGCCGCGAGCCCGCGGCGATCGAAAGCCCACCGCGACCGCGAGCCCGCGGCGATCGAAAGCCCACCGCAGCCGTCAGCCAGCCGCCAGCCCACCGCAACCGCCGGCCCGTCGCAGCCGAGGCCGCCAGCTCATCGCGGCGCAGCGCCCCTATGCGCCCACGCGATTCACGTCGTAGGGCGTGGTCTGGTACACGTAGTAGTTGAGCCAGTTGGTGTAGAGCAGCTGGCCTTGGGCTCGCCAGGAGCACAGCGGCTCACGGGTGGGGTCGTCACCGGGGAAGTAGTTCACCGGAACATCCGGGTCGATCCCGGCCCGGACGTCGCGCTCGTATTCGAGACGCAGCGTGTCGGCATCGTACTCGGGGTGGCCGAACACGAAGAACCGCCGGCTGTCCACGCTCTTCACCAAATAAAGGCCGGCCTCGTCGGAGCTCGCGATGACCTCGAGCCCGGGATGTGCACGAACGGCGTCCTCGTCCACGCCGGTGTAGCGCGAATGCACGGCAAAAAAGCGATCGTCCAATCCGCGCACGAGAGGAGAGCTCGGCTTTTCGATGCGATGCCCGTACACGCCCGAGAGCTTGGCCGGCAGCTCGTGCTTGTCGATACCGTAGTGGTGGAAGAGGGCCGCCTGCGCGCCCCAGCAGATATGCAGCGTGGAATGAACGTTGGTTGTGGACCAATCCATGATGTCCACGAGCTCGTCCCAGTAGTCGACGTCGGAAAAATCAAGCTGCTCGACAGGGGCGCCCGTGATGATGAGACCGTCGAATCGCTCATCGCGAACCTCGTCGAATGTGCGGTAGAACGCCCGCAAATGCTCGGCGGAGACATGTTTGGACTCATGGCTGCGCGTGCGCAACAGCTCGACCTCGACCTGCAGCGGCGTGTTCGAGAGCTTGCGCATGATCTGCGTCTCAGTGGCGATCTTGGTGGGCATGAGATTCAAGATGAGCACGCGAAGCGGCCTGATGTCCTGGTGCAAGGCCCGAAACTCGGTCATGACAAAGATGTTCTCACCCTCGAGCGCCGCGGTGGCGGGCAGGGCATCGGGAATGCGGATGGGCATGGGGACTCCTTCGGATCGACATGGCAATCCTACGACAAACTCCCCCCGTTCGGCGAGCGTGCCATCCCGA
>JARIBW010000022.1 GCA_029264355.1 Collinsella sp. | reverse complement strand
TCGATCCCGATTGGAAGCCCGTTGGCGGCAGTGGGGACGGCGACGGCGGCGGTGGTGTTGGCGACGGTGGCGGCAGCGGCGGCGGCGGTGGTGTTGGCGACGGCGGCGGGGGCAGTGCCGGCGGCGGGGGCAGTGCCGGCGGCGGGGGCGGCAACGGTTGCTCTGCCGGACACGCCATCGGCGGCATCGCCGGTTCTTCCGGCGGTTCGGGCTCCCCCAATGGCAGATCCGCCGGCGCGGGTTCCGGTTCAGGCAGGCTTGCTTCGGGCAAACTTCCCCAGACCGGCGACCCTAACGGTTTCGCCGCAGCCGCCTTGATGGGGCTCGGCGCCCTCGCCGCTGCGTTTCACACCGGATCGCATGACGAGTCGTCTGAATCTCGGGATGTCGAGGAAATCTAGGCCCGCCCTGGCCGCTTTGCTGGCGGGCGGCAAGATATGAACGATTTTGTTGGCAGTTTTGGAGGATATGAACGATTCGTTCATATCCTCCATTTTTGTCCAAGGCTGTACCAGCGGAAACGGCAGCGCAGCTGGCTGCCCGCAATCGATATCGTTCATAAGTTCCATTAGCGCACGCGCGATTCACCGGCCAGTGCGCCGAGCGGCGGCTTCAGCGCCACCTGAGCATTCGCACGCGGCTCGTCGCCGCGCCTCCGTGCGCTTCCGGATGGCCCTTGCTCCGGCTGTCGGTCTTGCATGTCAGCGCGTCGCCGTAACATCTTCCGATGCGGCTTTGCCCGATCGCTCTTACGACGCCGGCTGCCGCCTATGAACTCGCCCACGAGGCATGGTTTCCCGGGTCCGCCTGTTTTCCGACTGGAAGCTGGCCTCGGTCTACCCATGCGGGATAGATTGCGGATAGCTTCAAGCGCAGGTCGCAAAGCACTTTCTCAAGTCATCGCAAGTGCGTGCATGACGATGTACGAGTATGAGGGCATGAGCATTGTTTTGTCACATAGCACCGCGATGATGGTTCATCGGGCGTCGGCAGATCCGCACGATCTGAGTTCGATGCTGCCCCGGGAATCTCAACCGTTGAAGCCCGGACCCGTTGATATGGGAAAGATCGAGTGGGCGCGACGTCTTCTCGTCGCGCGCGGAGTTCCGAAATCGGAAACCGAGTCCATCGACGTCTTGGTTCTTCGTGACCGCGACAGGCGCTTCGGGAAAGGCGTCACCGCGCATACATGGCCGTATCCGATCCCGCCGGACGGACTCATCAAAATCGACCGGGGGGTCTACGTCGTCTCTCCACTTCTGTGCCTGCAGCAAGTTGCGATCAAGCTGAGCGAGGTCGAATTAATTGAATTGCTTTTGGAGGTGTGCGGGCGCTACACCCTCGTCCCCGGGTCGTTCGACATGCTGAAAAGAGATCCGCTGACTAGCGTCGCCGAACTTCGCAAGTACTGCTCCGCGATCAAGGGACAGCATGGATCCCATAAGCTTCGGCGCGTATTGGGGAAGGTGAGGGACGGCGCGCGCTCACCGATGGAGACGGCGTTCTTCATGATGCTCATGCTGCCGAGACGGCTTGGCGGCGAGGGCCTTGCCGACTTGGAGATGGCGCATCGCATTGACGTAAAGGGGAAGGCAAAGCTTCTGACCAGGCGTTCTTATTTTGAATGCGATGCATTTCTCTCGAGGACGAAGACGGATTTCGAATACAACGGAATCGTTCACGAAGAGGAGGGGCAATTTGTGACTGACGCCGAGCGGGTTAACGCGCTCGAGGCGATGGGATACAACGTCATCACCATCACGCGTCGGTCGTTTTTCGATAAGGGCGCATTTGGCAGGTTGATGAGAGCAATCGAGCTGCGCGCGGGTCGTCGAGCCAACCGGGCCCCGGAGGATTTCGCCCGGAGGCAAGATGAGCTGAGGAGATTCGTGCTCCGCCGGTATCTGGATGAGGTACCGGACGACGAACGGGAAGTCTTTTCGCTGGCGGAGGGGCGAGGTGCCGATTTGAGGCCCGGCACTGCTGAGATTCCGTGGGACTACATGCCGTTTGAGGAGTGAGCCGCTGGTTGGCGGAGCTGCGTGGCGAGTCGCCGTGGTTGTTGGGGTCGCCATGCTGGAGGGCCGTGCACTAATGGAACTTATGAACGATTTGGTCTGTGGACGAGAAAGGTCCGCATTATTCCTGCAGGTAGAGATATGGCAGCTTATACAGCTTATGAACGGTTCATTCATAAGCTATATAAGCTGCCGTCGAAATCGTTCACAGCCTCCACGGTGTTGTCGCGCCAAGTCCTGGCCCGTATCAAGCTCCGGACCGCCGACCCGGGACACAGCCTACAGGTCGTCCACCAGGGCGGTGCTCTTGGCGTAGGCGGTGCTCTTGGCTTCGAAGAAGTCGGTTTTCACCATGTTGGCGTTCGAGTACTGGCTCACCCATGCCATGTCCGCGGGCTCGGTTCGATAATCCTCATAGAGCTGGCCGAACCCCAGCGAACTCCAACGCAGGTTGCCCAGGTATTTGATGTAGCCCTCGACCATATCGCCCGTGAGGCCGGGAATTTCGTCTCCCAGGACGTACCTGCCCCAGGCGATCTCCTGGCGGACGCCCTCCTCGAGCATCTCGCGCAGCATCGCCACGTTCTCGCTGGAGAACAGTTGCGGTTCCTCTTTTTGCAGTTCGAGGATGATGCTGCGGAACAGCCATAGGTGCGTGTTCTCGTCGCGGTTGATGTAGCGGATCTCCTGTGCGCTCCCGGGCATCTTGCCCATGCGCGCGAGGTTGTAGAAGAACATGAAGCCGGAATAGAAGTACACGCCCTCGAGGATGAAGTTCGCCATGAGGACGCGCAGGAACGTTCGGGCATCGCGGTTCTCTTGAAATTCGTTGTACAGATCGCCGATGAACGTGTTGCGGGCAAGCAGGTGCTCGTCGGTCTTCCATTGGTAGAGGATCTCGTTGCGCTTGGCCGGGTCGCAAATCGTGTCGAGCATGTACGAGTAGCTTTGCGAGTGAACGCTTTCTTGGAACGCCTGGATGGACAGGCAGAGGTTCACTTCGTTGGCGGTGATGTACTCGGCGATGTTGGGCAGGTTGGCCGACTGCAGCGAGTCGAGGAACACCAGGAAGGAGAGGATCTTGTCGTACGCCCCGCGCTCGGCATCGCTTAGGTTCGGATAGTCCTTGACGTCCTGGGAGAGATTGATCTCCTCGGGGATCCAGAAGTTGTTCATGGCCTGGCGGTACCAGCTGGACACCCAGGGGTACTTCATGTTGTTGAAGTCGTTGAGGTTCGTGGTGTTGCCGCCGATCATGCGGCGATCGAGCACGTCGATATCGCCGTCGGGGTTGAAGAGGGGCTTCTTGATGAGGGGTTGGTTTTCGGAGAGGGTCATATACGCCCCTTTCAGGGCCGGGATGGATCGGTCCGCGTTCGGTTCTTTGAGCTTTTAGTATACGATACAAAATAAGAAGCAGTTAGGCTATGCTAGCCATCAACATATAGATATCGAATGCAAAAGAAACACCAGATGTTGCGTTTTAGCACACAGATAGCAGGGAGAGGCAATGATGGAGACCGGTACCTCGGGCGTGGGCTTCATAAAGAAGCGAGACGGCCGAATCGAGCGTTACGACGGAGCGAAGATCGTCGAGGCCATGAGACGCGCCTTCGAGGAGGTTGCCGGCGGGCGGGCCTCCGCTCGCGTTCCACTCCCGGGGCATGGGGCATCTGCGCCGGCGGTGTCCGACGACGAGCTGGAGGGTCTGCTCACCATCGTCGAACAGGCCATAGCCCGCGATGCCGTCGACTGCGTTGAGGGGGTTCAAGACCTGGTCGAGCGCGCGCTCATGGAGCGCGGCCATTTCGAGGTGGCGAAAAGCTACATCCTCTACCGGCATGAGCGGGCCGAAAAGCGCGCGGTGCGCGTCGAGCTCGCGCGTGCCGTCGCAGGCGTGGATGGGGAGGCCGCGCGCGAAGGGGCCCGTGTTGCGGCCGGTGCCCCGTCTGCCGCGGGCGACGGCGCCTTTGCCGCGGCGAGCGACCTTCTCGCCGAGGACCTCGACCGAACCCTCGCCCGTATCCAGCGGGATTTTGACGATCCAGCCTACGGGCTGGCCATGCTTTCCGCCCGATTCCGCGCCCTCGCGGGTGCCGGCCAGGATATCGATGCGCGCCTGGGCGCCCTCATCCGCGCCGCCGTCGAGCTCACGAGCCAGGAGGCTCCGCGTTGGGAGATGATCGCAGCGCGTCTTTTGGACCTCTCGTTCATGCGCCGTCTCGCCGCCACGCGCCGCGAGATCGGTGTCGCGTCGTTCGGGGAGCTGGTGCGCTACCTCACCGAGCGCGGGCTGTACGGCGATTACATCCTCGCCTCCTATTCCGTCTCGGAGCTTGATGAGGCGGCGGCCTTCATGGTTCCCGAGCGCGACGAGCTGTTCGCCTACTCCGGTTTGGACCTGCTTATCAATCGCTATGTGATACAGGCGTACGACCATACGCCCCTGGAGAGTCCGCAGGAGATGTTCCTCGGCATCGCATTGCACCTCGCCATGAACGAAGAGCCGACGCAGCGCCTCGCGTGGGTCAAGCGCTTCTACGACATGCTCAGCAAACTCGAGGTGACCATGGCCACGCCGACGTTGAGCAATGCCCGAAAGCCGGACCATCAGCTTTCGAGCTGCTTCATCGATACGGTGCCGGACAGCCTCGTGGGTATCTACCGCAGCATCGACAACTTCGCACAGGTGAGTAAATACGGCGGTGGCATGGGGATGTACCTGGGAAAGGTGCGGGCGACCGGCGGATCCATCCGCGGTTTCGAGGGCGTTGCGGGCGGCGTGATTCGCTGGATCCGCGTGATCAACGACACCGCCGTGGCGGTCGATCAGCTCGGCATGCGCCAGGGCGCGGTCGCGGTGTATCTGGATGCCTGGCACCGTGATCTGCCCGAGTTCCTCAATTTGCGAACGAACAACGGCGACGACCGCATGAAGGCACACGACGTCTTCCCGGCCGTGTGCTACCCGGACTTGTTTTGGCGCATGGCGGAGGAGAGCCTCGACCAGGATTGGCATCTCATGTGCCCGCACGACATCTTGCGGGTCAAAGGCTATGCGCTCGAGGATTTCTATGGTGACGAGTGGGAGCGCCGCTACCGCGATTGCGTGGCCGACCCGCGCATCCCCAAGCGCCGCATCCTCATCAAGGACCTGGTGCGCCTCATCCTCAAGAGCGCCGTGGAGACGGGCACCCCGTTCGCCTTCATGCGAGACACGGTGAACCGCGCCAATCCCAACGGGCACGAGGGCGTGATCTACTGCTCGAACCTTTGCACCGAGATCGCGCAGAACACGAGCGCGATCGAGGAGGTGACGCGAGAGGTCGTGACCGAGGACGGCGACACGGTCGTGGTGACCACGACGCGCCCGGGCGATTTCGTGGTGTGCAACTTGGCGAGCCTCTCACTCGGCCGCCTTCCCGTCGAGGACGACCAGGTCATGGGTCGTGTGATCGAGACGGCGGTGCGCGCGCTGGACAACGTCATCGACTTGAATTTCTACGCGCTGCCCTACGCGCGCATCACCAACCATCGCTATCGTTCGATCGGCCTGGGCGTTTCGGGCTATCACCACATGCTCGCCCGCCGAGGCATCTCGTGGGAGAGCCAGGAGCACTTGGCGTTTGCCGACGAGGTGTTTGAACGCATCAACTACCATGCGATTCGGGCGAGTGAGCGCTTGGCGGAGGAGCGTGGGGCCTATGGGCTGTTCGAGGGTAGCGATTGGGCGACCGGTGCGTATTTCGCCAAGCGCGGGTACTGCGCCCCGTCCGGTGGGGTGGCCGAGGTGTGCGAGGGGATCGTGGTGCGTGAGGGCGCGATGGGCGTCGGGCGTTGGAACGAGCTGGCCGAGGCGGTGGCGCGCAACGGCGTGCGCAACGCCTATCTGCTGGCGATCGCACCCACGAGCTCGACCTCGATTCTCTCGGGCACCACGCCGGGCATCGACCCGATCATGCGCAAATTCTTCCTCGAGGAGAAGAAGGGCTCGATGCTGCCGCGCGTGGCTCCGGAGCTTTCGCCGCGCACGTACTGGTATTACAAACCGGCGCACTATATCGAGCAGACGTGGAGCGTGCGTGCCGCGGGTGTGCGCCAGCGTCATATCGATCAGGCGCAGTCGATGAATCTCTACATCACGAACGACTACACGCTGCGTCAGGTGCTCGACCTCTACCTCGAGGCATGGCGACGCGGCGTGAAGACGATTTATTACGTGCGCAGTAAATCTTTGGAAGTGGAGGAATGCGAGTCCTGTTCGGCGTAGAACCATCCATCGCACGGGTGCGCCCGGCCCCGTGGGCGCGACCCGGCCCCGCGGGGTCTCACCTGTCGATAGAGGGTTTGTATGGAGTGGGTCGAGGAGCGCACGGTCCGGTGCGTATCGGGGTAGATATCAAGTGTGAGTTTGTCAAGTTCCCACATATAGGCCAATCGGAAATGGACAACATGCGTCTATAAAAAGACGCCCGTACTAACTATGTGCGGTTTTCGATAAACCTGTTTTACAGGTGGGATTTTTGTTGTAACGGCTATACTGTGCGAGATTCTCGAGCAGGCTGTGGTTGAGGGCTGTGCTGGGATTGAGAGCACGTCGAGAGGTGAGATTCGTGGCCGAGCAGAAAACAGGGCGCGCGTATGACGCCAAGATACGCCGCCAGGCGGTAAAGGTTCTTGCAGCCGGTGCAGGGCATCGCGCCCTGGCATCGAAGCTTGGCATCCCCGATGCCACGGCGCGCCAGTGGGCTCGCTCCTATGCGGCCGGTGGCAAGGTCGCCGTGATGAACGCGGGGTCCACGCATCGCGTGTACCCCTTCGAGCTCAAGCTCTCCGCGGTCAAGGATCGTTTGGAGAACGGCATGAGCGTGCGAGAGGTGATGATCAAGCACGGTATCCCCAGCGAGTCATCGGTTAAGACCTGGTGTCGTCAGTACCGCGCCCACGGCGAAGAGGCCTTGGTCAACAAGCCGCGCGGCGTCAAGCCGCGTCACGTGCGCGAGCAGTTGGAGCGCGAACGCGCCGATGCCGGCTGCGAGCAGGAGCGCCGCGGTCGGGCCGAGGAGTAGGCCGAGGGACCGGAGACGGTTCGGATATGCCGGATTCCAAGGGCGGGCACCTTATGGGGTGCCCGCCCTTTCCCATATGGATCGCGGCTTTAGTATCCCAAGGGGAAGCCCAGCTGGTATTGCGCCCGATCGAGGTCGAGGACCCAGGTGCCGTCCTCAAAGGTCAACTGGAACCCCAGGAAGGACTCAGAGCCCATCTCGGCGTTTTCGAGCGCCTCGGTGAACAGTTCGCGCACGTGCGCCTGTTCATTCTCGGTGAGGGGACGCAGGGCCCCCTCCTTGCCGACGTCCAGGCCGGCGATGTAGGTGCGGACGTTCTGGCGCAGCGTGGCGTGCAGGCCGGTGAGGTTCGGCCCCCAGGCGAAAAGGTACAGGTCCGCAGTGCCCTCGTCGGTCTGGGCGTAGCAGGAGTCGATCTGATAGCTGAAGTTGGAGAGCGTCCAATCCGCGTAGTCGTTTGCGTCTATGCCAAGCTCTTCGCAGGTATAGCCGGTGGCTTGCACCATGATTTGGTCAAGGGCGCCGATGATGGCCGCGCGCTCGGGACTCTGCTCGCTCGCGATGGCCTGCAGGTAGGCGTCGCAAATCTGCACGCAGGCGAGCTCATCCTCATCGAGGGAGTCCATGTCGACCCCGGAGGTCGGGGCGTGCCCGTCGTGGGAGGGTGTCTCGTGTTCGATGGATTCGGTGTAATCCGTCTCAGACATCAGGTCCGAGAAGAGACTGCCCAAACCGAAGACCAACACGGGCAGCAGGTTCACCAAGACGGCGAAGATGATGATCACGCGTACGACCTTGCCCAGCCGCGATGGACCCCGCTTGTCCTTGGGCGCGTCCTTGGCGGCGCGTCGTGCGGAGGTGCGCTCCTCCCGCGCCCGGCGCTTCCTCTCGCGCGCCTCGGAGGGTCGGGGGGATGATCCGCGCCAGGAGTCCCCGTCGCCGCCGTCTGCGGAGGGGGCATCGTAGCCGTCGCGCATTTTGGTGGGGCCGTCGTAGGGGCCATCGCCAAAGGCGCAGGCCTCGGGCTTGGAGCCGTCGAACAGCCCCCTGAAAACGCTCGGTTCGTCCCATGGGAGGGTCGGTTCACCGGCGGTGAACGGATCGACCTGGACGTCGTGCTCTTTGCGTCGTGCCATGAGTGCCTCCCATATTCTTCACGGTGCCGGGGCGCCGCGGCGTCTCGAACGACGGGGCCCGCAGGTGTTGCGCGCAGTCGCGTCAGCTCAGTATATCTTGCGCGCGCCGCTTTGCGCTCACCGACCGTTTGCGGGAAACAGGCGGTATCTCGCGGCGGGATGAACGGCGAGTGGGTATGATTCACCTAATGAAAACCGCGTTCTAAGGACCGAACATGTTCTTCCTCTTCGATCTTGTGGGCGGCCTCTTCGGCTTGGCGATCATCTTCGTGATCGTCGGACTGGTCACGGGCAACCTGTTCTTTGTGGTCAAGCAGCAGCATGCGGTGATCATAGAGCGCCTGGGCAAGTTCCATCGCATCGTGGGCGCCGGCTTTCACGTCAAGATCCCCTTCATCGACCGCAAGGCCGCGACGGTGAGCCTGCGCACCATGAAGAACGGTTTCGACATCGATGTGAAGACCCAGGACAACGTGACCATCGGCCTGGAGGTCTCGGCCCAGTACCACGTGAGCTACGAGATGGGCACGCAGTCTTCAGAGTCCGGCGTGTACAAGAGCTACTACATGCTCCAGCAGCCCGTGGCGCAGATGCGCGATTTCATCACCGACGCCCTCCGTTCCTCGATCCCCGTCTACACCCTCGACGAGGTCTTCGCCAAGAAGGACGACATCGCCAAGGATGTGAACGCAACGGTGTCCGAGCAGATGGATGCCTACGGGTTCACCTTGGTGAGCACGCTGATCACCAAGATCGCGCTTCCCGCCGAGGTCGAGGACTCCATGAACCAGATCAACGCCGCGCAGCGCACCAAGGCCGCCGCGCAGGACCTCGCCGAGGCCGACCGCATCCGTCGCGTCACCGAGGCGCGCGCCGAGGCCGAGGCCATGGAGAAGGCCGGTGAGGGCATTGCCAACCAGCGCAAGGCGATCGCCAGCGGCATCAAGGACTCGCTCGAGACCATCCAGGAGACGGGCGTGGGCAATGCCGAGGCCAACCAGCTGTTCATGTTCACCCAGTGGACCGAGATGATGAACGAGTTCGCCAAGAGCGGCCGTGCGAGCACCGTGGTGCTCCCCACCGACTTCACGCAGAGCGCGGGCATGTTCGAGCAGATGCTCGCTGCGAGCCAGGCGGCCGACGCCGCGCCCGTGCCCCAGGCGCCCCCGGTCCCGCCGGTGGGTCCGCGCGATTAGGTTTGAGCCCCGTTGCGGATCGCCGTTCGTCCCGGGATGGGCGCTGAACGGCCATCGACGCCGCCGACTCCGTTCGGCGACGTGTAAACTGGGTATATAGCAAGCGAAATGCAACGAGGGGGCCGCGGGAAACGGCCCCCTCTCCTGAGGAGAGGGGAAGCGATGAGCAGCTCGAGAAAGATGTTGAAGGTCATCGCCATGGTGTCTGCCATCACGGGTCTGGCCATGCTGACGTTCGGCCTGGCCGTGGCAGGCGCGGGCCTGTTCGGCGGCACCGCGATCTCGGGTACGGACGCGGCGTCCCTGTACATGGGCGTGTCCGGTGTGTCGGGTCTGTGCTTCGTGGTGATGGGCCTTATGGGCATGCGCGCGTCGAATGTGCCCTCGCGCAGTGGCACCGCGGTCGCGACTTCGCTCGGTTGCCTGGCGGTCACCGCCGTCGCGGTGCTGTTCTGGTCATGGCAGGGCTTCGTGAAGATCGACATCCCGAATGCGCTTCTGCTGGTGCTCGGCGCGATCGAGGCGCTTGCTGTTTTGTTCTTGGCCCGTAAAGTCAAGGCGGAGCACGCCACCTGGCACTAGGGGCGCGCACATTGCGTTCGGGCCGCCGGCTTTCGGCCGCGTGCGCTCGGGCGATGAACGATTTTGATGAGCAGACGGGGCGATGGGGGCTTTCGTGAACCTGGAAACAACGAAGATCGGTTTCATCGGATTCGGCAATATGGCGAGTGCCATGGCGGATGGCTGGATCGCCAGCGGCGCCGTTTTGGCGGAGAACATGTGCGCCTGCGCCGGCCATTTCGATGCGCTCAAGGTCCGCTGCGGGCAGCGCGGCATGCACGCGTTCGAGAATGCGGAGGCTGTGGTCGAGGCCTCCGATGTGGTGGTCGTCGCCGTGAAGCCCTACATGATCGAGCGCGTCCTGGGACCGGTGGCGCGGCTCCTCGCGGACAAGGCGGTGCTATCGGTCGCCGCCGGTTGGGATTGCGAGGCGTATGAGCGCGTCATCCCGGGTGCGCGGCACCTCTCCACGGTGCCCAACACGCCGGTCGCCATCAACGAGGGCGTGATCGCCTGCGAGAAGGCCTCCACGCTCACCGAGGATGACCATGCCCTCGTCTTCGCCCTGCTCGACCTGCTCGGCACGCCGGTCGAGGTCGAGACGCGGCTGCTCTCCGTCGCCGGTACGGTGGGCGGCTGCTCGCCGGCATTCATCGCCATGGTCATCGAGGCGCTGGCGGATGCCGCGGTCAAACACGGGATCCCGCGCGCCACGGCTTATCCCATGGTGAGCCAGATGATGGTCGGAACCGCCAAGCTGCAACTTGCGACCGGCATGCACCCCGGCGCGATGAAGGATGCCGTTTGCTCACCCGGCGGTACCACGATTCGAGGTGTGGCGGAGCTCGAGGCCGCGGGCATGAGGTCGGCTTTTATCCGCGCCATCGACGCGATCGAGGGGTAGCCTGCGTTCGCTGCGACAACAAGGGGCGCTCGCCCTTCAAGCCATCTATCGTCGTCCGTGTTTCTCAATATGAAACACGGACGAAATCTTGTTGACTGCATTTTGCTAAAGCGTGATACTGCAAAGCGTCCGCTTTAGTAGACGGGAGCGCATCGTGCGCGAACGTCGTAATCGCAAAGGGTTTTAAAGTCATGCGTCATCTTTGCCTAAACATTCTCAGCATTATTAGCTAGCACGGGTTGGCAAGATGTGCCGCCCGTGCGCTCACGGGCGGCTGATAGCTGATGGGGGCCGTCGTATTGTATCGACGGCCCCCATTTTTTATGGCTTTGACACTCAAGAGGGGGAGAAAACATGAACGGAGTCGTATTGATGGTGGTTGCCGCGGCGGTTCTGGCCGCGGGGTATCTGGGATACGGGAGATGGCTCGCGGGCAAATGGGGTGTCGACCGCACGGCCCTCACGCCGGCGTGCCGCATGGAGGACGGCAAGAACTTTTCCCCGGCATCTGCCTTCACCGTGTTTTCGCATCAGTTCAGCTCGATCTGCGGCGCAGGCCCCGTCACGGGCACCATCGTCGCCATGGCGTTCGGCTGGCTGCCCGTCGTGCTGTGGGTGCTCGTGGGCGGCATCTTCTTCGGTGCGGTGCATGATTTCGGTGCGCTGTACGCCTCGATGAAGAACAACGGAAAGTCTCTCGCCCAGCTCATCGAGAAGTACATCGGCCGTACCGGACGCCGCTTGTTCCTGCTCTTCTGCTGGCTGTTCTGCCTGATCGTGATCGCGGCCTTCACCTCCATGGTCGCCGGCACTTTCAAATTTACGCCGGATGCGGCCGGTGCGATCGATTTCGCCAAGTCCTATGCCGCCGGCTGCGCGGGCACGATATCGATTCTGTTCACGTTCGTCGCCATGGCCTTCGGCTGGGCCTGCCGCAAGTTCCAGCTCGCGGGCGCCAGGCAGTTCACTGCGGGCGTCGTCCTCATGGTCGCCATGTTCGCGATCGGCATGCAGTTCCCCGTCTACCTCGATCTCAACGGTTGGATCGCCGTCGTCATGGTGTACCTGGTGTTCGCCGGCGCCATGCCCATCCAGGTGCTCAAGCAGCCGCGCGATTACCTGACGTCCATCATGATGATCGTCATGATCGTCTGCGCCGTGCTGGGTATCGTGGTGCTCGGCGCCAAGGGTCAGGCCACCATCACCGCCCCGGTGTTCACGGGCTTCACCTCCGCCTCCGGCATGATGTTCCCGGTCCTGTTCGTTTCCGTCGCGTGCGGGGCGCTGTCCGGCTTCCACAGCCTCGTGTCCTCGGGCACGTCCTCCAAGATGGTCGAGAACGAGGCCGATGCGGTGAAGGTCGGCTATGGCGCCATGATCGTGGAGTCCTTTGTGGGCATCCTCGCCATCATCGTCGCCGGCATCATGTTCTCCGACATGAACACGGCCGGTACGGGCGCCCTCAACGGCGGCGTCGCCTCCACTCCGTTCGCGATTTTCGCAACCGGCATCGCCCGCGGTATGCAGGCCTTTGGCATCGATGGCACCGTGGCCACCGTGTTCATGACCATGAACGTCTCGGCGCTCGCCCTGACCTCCCTCGATGCGGTCGCCCGCATCGGCCGCACCTCCTTTTCCGAGTTCTTTGCCACGAGCAACGATGCCCTGGCAGTGGAAAACGAAAAGACCGGCGCGATGAAGGTGCTCGGCAATCCCTGGTTCGCCACCGTGGTGACCCTGTTGCCCGGTCTGGCCCTGACCTTTGGCGGATACCTCAACATCTGGCCGCTCTTCGGCGCTTCCAACCAGCTGCTCGGCGGTATGACCATGATCACGCTGGCCGTGTTCTGCAAGTGCACCGGCCGCAAGGGCCTGATGCTCTACGTGCCCGTGGCGTTCCTGCTCGTATGCACTTTCACCTCGCTCGCCATGAGCATCGCCGGTTGCGTGACGGCGCTCCAGGCAGGTGGCATGGCGGTCATGGCCACCTCCGGCCTGCAGCTCGTGTTTGCCATTCTCCTGGTCGCTCTGGGCCTTATCGTCACCGGCAACTGCCTGAAGGAGCTGCGCGGCAAGGAGTTCGGTTCCATGCCTGATGAGGAGCCCGAGTGGTCCGAGATGGGCGCCCGTGATTACCGTGCCGGCAAGTTCTCCGACAGGGGCGAGACTTCCGAGGGCGTGGCCGTCGAGGCGTAGGGATTCTCTCGAAATTGGCTTTGAGCCGATGTGCATCGTAATTTGGGGTTGATACGATTTTCTCAATGGCCTTGATGCCGAATTCGCTTTCGTGCTTAAGTTTTATTATTGATCCGACGCCAGCATAATACTATGGCGTCGGATCGGGTCAATTCCCATTTGGAGGCCTTGTCGTGCCGCCTGCCGAAGCATTGTGGTTTAAATCGCGTGCCCCCTATACTTAAACTGACATTTACCTTAAAGGCAGGAGGAGTCATGAGGGGAGGTTTAAGTCGCAGGGCGTTTATTTCTGCAGTGGCATGGGGAGTGTCGATGCATCTGTTTAGCCATAAGGCTGCGTACGGTCAAGCCCCTCAAGCCTCTGTGCCATTCTCTCCGGACGTTGCTGCTCACATTGCACGATCTTTGATTGCGGAAAACCCTGTGCTTCCAACTTTGGAAATTGGGGACCCTGTTCCATCCTACGATGCGAACGGGGCGTTTAAAGGTTACTCAATTGGATTTTTCGATGGAGGTATGCCCCACGGTCATGTTGTCTTTGATGTGGATTGCGACGGTCTTGTTCTTCAGCTGTCTTATTCTGAGGGCAATCGAGACCCATATTCCATTTTGACCTCATTGGGCGGTGATCTTGTTCGTCAGGAAGGAGATGCAAAGAGGATTGTTGCATTTGCTCCGGGCCTATTTGGGATTCCTAATGATGAGCTGAGGGTAATTCAGATTTTCGACAAAGGTGTTGATATTGATTATTCCGGAGTGGATAGATTCAGATCGCCAGGAAATGATAGCTGGAATGATGTGCTGATTAGCTACGATGATGTCTATGGTGGTGGGTACACAACAAGCAAAGAGCAGTATGCCGGCGATCTTTATCCTATAAGTCAGCGTGATGCTGAAAGGGCGGTTCGACGCTACGCCTGTGGGCCACATGCGTTGGCGATAGCTGCTGCAACGCTGCCGAATGGCGCGGGGACGAATTCGATTATCCCTCAGCCAGTTTCGGATGCTGTTTTGAGAGACAGCTATAATAAGCTGTGGGAATATACAAATACGCGAGAAATTAACAGCAGCAATGGAATAATTTATGGATCAACGCAGGCAGTTGACCTTGCCCCTGGTTTTGTGCGTTTTTGCAAGGAAAGGGGCACATCTATAACTGCAAATCATGTTTTTAATCCTGGTTTTCCGACATTTTTATCGCATGTGAATAACGGCTACCTGTCGATAATTGGTGGGGGAATCAATACGCCGAGTGGGGAATCTGGACATTTTATGCCAGTAAATGGATATGCATATCTGTATAGGAAGAGCGATAAAAAAGTGCTTCAGGCCCTTTCGGTTTATGACGGATGGAACTCAAACCAATTCTTGAATTTTGATTTTCCGAGATTTACGTGGAAAGGGACCACACTTATCAAGCACGTCAAATAATTAGATTGGTTTGAGAATTTAAATGAAGAGCGAACATAGGGAGCCATGCTCTAAGGCGGTAAAAATGGTCATTGCGCTCTTGTTCGTGTTGGGAGTGATCGTCGTGTTCGCTCTTCGCTGTTCCGAGCCATCCCCAGAGGGCAATTTCATCCCTCCTGCTCGAGGTGACGGGACGTTGTGTTCGGTCAGTGAGGGCATGTTCACAATCCAAGTGGAGCACGATCCCGAAGAACCGCTCGAGAGCTTCGACATAGCGCGTAACGCGACTGAGGATGGATACATTGTCCTGTCGATGCGAGACGATGCCATGGAGCGCCAATTGGTAACGGAGTTTGAAATAGGTGATTTGGTGTACGTCGAGTACCCGATGACCACGGGAGTCATAAGTGACGGCGGTCAAATCACCTGTTCCCTTATACGTGCAACCGGGTAATCGCCGAGGCACACTTGTACCGTCATCCGATGATTCCCAGTTTCGTGTTCACAAATCGAGTTTATGGGGTTTCGCAACGCGATCGGTTTGGCGACGGAGGACCGATTGCGCGCCCGCTGGGTATAATGGTTCAACATCGAATTGACCCGACTTGGACCGATCGTCCTGTAAAGGAGTAATCATGGGCAAGGGTATGAGTTTTGTCGCTGGTGTCGCCGTGGGCGCTGCCGCCGGTGCCGTCCTGGGAGTCATGTTCGCCCCGCGCTCCGGTTCCGAGACCCGCGCCATGGCCGCCGATATGGCCAACGACGCATGGGATTCCGCGCGCGATATGTATGAACAGGGTGTTGACCAGGCTCGTTCCGCCATGGGCGATTTCGGCCCCACCGTGGATGCCGCGACCGACGAGCTGCGTGCCAAGGTCGATTTGGCCCGCGAGCGCATGGACCAGCTGCGCGAACAGCTCAACGTCGCCGTCGCCTCCGGCACCGTGACCCCTGCCGCCGACGTGGTGGTGGAGACGGTCGCTCCCGAGGCCCCGCTCGACCCTGTCCAGGCATAAGCGCCCCTTCGCCACGCATATGCTGGCAGGTGATTTCGCGGGGATGAAGCTGTACAAGCTTCCCGCGCAGGACAAGAAACTCAAAAAAGACGGAACGCCGCGCGATCCCAAGAAGATCGGCAAGTTTCGTTGTCCGGTGTTCGCGCCGGACGGGAAGCGGGTTGTCGGCTTCATGCTCAAGATGCCCGACATCGCCGGTATGATCAAGCAGCCCGATCGCTTCGTCGCCTACGATGCGATCACCGCCGGAGCCGAGGAGCTCGTCGTCAAGGAGGACCGCGCCGCGTTCGACACCCCGGCCGCCAAGCGCCTGGGCATCGATTTGGATGCGTGCCTCATCTGGACGGGCATGGACGTCCGCACCGTCTCGGGGACGCGCGTTGGCTACTGCGCCGATGTCGACTTCAACCTCCGTACCGGCAAGGTCAGCGCCTTCATTCTCACCGAGGGCGGCGCTTCCAATGCGCTCGTCGGCCATCGGGAGATGCCCGCGAGCATGCTCAAGGGCTACCGCGACGGCGCGATGATCGTCGCAGACGCCGTGGCGCATCTTGAGTTTTCGGGCGGTGCCGCAGCCAAGGCCGCCGAGGCGAGCGTGCACGTCGCCGCGAAGGCATCCGAGGCGGCCGCCAAGGCCAAAGTCCAGGCAAAGAAGGGCGCCGCCGTCATCGATGAGAAGGGCTCAAAGGCCCTCGACAAGGGGAGCCGGGCCCTGGGCAAGCAGCTTGGCAAGACGAAGGGCATGTTCGGCTCCTTCGTGAGCGAGTACAAGAAGGCCGCCGGGTCCCCATCCAAGGGATCGGGGAAGCAAGTCAAGTAGGCAGCTGTATTCATATAGGGCATTCGATGGGCGGGAGAACCATTGCCTAACTACACCACCTCCTATTCCACCAAGAACAAGCCTCGCTACCGCAAGAACACCAACGGGCGCCTCTCCGGCGCCCGTAAGCCGTCGCGTCGCAAGGGCGCGCAGTATCTGCGTCGCACACAGGGTTTTGGCGGCCGCCGTCGCCCCGGCCACGGGTATGGCGGCGACGACCGCCGTTCGTACGCGCTGATCGTGGTCGGCTGCGCCTTCCTGCTGTTTGTGGCGAGCATCGTTTGGTACGCCAATCGCAGTGTCGAGATCACGTTGAACGGCGAGCCCGCAAAGGTCCGGATCAATTCATCCATCGAGCGCGTCATCGGCGAGAAGGAACTCGAGCCCCGCCCGGGCAACCTGCTCGCCGTGGACGATTCCGTGCTCGAAAAGGGCGGCGGCACCGCATGCACCGTGAAGCTCGACGGCAAGGCCATCGACAACGGCCGCCTGGCCGAAATCGAACTCACGGGCGGCGAGAAGCTCGAGGTCGGCGATGGCAAGGACGTCTACGAGAAGCACGACGTCGAGGCGACGGTCATCGAGCCCACGCTCACCATCGACGGGACGGGTCCGCTGCGCTTCGTGCGGACATGGGGCGTGCCCGGTCGTTCCGAGGTATGGACCGGCAAGAAGACCGGTATCGTCGCCGATAAGGGCGTTGTCGAGGATGTGGTGAACGCCGAGGTGACCTGCACGACGGTCACGCCGGACACCAAGGGGAAGAAGTACGTTGCGCTGACGTTTGATGAAGGCCCCAGCTCGCGCACGGCCGAGATCTTGGACATCCTCGAAAAGAAGGACGCCAAGGCGACGTTCTTCGTTTCCGGCGACAAGGTGGCCGCGGGGCCCACCGCGGTCAAGGCGATAGCCGAGTCGGGCAACGAGCTCGGTACCAACGCGTACTCCGACATCAATTTGGGTGACTTGTCCGCCTCCGACCTGCGTGCGCAGCTCTCAGACAGCTTCTCCGCCGTGAAGAAGGCCGGTGGCGGCGCGGTTGCGCTCGTGCGCCCGCCGTTCGGCGAGTTTTCCGAGCAGAACTGGGCCGATGCCATGGATATGGTGAGCGCGGTCGTTTCTTGGAACGTCGACTCGGGAGACTGGCTGCTCCCGGGCGCTGCGGCCGTTGCCGACACCGTGGTCGGCTCCGTTCGCAACGGCAGTATCGTCCTGCTCACCGACAACGAGGCTACCTGCGCACAAACCGTTGAGGCGCTGCCGCAGATCATCGACCGCCTGCAGGCCGAAGGGTACGAGCTGGTCACCCTGTCCGAGATGGTCGCCGCCGATGACGACCTTAAGGATTTGGTGGACCTCTCAAAGGTGGGAATGCCCAAGAAGGCGACCCTGCCCGTGGTGCAAAAGGATCCCGAGCAGGGCGAGTGATCGTCCGGGCTCCCACTTGAACCCCGATCCCCCGAGACGTCACCGCCCGCAGGCGCGCGTCTTGTCATCTGCTGAATAATGGGAATGCCGCCACAGGCGGGCGGCATGGTATAGTGGATGCGGCTGTGCCCCATGGGGCCGGCCGCATGTTTTTTGCAGTTTGAGGGTCACGAGAAAGGCCTGAGGTGAAACCTAAACCCCGACCACACAGTCGCTGACCCCTGCGAGTGGCTCCTTCGCGCACAGCGCGGCAGATGGGCGCCCGCCGGGGTGCATCTGCACATTGAAGGAGCACTATGAACTACTTTTCCGAAATGCTCAGACTCCCGGTCGTCGACGCGGTCGGCGAGAAAATCGGCGTCGTGAACGACTTGGGCATCGCCACCGGCGAGGTCTTCCCCCGTGTCACCGCGCTTGCCTTCCAGGGTCCGGGCAAGACCCCGTTCATGATCTCGTGGCGCAAGTACGTCGAGCGCTTTGACGAGGACGGCGTGTATCTCAAGTATCCCGCCACCGACATCCGCTTTTCCTATCTCCAACCAGACGAGGTCCTGCTCGCGCGCGACATCATGAACAAGCAGATCGTCGACACGCAGGGTATGAAGGTCGTGCGTGTGAACGACATCAAGCTGTCGGCCACCGGCGATAACCAGCTCCGCCTGCTCGGTGCCGAGGTGGGCGCCCGCGGACTTTTGCGCGCCATCCACCCGTTGTTCGAGCGGGTGAGCATGAAGGTGGCGCAGATGCTCGGCAAGCCGCTCGCCGAGGATATCATCGCCTGGTCCTACATGGACCTGCTCGAGCGCTCCACCAAGCAGATCAAGCTCTCCGTCTCGCATAAGACCCTCTCCGAGCTGCACCCGGCCGACATCGCCGACATCATCGAGCAGCTCGACCCCCGTCTGCGCACGCAGGTGTTCGCTCAGCTCGATACCGAGCAGGCGGCCGAGGCCATCACCGAGCTCGACGACGACGAGCTCATGACCGAGATGCTCGAGGGACTGTCCGACCGCGAGGCGTCCACGATGCTCGCCACGATGGACCCCGATGACGCCGCGGCCCTCATCGAGGAGCTCGATTACGAGAAGGCCGAGAAGCTCCTGCGCCTCATGGGCGTCAAGGAGGAGAAGGCCATCCGCGACCTGCTCGGATACGAGGAGGATACCGCCGGCCGCATCATGACCAACCAGTTCGTGGCGCTTCCCGCCACGGCCACGGTCCAGGACGCCATAGACGCCCTGCGCGGCCTGGACGAGGACTTCGAGAGCATTTACTACGTCTACACCACCGACGCCGAGGGCGCGCTGACGGGCGTGCTCTCCATGCGCTCGCTCGTGGTCGCCGAGCACACCGATCGACTGAAGGACCTGGCGTACCGCGATGTGGTGTGGGTGGCCCCGGACCTCGATCAGGAGCTCGTGGCCGATGAGATGACCAAGTACGATCTCGTGGCGATTCCCGTCTGCGATGAGAGCCGCCATATCCTGGGCATCGTCACGGTCGATGACGCCCTCGACGTCATCGCCGAGGAGCATGCCGAGGACCTGCAGATCGCGGGCGTCTCGGTGAGCGAGAACAGCGCGGGTGAGTCCACGCACGTCTTTTCCTGGTTCGCCCAGCGTCAGTACTGGATCGTGGTATGGGCCATCGCCGCCTGTGCCATTTCCGCCATCGTGGTGAGCTCACCCGAGTCGATCGACCCGGCCCTGGGGGCCGCGGGCGTCATCACGGGTGAGGGCTTGATGGCCCTCATGCCCATCGCCATCATGCCGGTGGTGTTGCTCGCCTCCATGCGCATGGTGTCCTTTGTGAAGAACAGCTACCTCGAGTACGACGAGCGCGACGACGAACCCAAGCCCTATCTCGGCTTCTTCCTCAAGACCGTGCTGATCGGCATCGTGCTCGCAGCCGTGGTCTACGTGTGCGGCGAGCTCATGGCCACCACGATCTTCGCCGCCGCCGAGCCCTGGGTGATCCCCACGCTGCTCGACTGCTTCAAGGGCGCGGCCGCCGTCATCGTGGCGACCTACGCCAGCGCTGTCATTTACTTCTACGTGCTGTTCCGCAGCGACGAGAAGGACCAGGGCATCTCCGGTACCTCGCTCACGTTCGCCGCGGTTCTGCTTTCCGCCATCGCCTATACGGTGATCGGCGCGTTGCCGCTTCTGTAGGGTGTGATCGAGGGCATGGAACACGCAACCAAGAAGAAGTTGACCGTCGCGGCCGTGCTGGGCGCCATGGGCCCCGGCCTGTTGGCCGCGCTTTCCGGAAACGACGCCGGCGGTATCGCCACCTATTCGAGCGCGGGGGCGAGCTACGGTTACGCCACGCTTTGGATGTTGCCGGTGATGGCGCTGTTGCTCATCGTCGTGCAGGAGACGGCGGCCCGCTGCGGCTGTGTCACGGGCAAGGGCTTCGCCTCGCTCATCCGCGAGAAGTTCGGCGTGCGCAAGACGGCACTTGCCATGGTTGCGCTTCTCATCGCCAACACCGCGGTGACCATCTCCGAGTTTGCGGGCATCGCGAGCGGCCTCGCGCTGTTCGGCATCCCCAAGACGGTGTCGGTTCCGCTCATGGGCCTGCTCATCTGGCTGCTCACCATGAGCGGCAGTTTCCGTCGGATCGAGAAGATCCTGCTGCTCGTGAGCTGCGTCTTCGTGACATATGTGGTCGCTGCGTTTTTGGCCGCTCCCAACTGGGGGGAGGTCGCGCTCTCGACCGTCACCCCGAGCCTGATTCCCGAGCCGAGCTACGTCTCGCTGCTCGTCGCCACGATCGGCACCACCATCGCGCCGTGGATGATCTTCCTGGCGCAGAATAACGTGGTGGACAAGAACGCGGACGAGTCCGACATCGTCCTGCAGCGCATCGACACCACCACCGGCTCCGTGATCGCCTGCGCCATTGCGTGGTTCATCATCATCACGACCGGCGCGGTGCTGTATCCCGCGGGCATCGAGGTCGCAGACGCCGCCGACGCGGCCCTCGCGCTGGAGCCCATCGCGGGCGAGTTCGCCACGGTTCTGTTCGCCGCGGGCCTGGTCGCGGCGAGCTTCCTGGCCGCCTGCGTGCTGCCCGGCGTGACGTCCTCCGCCGTTTGCGAGGCGTTCGGCTGGGAGCGCGGTGCCGACCGCAGCTGGAACGAGGCGCCGGTGTATCGCGGTATCATCACGGTGATCATCGTGGCGTCCGCCGCGCTCGTGATCATGCCCGGTGTCGATCTGTTCCAGATCATGATGAGCGCCCAGGTCATCAACGGCGTGCTGCTGCCCATCCTGCTCGTGTTCCTCGTCTTCATCGCCAGCGACAGGCACATCATGGGCCGTTTCAAGAACAGTCGGCTGTGGAATGTGCTCACCTGGGCGACCATCGTCCTCATCACGGTGCTCACCGTCGTGATGTTCGTCCTTCAGGCGTTGGGGTACTAGCCGCCGAGCGTATTGGGTCCAGAGCCCGCAAAAGCGGTTCGCCGGATATGGAAAGGCCGCCCGCAACTTGCATGGCAGGTTGCGGGCGGCCTTTTGATCAGGGTGCTCGATGAGCGCGGTACGGGGGGTCAGCCGATCTCAATCGGCTTGAGGTCGAGCGTGCATGCGGCCTTCAGGCTGTCCAGGGTGCGCTGGGCGACCATGAGGCGCTCGTCGTCACCGTCCCCCAGATGGACGGGCAGATAGCGGGCGACCTGGTCATCGATGAGCTGGACATATTCGCTCGCGCCGGCGCTCGAGAGATGGATGCCGTCTCCGTCGAATAGGTCGTTGCGGTTGGCGCTATAGCTGAACCAATCGATGAGAACCACGTTGTCGTATCGTTCGGCCGCTTCGGAGAGCAGGCGATTGTTCGGCTCGCACCAGGGCCGTGCGGCGCGGTTGTTCACGAACGCCACGATGCGCTTATCTCCTGCCAGCTCCATGAGTTTGTCGATATCCTGCGCGGAGAAGGGGCCGTTCGTGCCCAGGGCGAATACGGCGATACGTCCGGCGAGGCCCTGGTCGACGAGCCCCCGATACACATCGATGCCGGCGGTGAACTGGCGATTCATGGCGGCGTCGATGTGGCCATGGGGAAACATTTGCGTGAAAGGCTCGACGGCGCGCAGGGAGACGGAGTCGCCGACCATCGTGATGTCGTAGGCGCCTTCGGGAATCGCGCTGCCGGATTCCCCTGCGTCGTTTTTCGCAGGGGAATCGGCGCCCTGCTTGTCGGCGTCGCCGCCGCCCTGCAAGAGGGCCGCGCCGTCCTCGCTCAGTGCGGAGGTGGTGGGGACGAACACGATGCCGCCGAGTGCGATGAGGGTCGTCATACCGGCGAGCGCCAGCGGAATCGCCTTCGCGCGAATCCAGGAGGGCATCGTCTCCCTATCGCGCAATCGTTCCAGGATGCGACCTGCGGCTCCGTGGCGAAACGGCGTTTCGATGAAGCGGTAGCAAACCGCGGAGACCCCGATCACGACGGCGATCTGGCAAAGGTAGACCCACCAGGGCTTGGAGTTCACGTCGCTTGCCGGGTTCATGAGCAGCAGCAACGGATAATGCCACAGGTAGATGCTGTAAGAGCGCTGGCCGAGCCAAACGAGTGGCTTAGCCGAGAACAGCTTGGCCAAACGGCTGTGCGCCTGCGCGCACGCGGCGATGATCATCAGTGTGAACACCGATGCGAGCAAGATGCCGCCGCGGTAGGGGAAGGCGGTGTAGCCGTTGCTGAAGACGATGAGCAGCAGCAGGCCGATGAGGCCGAGGGTCCCGAGCGCATCGAGCGGGCCCGAACCGAGATGTTTGGGCGCCTCGCGGTCAAGTTTGCTCGCGGCGGCGCGCCATGTGCCCTGTGCGACCTGCGTGAGCCGTGCGTTGGGGATGAATGCGAGCCAGGCCCCGAGAAGCAGGGAGAACGCGCGCGTGTCCGTTCCGTAGTAGATGCGGCTCGGGTCGGCTCCGGGGTTGTAGAGAAGCGCCATCTCGACGGCGGAGACCGCGGCGAGGGCAAGGGCCGCACGTCCGATGCGGCGTTGCGGCTGGCCCGCGCGCAGGGCGAGCATGAGGGCCACGGGCCAGACGAGGTAGAACTGCATCTCGATGGCCAGGGACCAGAAGTGGGTGAGCGGCGAGGGGTCGCCCACGGCGTTGAAGTAGGACTGCTGGTTGAATACCTGCCACCAATTGTTGAGGAAGAGCGCCGAGGGGATGATGTCGGGTCGCATCTTGGTGAGCATGACGTGGTTGAACAGCGTGCACAGGGCCGCGCTCGCCACGATGACCGTGACGATGGCCGGGATGAGGCGCCGCAGGCGCCGCTGCCAGAACCTCTTGAGGTCGATGCGCCCCGTGCCCTCATGTTCGGAAAGCAGCAGGCGCGTGATCAGGTAACCCGAGAGCACGAAGAAGACCGTGACGCCCTGCATGCCGCCGGGTGCCAGGTTGGGGCTGAGGTGGTAAAGCATGACGACGGCGACGGCCAGGGTGCGGATGCCATCGAGCGCCGGGATGTAGGCCATGTGCCCGGAACGGGGCTCGGGTTCGATGGGGGCCGCCGCGGCGTCGGCGGTGCGCTTGCCGTCCGCCGCGATGTTATCCGCGACGGCGTGGCGGGGTTCCCGTGCGCCCTCGCGCGCGGGTGCCTCGCCGGGCTGGGTGTGTTTGGGTGACATGACCAAGGTGGGGTCCTTTTCATGAGTTCGTTTGCTGGTCTATCGCAATTCTAGCGTGTATCTGTGTACGCGAATCACATGCGGCGTGACTGTTCTGTAAGCGTGTCGGTCGCGTTTGGCGGACACGCCGAAATGCAAGCGCCCCGCTGGCCGAGGGGCTCGCGGGGCGCTGGTTCGGTCTGTTGGGGATCGTTAGAACTTGACCTGCGGCGCCTCGCGGGACGCCTCCGCGGCTTCGAAGCCCGAGCGCTGCTTGAACTGGAAGATGCCGGCGAAGATGTTGCCGGGGAACGTCTGGATGCCGTTGTTGTAGTTGAGCACGCAGTCGTTGTAGCTCTGACGTGCGTAGGAGATCTTGTTCTCGGTATCCTCGAGCGAATTCTGGAGCTGCGTGAAGTTGGCGTTGGCCTTGAGATCGGGATAGGCCTCGGCAACCATGAGCAGCTGGCGCAGCGCCCCGGTGAGGGCGTTGTCGGCGGCCATCTTCTCCTCGGGGGTGGTGGCGGCGGTCGCGGCGGCGCGGGCCCGGGTCACCGCGTCGAGCGTTTGCCGCTCATGGGAGGCGTAGCCCTTGACGGTTTCCACGAGGTTGGGAATCAGGTCGTTTCTGCGCTGCAGCTGCGTGTCGATGTTCTGCCACGCGTTGTCGACGCGGTTGCGCAGCGTGACGAGGTTGTTGTAGATTCCGGCGATGCCCATGACGATGGCCACGACGACGATGACGCCGATGATGAACGGGAATCCCATATGTGCCCCATTTCCGTGATGGCGCTCAGGCGCCGAGCTTGCTGTTCGTGGTCCCAGTATACCCATCGCGTCAAGGCGCATCCCCGAGTACTCCGCCAATGGCCGGGAATACCCGTCCATCAAACCTGACGCGCCTAGCGGCAAATTGATCAAGGTCCTTTTCGATATCCGCGTTGCGTACTAGGATAAGGGGACAGATATCACTTATCTATCCATCTGGCGTGACGGGGATAGATAGCATACGGATGAATAACGGAGACGATGGACATGGACCTGCGCATTCAGAAAACGTATCGATCGTTGCTGACGGCATTCACCAAGCTGCTCGAAAGGCACCGCTACGAGGATGTGAGCGTGGCCATGCTGTGCGAAGAGGCGATGATCCGCCGCACGACGTTTTACAAGCACTTTGCCGACAAATCCGAGTTCTTCAGCTTTTTCGTGGACAGCTTGCGCATCGAATTGGTCAAGTACGGCGAGGCCAGGGCCGAGGAGCTGCGTCTGGCGAAGGGCGAATCGGCGGAGGGGGATCCCATCGGTGTGAATTTCGAGGAGGGAATCGCGATCCTTCGGGCTTTGGTCGACTTCCTGCTCGAGCATGCCCAGCTCGTCGATAACATCCTGGACAGCTCCATGAGCGGGATGATGCTGCTCATGATCGAGGATCGCGTGGCCGAGATCTTGCGCGAGCGCTATCATGCGCACTCCAAGGCGCGCGGGGAGGATCCGCTCGCGTTTGCGGCCGCCTCCGAGTTCGCCGCTGGCGGCATCGTGCGCCTGTTCGGCAAGTGGTGGATGCGCGGCCATGATCCAAAGACCGAGGACGACCTGGTGAACACCGCGGAGGCCATGGTCTTGCGCGTCTTGAGCCAATAAAGACGAAAGCGAGCCGAAACGGCCCGCTTGCACAATCGATCTGGCGGAGAGAGAGGGATTCGAACCCTCGGAACACTTGCGTGCTCAACGGTTTTCAAGACCGCCGCATTCAACCGCTCTGCCATCTCTCCGACGTGTTGGGTAATGATAGCATCGAACTCGATTTGACGTGCGCGGGGTTTGCCCGCGCGGTGCGAGAAGTACGGGGTTCAGGGGATGAAGCCAGTCGATGAGACGCCGAGGCCCGCGGTATCGCGCGAGGACGACGAGCGCTTCATGCGCGAGGCGCTCGCCGAGGCGCGTGCCGCCGCCGAGGTCGGCGAGGTTGCGATCGGCGCGGTTGTGGTGCACGAGGGCGCGATCATCGCACGGGCCCACAATAGGCGCGAGCTGGACGAGGACCCATCGGCACATGCGGAGTTTCTCGCCATGATGCAGGCGGCGCGTGCGCTCGGGCGGTGGCGCCTGAGCGGCTGCACCGTCTACGTCACGCTCGAACCCTGTCTCATGTGCTCGGGTCTCATGGTCAACGCGCGCATCGATCGGTGCGTATACGGCGCGGCCGATCCCAAGGGCGGCGCGCTCGGAACGCTGTACGACGTGGGCGCCGATGCCCGCTTGAACCATGGGTTCCCAGTTGTCTCGGGTGTTCTGGAAGATGAGTGCGCGGCGGAGTTGCGTTCGTTTTTCCGCAGATTG
>JARIBW010000023.1 GCA_029264355.1 Collinsella sp. | reverse complement strand
CCTGGGGTTCGACGGTATCGAGGTCTTCCAGTCCAACCACGAGGGAGCCATCGTCGACCGCATCCAAGAAGCCTATGGGACGGTGGACGGCATCGTCATCAATCCCGCGGCCTACACCCATACGAGCATCGCGATCCTCGATGCCCTCAAGGCGGTCGCCATGCCGGCGGTCGAGGTCCACATCTCGGCAGTTGAGGAGCGCGAGGAATTCCGACGTGTCTCATACGCCGGCATGGCCTGCTTCGCACGCGTGTCCGGTGAGGGCCTGGCCGGTTACGCCCATGCACTCGCAATCCTCGCCGAGCGGCTTAAGGGCTGAGCGCCAACACGGGCCAAGCGTAGACAAGGTCCACGCGAGGCTGGCAACAAACCAACCGCATGCACGAAACAAAAGAGGGATCGAGATATATCTCGATCCCTCTTTCTTGCTTGACCTGTGCGCGTCAGCGCAATAAGGCTAGCTACTCGGCCTCGTGATGACGACGCGGGGCGCGGCCACCGTTGTCACCAGGACGACGGGGGCGGTCACCGCGCTCGCGGCGTGCGGGGCGGTCGAAACCGCGGGCACCGGTGTCGCGGGCACCACGGCCCGGGCGGTCGCCACGCTCGCGACGCTCGCCGCGGCCCTCGCCCTCACCACGGCCGTAACCGGCCGGGGCCTCGGGCTTCTCGAGGCGGTCGAGGGAGATCTTGCCACGGTCGTCGATCTCGATGACCTTGACCTTGACCTCGTCGCCGACGTTCAGGACGTCCTCGACCTTCTCGACGCGGCCCTGGGCGACGCGGGAGATGTGCAGCAGGCCGTCCTTGCCGGGCAGCAGGTTCACGAACGCGCCGAAGGGCTGGATGGAAACGACGCGACCGGTGTACTCCTCGCCCACCTCGGGAACCTTGACGATGAGCTCGATGCGCTCGATGGCTGCGGAGACGGACTCGCCCACGCCGCCCACGTACACGGTGCCGTCCTCGTGGATGTCGATGGAGGCGCCGGTCTCGTCCTGGATACCGCGGATGGTCTCGCCGCCCTTGCCGATGACGTCGCGGATGTTCTCGGTCGGGATGGTGATGCACTGGATCTTGGGTGCGGAGGCACGGGTCTCCTCGCGCGGACCGGGCACGACCTCGAGCATCTTGTCGAGGATGTAGGCGCGGCCCTCCTTGGCCTGCTCGAGGGCGCGACGCAGGATGTCAAACGTCAGGCCGGTGGCCTTGTTGTCCATCTGCAGCGCGGTGATGCCCTTCTCGGTACCGGTGACCTTGAAGTCCATGTCGCCCAGGAAGTCCTCGAGACCCTGGATGTCGGACAGGACGACGGTCTGGCCCTCCTCCTGGATGAGGCCCATGGCGATGCCGGACACGGGGCGCTTGATGGGCACGCCACCGTCCATGAGGGCAAGGCAGCTGCCGCAGGTGGAGGCCATCGAGGAGGAGCCGTTGGACTCCATGACCTCGGACACCACGCGGATGGCGTAGGGGAACTCGTTCTCATCGGGCAGGACCGGGATCAGAGCGCGCTCGGCGAGGTTGCCGTGACCGATCTCGCGGCGCTTGGGCGTGCCCATGCGACCGGTCTCACCGGTGCAGAACGGCGGGAAGTTGTAGTGGTGCATGTAGCGCTTGCCATCGACGGGCTCGATGGTGTCCAGGCGCTGGCCCTCGTTGAGCATGCCGAGCGAGAGCACGGAGAGCACCTGGGTCTGGCCGCGCTGGAACAGGCCGGAGCCGTGGACCAGGGGCAGGTAGTCGCCCTTGACCATGATGGGGCGGATCTCATCGGCGGCACGGCCGTCGACGCGCTCGCCGGTCTCGACGACCATGCGGCGCATGGCGGTCTTCTCGAGCTTCTTGAGGTTCACCGGGATCTCGCGCTCCCAAGCGAGCTGCTCCTCCTCGGTGAACTCGGCCTTGATGGCCTCCTTGAGCTCGGCGACCTTGTCCTGGCGGGACAGCTTGTCGGCGTCGCGCAGGGCGGCGGCCATCTCGTCGTAGTGGGCGAAGATGCGGTCGTGGACCTCCTCGACCGGCTGGTCGAGCGGATACTCGCGCTTCACGATCGGGCCGTTGACGCGCTCCCACTCAGCGGCGAACTCGAGCTGCGCATCGCAGAAGGCGCCGATGGCCTCCTGGCCGAACTGCATGGCCGCGAGCATGTCCTGCTCGGAGACCTCGTCGGCGCCGGCCTCGACCATGGAGATGAAGTCGCGGGTACCCGCGAGCTCGAGGTCCAGATCGGAGTTCTCGCGCTCCTCATAGGTGGGGTTGACGATGAACTCGCCGGTCTCCTTGTCGCGCGCGATGCGCACGCAGGCCAGTGGGCCCTCGAAGGGCACTCCGCCGACGATCATGGCGAGCGAGGCGCCCATGACGCAGATCACGTCGACGGGGTTCTTCTGATCGGCCACGAGGGAGGTGGCGACGACCTGGACCTCGTTGCGGAAGCCGTCCGGGAAGGACGGGCGAATCGGACGGTCGATCATACGGGCGGTGAGGGTGGCCTTCTCGGAGGGACGGCCCTCGCGCTTGAGGTAGCCGCCCGGGATGCGGCCGGCGGCGTACATCTTCTCGTTGAAGTCGACGGTCAGCGGGAAGAAGTCGTAGTTCTTGCGCTCCTTGGAGACGACGACCGTGGTGAGCACGGTGGAGTCGCCCTGCTTGACGAGCGCGGCGCCGGTGGCCTGCTTGGCCAGCTCGCCGACCTCGAAGACGTAGGTCTTGCCGAACAGGTCGAAGGTCTTGCTTACGAGTGTCATGAATACTCCTATCCCCACGCGCCCCTTGCGCGCGGGCTTCTCAGGGTCGGCGGGACCCTCCCGCCGATCGGTGTGGGGCGGCCGTTTGGCATCTTCGCCCCCTTTGGGCACCGCACGGGCGGATGCCCTGGGACCAGACTGTGGGAATCTGGGCCCAACATGAAAAGGGGCGCCCACATGGACGCCCCTGCATGCACAAATCCTTACTGGATGTTGTCGCGGATGCCGAGCTCCTTGATGAGCTCACGGTACTCGTTGATGTCGTTCTTCTTGATGTAGGAGAGGAGACGACGACGCTTACCGACGAGCATGAGCAGGCCGCGGCGGGTGTGGAAGTCCTTCTGATGGGACTTCATGTGCTCGGTCAGCTCCTTGATGCGCTCGGACAGGATGGCGACCTGAACCTTGGAGTTGCCGGTGTCCTGGGCGTTCTTGCCGAACTTGGCGGTGAGCTCCGCCTTGCGCTCCTTGGAAATCGTCATGATTTCACCTTTCTCATTACGGCCGCGGGATGCGCTCCCCATGGCCTCGATTCGCCCCCAACTGGGAAGCCGCCGGTGAAGCATGCATCCAAGGCGAGGGTACCAACAGGTCGGTATGTTATCACA
>JARIBW010000028.1 GCA_029264355.1 Collinsella sp. | reverse complement strand
GGGCGGCGCGCTCGGAACGCTGTACGACGTGGGCGCCGATGCCCGCTTGAACCATGGGTTCCCAGTTGTCTCGGGTGTTCTGGAAGATGAGTGCGCGGCGGAGTTGCGTTCGTTTTTCCGCAGATTGCGGGATTCGAGACGCACGGAAGGCACCGAGCGCCCCCGTGATGTCTCCAGCCCGTGGGCCCCGAAGAACGCCTCGTGCGACGATTGCGGGAAGGCGCCCATGTCGACCTCGACGAAGGCCCCCGCGGCCCTTGGCCGTCCGCCCATGCGTCCCCACCGCCCGTGGGCCCCGGCGCGCAAGGGCGGTGCACAGGGGTCCCTCAATGTGCTGCTCGCCATCGATTCGTTCAAGGGGTGCGCTGCGAGCGCGCAGGTCGAGGCGTGGCTCGCCGAGGGGATGCGCCGTGCCGGCGAAGATGTCCGCATCGCGGCGATTCCCGTGGCGGACGGGGGAGAGGGCACCGTCGAGGCGCTGCGGCGGATGCCGTGCGGAGAGACGTGCGCCGCGCCCGTGAGCGCCCCGGTCGACGGACGGGTCGATGCATCCTACCTGATCTTCGATGGCCCTGAGGGTCGCAGCGCCGTGATGGAGGTGGCCCAGGCTGCCGGAATCGGCCTCTCTCCCCGGACCCATGGGGCGGTGCTCGCCGCCACGTCCCGCGGCGTGGGGGAGCTGATCGCCGATGCGGTGTCCCGGGGGGCCGAGACGGTGTATATCGGTCTCGGCGGCAGCGCCACCGTGGACGGCGGCGCCGGGATGTTGCAGGCGCTGGGGGCGCGCGTGTTCGATGCGTCGGGCGAGCGGGTCGGCCCCGGGCTCGACGGTGTCCGAGATGCCGCCGCAATAGACTTGGCCCCCGCACGGGCCATACTCGCCGGCGTGCGGATCGTCGCCCTGTGCGACGTGAAGAGCCCGCTCGTGGGTCCGCGTGGCGCCGTGCGCATATTCGGTCCCCAGAAGGGGTTGGGGGCCGGCCTGTCCACGGCCGCTCGCGATGAGGTGCTCGTGGCGTGCGACGGCTGGATGACGGCGTACGGGGTGCGCCTCACGGCGGCGCGCGACGCGCTGGATGGGGGTTCCGCGCAGGTGGGGCGTGTCGGTGCTCGGCCGAAGTCCCTGCTCGGCGTTCCCGGCTCCGGTGCCGCGGGGGGCATGGGGGCCGCCTTGCTCGCTCTCGGCGCCGAACTCGTGCCCGGTATCGACGCCGTGCTCGACATGGCCGGATTCGACGATGCCGTCTGCGCCGCGGACTTGGTGGTCACGGGCGAGGGCGCCATCGATGCGCAGACCGCCCAGGGCAAGGTCCCGGCGGGGGTGGCCCGTCGCGCGAAGCGCCTGCGCCCCGATGTCCCCGTGATCGCGGTCTGCGGATCGCGCGAAGACGAACTCGATGCGGTGTACGCCGCGGGCGTCGATGCGGTGCTCCCCGTGGGAGCCGGCCCGCAGGCGCTTGATGAGGCCCTCAACCCCGATCGTGCCCGCAGGAACCTTCAGATGGCGGGTGAGACCGTCTATCGTCTGGCGGCCATGATGTAGCGCATCCGCACCCGGGGTGTGGGTTCACCGTGTTGGAGCTGGACGAGCCGCGTTCGAACGGCTACCATGGATTGACACGCCTCGCGCGTTCGATGGGTTCGGGTGACGATATGTTCCGAACCTGGTCAGGTCCGGAAGGAAGCAGCCATAAGGAGCCTCTGACGGGCACCCGTTCCCATCGAGCACACGGGGCGTTTTTCTGTGCCGATCTCCCCTCAAGGGCAATATCCACGATAGGCGCACACGGAGCGCCTATCGCATCGTGCGGACAAAACTGCCCGCATGGGAGCGTTTCTCAACAGCATATACACGAACATACGTTCTATTTTCGGGTATACTGATCCCACTGAGAAGGCGAGAGAAAGGGGAAGGCGATGGACGTATTCGACAGCGGTGCGGTGTTGTTCGCAAGTGAAGAGGAGGGGGAGCGTCTGGAGGTCCGGTGCTCGGTCACGTCGGAGGGGTCGCTTCGCATCATTCAGGAAAGCTCGGGACCATTGACGCAGTGGAGTTTCAGGGAGAGCCCCCATACGGTCGAGGCGATGGTCAACCCGGCGGGCGTCCGCGAGTTTTTGGATTATTTCCATCTGGATGCCGCGTATCAGTTGCCCGCGGTGTTGCGCCTGGAGTACACGGGTTATGAGTGCCTCTCGAGCCTTTGCGATCTGATGAGACGCCTTGGTATCCCATATGGGATCAAGGAGGCGGCGATTGTGAGATAACTGCCGATCTTGACGCGAGATTACAATAATTGGAAAAAATGCTAATTATTCCTTGACGCGATGTATCACTGATGGCATTATATACCACGCGTTGCGGCGTTACCTCAGCTGGATAGAGGGTCTGACTACGAATCAGAACGTCACAGGTTCGAATCCTGTACGCCGCACCAGTCGAATTTGAGAGCCCCCGGAAACGGGGGCTTTTTTATTGCGGCATCGGTTGTCTTTTGGTTTTGCGCATGCCCCGATCGGCTCTTCGGCCGCCGCCCTCATTCGATTCATCGGGTCTCACCATGTCTCGTTGATTCGCCCAAGCGAAGCTGTTGGATTTCAAGACGGGACGGTTTTTACGCCCCTTCTAAAAATTTGAAATAATGGGTTGACGCCACTTGGGCGCAATGGCAATATATACCACGCGTTGCGGCGTTACCTCAGCTGGATAGAGGGTCTGACTACGAATCAGAACGTCACAGGTTCGAATCCTGTACGCCGCACCAGTCGAACTTGAGAGCCCCCGGAAACGGGGGCTTTTCATTTACCGTTCAAACCCGTCACAGCATGAATTTGAATGCGAGATCGATATCCGGGTTATTCATGGGGCAGTCCCCTCCCGGGCATCGAGCAGGCGCCCGCAAGTGGGGTCCGGGTATCCGGACCCCAGGGCGGCAACGCATGTCCGAGAGGGATTTACGCCTCGCGGCCGGCCAGGAAGCCCTCGCGAATGGCGTCGAGTGCGCGGCGCGGGCGCTCTACGTCGCCGACGCTGCAGTGAGGGATGCCGGCGGCGTCCAGGGCTGCGACAAGCTCGTCGTTGTTGCGGGCGCGGGAGCCGACGGCAACCACCACGGCGTCGCAGGCAAGCTCGCGCGTGTCCTCCCCGGACTTCACGCGCACACCGGACTCGGTGATCCCGTCAAAGGCGGTGGAGGCCTCAATCTCGACACCGAGCTTCGCGAGCTTGCCGAAGACGCAAGTCGCGCGGGCGGAACCCAGGTCGGCGCCGGCGCGCTCGGCCATCTCGAGTACGGTGACCTGCTTGCCCGCGCTCGCCAGCGCATCGGCGACCTCCAGACCCACCAGGCCGCCGCCGATCACGATGACGCGCTCGCCCTCGACCTGCTCGCCTTCGAGCACATCGTGCGCGACGTGAATGTTGGCACCGGAGAGACCCATGGTGATGGGCGCGGCGCCGTTGGCGAGAATCACGCGATCGAAGTGCTCCTCGGCAATGGTCTCGGGCGTGAAGGGGGTCTCCAGGCGGATCTCGACGCCGCAGCGGCGCGCCTGCTCGCCCATGAGGGACGCGGCAAGTTCCATCTCTCGCTTTCCGGGTGCCTTGCCCGCGGTGACGAACTGACCGCCCAGGCGGTCGGACGCCTCGAACACCACGGCCTCATGGCCGCGGGCGACGAGGGTCTCGGCGGCCATGAGACCGGCGACGCCGCCGCCGACCACGGCGATGCGCTTTCGGTCGTCCGCTTCCTCGACCTTCCAGTCGAGCTCATGGCCGACGAGCGGGTTGCGAAGGCAGGTGATGTGCTCGAAGTTGCGTATGTCCGCAAAGCCGTCGAGGCATCCCTGGTCGCAGCCCACGCAGTAGACGATGCTGTCCGTGCGACCCTCGCGCGCCTTGTTGCAGAAGTCCGGGTCGGCGAGCTGGGCGCGGCCCATGACGACGAGGTCGACCTGGTCCTCCTCGAGGATCTTCTCGGCGACCTGCGGGGTGTTGATGCGACCGACGCCGATGGTGGGCATGCCGGTCTCGCGACGGATGCGCGCGGCGTTGTCGATGTTGAAGCCCGGTACCAGGTCGATGGGCGGCACCTCGAGGGCGTTCGCGGCGGTGATGATGTTGCCTCGGGAGATATCGAGCACGTCGACGCCGGCTTCGCGTGCCATCTTGCAGAACTCGATCGTGTCCTCGATGGTCATACCGCCCTCGAGGCAGTCGTCGTGCGCACCGATGCGCATGAACAAAGGCATGTCCTCGGGGATGTTCTCGCGGATGGCGCGGATGCAGGCGAGCGGGAACTTGGCGCGGTTTTCCAGGCTGCCGCCCCACTCGTCGTCGCGGTGGTTGAGACCCGCGGAGAGGAAGGAGTGCGGCAGGTAGTTATGGGCGCAGTGGAACTCGATGCAGTCGTATCCCGCCTCCACGCAGCGCGCCGCGGCGGCGCCGTAACAGTCGATGATCTCGTGGATCTGGTCGACGGTGATGCCGGGGACCGTGAAGCCGTGCACGGTCATCTCGTTGGGAACCAGGATCTGGGCCGCCGGGTCCATGGCAACGGCGATGGACCCCTGCCAGAGCTGAACGCCGGCGCGACCGCCCTCGGCGTGGATCGCGTCGGTGAGGCGCTTGTGGCCCTCGATGAAACGGTCCTCGGCGATCGACAGGAAGCAGTTGGGCGAACTCGGGGCGTGGACGGCGGAGACCTCGACGATGGAGAGCCCCACGCCGCCGGCGGCGCGCACGCGGTGGTATTCGACGAGCTTATCGGTGACGGCGCGCTCGTCGCACATCCTGGTGCCCATGGCGGGCATGACGATGCGGTTGCGCGTGGTGAGGGATCGGACGGAGAAGGGCTCGAAGAGCTTGGGGAACATGGGTCTCCAATCGACGCGTATCTGTGCAGTGAGACGATACGATAGCGTATTTACTCGTTATCCGTGAGTCTTTCAACCAGAGCACCGAGCTCGGCGACCTGCTGCTCGAGTTCGGCGATCCGGCGGGTGTTGTCGGCGATGCCCTCGCGGTTCATGATCGAGGCCTCCTCGACGGGGTCGGGCATGGTCTCGCGGTGATGGGTCGCGTCAAATGACTCGGTGAGCACGCGGCATCCGTTGCGACGCACCACGCGACCGGGGATGCCCACTACGGTGCTGCCGCTCGGCACGTCTTTGACCACGACCGAGTTCCCGCCGATCCGCACGTTGTCGCCGATTGAGATGTTTCCGAGCACCTTGGCGCCCGTTCCGACGGTGACGTTGTCGCCCAGGGTGGGGTGGCGCTTGCCGCATTCGTTGCCCGTGCCGCCGAGCGTGACGCCCTGGTAGAGCACGCAGTCATCGCCCACCACGGTGGTCTCGCCGATCACGACTCCCATGGCGTGGTCGATGAACAGGCGGCGCCCGATGCGCGCGGCGGGGTGGATCTCGACGCCGGTGAAAAACCGGGTGACCTGCGAGAGGACGCGTGCGAGTCCGTGCATGCCATGGTTCCACAGCCAGTGCTCCGGCGTGTGCATCCATTTGGCGTGCAACCCCGGATAGGACAGGAAGATCACGAGCGAGCTTTGGGCCGCCGGGTCGTTTGCCTTGACGGCGGCGATGTCCTCGCGGACAGTGGCGATGGCTCCCATGTCCCTCCTCCGATGCGCGCACGGCTGCCGCGCGATGCCATGGTGTGTGAGCTGCAAGTGTACGCGCCCGTTCCGCTAATGTCGAGAGAATCGGTAGGATTAACATCGCCCCGCATCCCCGTATGCGGTGCACGCTGGGAGGTTTTGGAAAGACTGCGGACATTGCCTCGTCTTTACACGCGCTCGGTATCATGGTGGCACTTGCATTTTCGGCATGACTAGAAAGGCATCCCATGCAGGAGGCATTTTTCGGCTTCATCAGTCAGTTCGGCTACCTCGCGGTCGCCGCGCTCATTCTTTTCGAGAACGTGTTCCCGCCCATTCCCAGCGAGCTCATCCTGCCGCTGTCGGGCTTTCTCGCCACGCAGACCGAGATGACGCTTCCCGGCGTCATCATCGCCGCGACGGTCGGCTCGGTCGTGGGCGCGTATTTCCTCTACGGCATCGGCCGCCTGCTCTCCCAGGAGCGCCTCGAGGGGTTCTTCGACACCAAGCCCATGCGCATGCTGGGCTTCCATTCCGACGACGTGGCCAAGGCCATCGGCTGGTTCGACCGCAAGGGCCAGATCACGGTGCTCATCTGCCGTTGCATCCCCGTGGTGCGCAGCCTCATCTCCATCCCGGCAGGCACCGCCAAGATGAACATGGCGCGTTTCGCCCTGTACACGCTCGTGGGTTCGCTCGTGTGGAACGCCATCCTGTGCACGCTGGGCTTTTGGGCGGGTGGCGCCTGGGAGCAGATCACCGCTCAGGCCGAGTGGGTGTCCGAGGTGGTGAAGATCGCCATCGTCATCGTCGCCGTGGGCGTTGTGGCATGGTGGGTCAAATGCCGCATCCTCCCGGCGCGCGCCGAGCAGAAGCGCCGCGAGGCAGAGGGCGAGTAGCGCCGTCCCGCATGTGCGGGACGTTTCCCGTCGATTAATTCCGCCGCCACTCCATCGCGGCGGAGTACAATCGAGCGAACATGCCGATGCCGGGCCATGTGCCCGGCATTTCCGTATGATAAGGGCCTGCTGCCGGTCAGGCCCCCACGTTGAGAAGGCGCTCGCGGCGATGGGCGCCCCGCACCGAGTGAGGAGTTCACCATGACCGTTGAGAAGAAGGACCTGGACTGGGGAAACCTCGATTTCAGCTATCGCAAGACAGACTACAGCTATGTGTCCAACTACAAGGATGGCGCATGGGATGAGGGCGCCCTGACCACCGACCACGGCATCACGCTGTCGGAGTGCGCCGGCATCTTCCATTATTGCCAGGAAGTCTTCGAGGGCCTCAAGGCCTACACCGCCGCCGATGGCTCCATCGTCTGCTTCAGGCCCGATATGAATGCCCAGCGCATGGCCGATTCCGCCGAGCGCCTGGTCATGCCCGCCTTCCCGCAGGACCGTTTCATCGATGCGGTCAAGCGGGTCGTGGAGGCCAACGCGGCGTGGGTGCCCCCGTTCGGCTCCGGCGCGACGCTCTACGTCCGCCCGTTCATGATCGCCACCGGCGACGTCATCGGCGTGAAGCCGGCGACCGAATACCAGTTCCGCATTCTCGTGACGCCCGTGGGACCCTACTTCAAGGGCGGCGACACTACCGTCAAGCTGTGCGTTTCCAAGTACGATCGCGCCGCACCGCATGGCACCGGCAACATCAAGGCGGGCCTCAACTACGCCATGAGCCTCAAACCCGGCACGGAGGCGCACGCCGCGGGCTATGCCGAGAACCTGTACCTCGACTCTGAGTCGCGCACGTATGTCGAGGAGACCGGCGGCGCCAACGTGCTGTTCGTCGCCGAGGACGGCACGCTCACGGTGCCCAAGTCCCACACGGACTCGATCTTGCCCTCCATCACGCGCCGCTCGCTCGTGCAGGTGGCCCAGGACCTGGGGATCGTCGTCGACGAGCGGCCGGTCACCTGGGATGAGGTCGCCTCTGGCGCTTTCGTCGAGTGCGGGTTGTGCGGCACCGCGGCCGTCATCTCGCCTGTGGGCGAGATCCACGATGGCGAGACGGTCGTCGTCTTCCCGAACGGCCACGAGTCCTCCGGCCCGGTCATGAAGCGCCTGCGCGAGACCCTGACCGGCATCCAGGGAGGTCAGATCGAGGACACGCACGGCTGGGTTTGCAAGATCTGCTAGGAGGACGGGGCGACCCGTTTTCATCCATGTGCGCTCACGCGGCGCGCAAAATCTGCATCGCGCCGTGAGCGGTTCGTCGCCTTGCGCCCCCTGCCCGTTTACGGCGGGGGGCGCTTTTCTGCTACCCTTGAATCGGTCAAACAAACAGGTGAGCGCGATGAGCGCTCCCGCGTGGAAGGAGGCCTCATGGAGGCTTACAAGCAGGAGTTCATCGAGTTCATGGTGGAGTCCGACGTCCTCAAGTTCGGCGACTTCACCCTCAAGAGCGGCCGCAAGTCCCCGTTCTTCATGAACGCCGGCGCCTATGTCACCGGCGAGCAGCTCATGCGCCTGGGCGAGTATTACGCCCGCGCCATCCACGATAACTTCGGCCTGGATTTCGACGTGGTGTTCGGCCCGGCATACAAGGGCATCCCCCTGTCCGTGGTCACCGCCATCGCCATGTACAAACTGTATGGCAAGGAGGTCCGTTACTGCTCCGACCGCAAGGAGGTCAAGGACCACGGTGCCGACAAGGGCGGCATGCTGGGTTACGAGCTCAAGGACGGCGACCGCGTGGTGATGGTCGAGGACGTGACCACGTCCGGCAAGTCCATCGACGAGACCTACCCCAAGCTCATGGATGCGGCCAACGTCGAGGTCAAGGGCCTGATCGTCTCCTTGAACCGCATGGAGGTCGGCAAGGGCGGCGTCACCACCGCGCAGAAGGAGATCGAGGCAAAGTACGGGTTCCCCGTGGCGAGCATCGTGTCCATGGCCGAGGTCACCGAGCATCTGTACAACCGCGCGGTGGCCGGTCGCGTGGTGATCGATGACGAGCTGAAGGCCGCTATCGATGCGTATTACGAGCAGTATGGCGCGCGCGAGTAGCGTTTGAGTTCTCGGGGCAATTCGATGAGGAGGGTGTTGGCGGTTGCCGGCGTTAGTTTTTAACCGTTCGCCGAGATGATGCCGATTGCCTGGAATCCTTCGCTTATCATCGAGCCATTGTTCGCCCCAGTGGCATATGCCGTGTGGGGTGGTTTTTCGTTACAAGGAGGAAGACATGAAGAAGAGATTCTGGGCGATCCCGCTGATGGTCCTTGCCGTCGTCGGCGTCGTGCTTTTGGGAGGTTGCGGCGGCCCCTCGGTCGAGGAGCTCATCCGCGATGATCTCGAGACGGCGTTTTCCGAGGTCTCCCCGGATAACGAGGAGCTGCTTACCGCTATGGAGGATAGCTCCAACGGTGGATTCGAGACGCTCGGCATCGATACCGAGGAGTTCGCGAAGGCCTATCTCGATGGATTCACCCACGAGATCAAGGATGTCGTGGTCGACGAGGAAGCGGGCACCGCTGACGCCACGGTCATGCTGAAGATGAAGTCCCTCACCGCCATCATGTCCGAGTTCACCGGCAAGTTCCAGGAGTACATGGCCACGGTCGATCCCCAGACCGTGGAGAGCGAGGACGCCCTGTACAAAGAGGCCGGAGCAATCCTCATGGATGCCGTGAAGAACGCCACGCCCGAGGAGACCGAGTGCGTGTTCACGTACGAGAAGGACGGCGAGAACACCTGGTCGGCCACCGATAGCGCGGAGCAGCAGATTCTCGAGGCCATGATGTAGCGCGAAGCGCGATATAGCCGCGGAAACAAGCACCTGACGGGCGCGCGGGGGTTAAACCCCGCGCGCCCGTTTGTTATGGATTCTCGTTTTTCACCGTTTTGCATTTGATGGAGGGGCTTTTGCGGCGTCCATCCCGCCTTGAAAATCAATACATCGACTTTTGGTAACTAGTTAGCCGATTTGCCGATGAACGGCTTGCCTGAATCTTGAACAAGCTGGGATTTTAAGCATCGCTCCATGCCGTGTTTCACGCGTATGCCGATTCTAGTTACCAAAAGTCGCTCGAGTGAGATGCACGGCATTCGCGTGCTGAATATTTACGGGTTATATGGGGTTGGAAGATGCATATCCCTCCAGCGGTGCTCCCCGGAATCGCGAGCGGTGGGGGCCGAGTGGGCGTACGGCAAGGGGGCCGCTACAAAACGATGCCGAGCAGCTCCTCGGGAGCATCGATCACGTAGTCGGCGCCGGCTCCCTCGAGCTCCGCACGGCCGCGAAAGCCCCATGCCACGCCACAGGAGCGCATGCCGGCATTGTGCCCACAGGCGATATCCACATCGGAATCTCCCACGTACAGCGTGGTTTTCGGGTCTGCGTCGAGTTGCTCGAGGACGTGCGTGGTGATCGCTGGGTCGGGTTTGGGCGGAAAGGCGTCGACGCGTCCCTGCGCCAGCGCCACGCGGTCGCCAAAGTAGCGCTCGACGAGCGGAACCGCCGCCGCGTGGTCCTTATTGGACAGGACGGCGCAGATCACGCCGAGTTTGCCAAGTTCGTCCAAAAGCTTCAGGATGCCGGGGTAGGGGGCCGTGTGGTCCTCCTTGTGCTCGGCGTAGAAGGCGCGGAAGTCGGCGAGCGCCCGCTCGAAGACGCCGCTGTCGCCCGTGAACTCGGCGGGAATCAGGCGTTCGATGAGTTTGAGCTGACCGTTGCCGATCTTGTAGCGGAATTGGTCTGCCGTGTAGGTGGGCCACCCACGGGATTCGCATATCTGGTTGCCGGCGTCGGTGAGGTCCTCCAGGGTATTGAGCAGCGTGCCGTCGAGGTCGAATATCACGTGGGTGTAGGTCATGGGCCTCCCTTTCGAAAAAAGCCCGGCCACATACGTGACCGGGCCTGTCTATCATGGCTGGGGCAGAGGGATTCGAACCCCCGTAACTGGTACCAAAAACCAGGGTCCTGCCGCTGGACGATGCCCCAATTGGGTGTGAGCGCGCAAGTGCGCTGCTCTAGTGTAGCGTACCTAGTCGCTCAGCGCATCACACAGACCGTCAAGAAGGCGAACGGCCAGAGTTTGAGCATCACTTGAAGTGAACGTGCCATAGCCGGTGATGCCCGTGAGCTCGATGCGGAGCTTGATCGGACGGGCAGTTGCCGCGGCAACCGCCGTTTTGATGCGCAGCGAGAGGTTGTTGCATTCGGCCAGGGTGATTGTGGCGCGCGGCTCGGCGTCGTCGGGCAGCGCATCGGAGGCGATCTCGACCGTCAGGTCCGCGTCCTCGGGCGCGATATCGTCGTACAGCACGATCCCGCTGCCATCGGTCGTGGCGGTTGCGATGTTCCACACGCGCGAGGCGACGTTGCGGGCGATCGCGTCCTCGCCGCCGATGGCGATGCTCCAGCTCTCGAGCACGCTCGCGGCACGGGCGAACCCCATGCGGGCCTCGGCTTCGATATCGGTCACAGAGGGCTTTCCCTCCCACACATGGTGCAGGCGGTTCACATAATTGAAGGTGTCCTGAAACGCCATGCCGTCGGCGAATAGCCCCACGTTTTCCTGAAACTGCTGCAATGCGGCCTCGGTGTGCGGACCGAAATAACCGTCGTCGGCACCGCAGGCGAAGCCGAGTGTGTTGAGGGCGCGCTGCAGGGCGCGGACGTCGGCTCCGTGGAAATTGGGGAGGCGCAGGTACAGTGTGCGATCGCCGAGCTTATAGGACTCGTCGACCAGCGCGCTCCAGCACGTGGCGTCCACATCCTCGCCCGCATCCAGCCCCTGCTGTGCGCGAAACGCGCGAACGGCTGCGGCCGTGGTCGCTCCGAACTCCTTTGCCGTCATCTCGGCGGCGTCGATCACATATCCGAGCGAGGAAAGGCGCGTCTGCACGTCCTCGACGGCAGGCCCCTGCATTCCCTGCGAAATGGGTTCCATGAGATCCCCTTACAACCTGGCGCACGCTGCGGAGCTGAAAGCCGCACGGCGCGTCTTCATGCACGCGGGGAATGACCGCCCCGCGCGGCATACATCATACAGTCTACCAAGAGTGCCGGCGGCTCCGCATAAAGTACAGCAGGGCCATTCGCTTCGCTGCGGTGAATCCGGCGCGTCCAGAGCGCGAATCGGGAGATCGGCAAGCGCTTCGTCATAAAAAACGGCCGCGCCGGATATGGGCGCGGCCGTTGAGGGGGTTGCGATTCAGACGCATGCCATGCGCGGCGGACGTTCCTTACAGGTTCGCCTCGATATCGGCTTTGAGCTTGGGCTTGGGAACGGCGCCCACGGAGCGCATGACCTCGGTGCCGCCCTTCAGCAGGACGACGGTGGGGATGGACATGACGCCGAAGCGCATGGCCAGGTCTTGGTTCTCATCGACATTGCACTTGACGACGGTGACCTTGCCCTCGAGTTCGCCGGCCAGCTCGTCCACAACGGGGGAGAGCATACGGCACGGACCGCACCACGGGGCCCAGAAATCGACGAGGACGGGCAGATCGCCTGCGAGCATGGAGTCGAAGTTGGCGGCGTTCACTTCGGTGACGTTGGACATGGATTCCTCCTATATGCGCGTTCCCGCCGGCGCCCGCCGACGGGGATCTTTCAAATCGAGGACGTTATACCCATGCCCGCGCGCCCCTTACACCGGGAGTAGAATGAATCGATGTGATTCTTTTTTGCCCGGCTCATGGGCCGGCGCGCGATCGTAGGGACGGGTGTTCGACGGATGGCCATCACCACACAGGAGCGCAAGGAGGCGCTGGCGTCTGCGGCCGAGCAGGAGCTCAAGGGGCTCGAGGCTCGCGGAGTCCGCATGGCGGGCAACGCATTTTCGCCGATCGTCCTCATCAAAGGAGAGCTCAACGATGCCGAGCGTTCGGGTGGGACGCTGCTTGCGGGCGCGGATGGCACGGCCTTGCGCGCGGCCCTCGGCGCCATCGGCTGGGAGCCGCAAGACCTTTGCGTGCTTTCCGCAGTTGCCGGTCCGGGCGACGGGGCGGTGGCGGGCGGTTTGACGGACGCCGGGCTGTTGCCCGTCGACCTGTTCCGCGAAGCGCTCGAGGCGCTCGATCCCGAGGCGATCATCCTGTTGGACGATCCGGCCGCCGATCTTTTGCGCGAGGCCTACGCCGACGCCCTCTCGATCATCGAGGATTTCGATACCGCCATGCTCAAGCCCGGGCTTATCGCGTCGGTTCTCGGGCGTCGCGTACTCGCGCTCGATGGCTTTGAGGCCGCACTGTCCCAGCCGGTGGAGAAACAGCGGATGTGGGCGTTTCTCAAGCAGATGCCGCCTTTGGGGGCGCCGTACTGATCGGTTTTCCGCGCCGTCGCAATTCGTTGATTCCGTAGCTGTCTTGTCAGCTGTCTTGTCAGTGAAAGCCCCCAGTGACATACTTCCCTCAACGAACCTGAAAATGTCGGGAGGGTCACATGGTACAGACGGGGGGCGGGGCCCTGGAGCGCGCGGCGGCGGTGCCCGCTGAGACTCGCAAGCGCATCGAGGGGCTCAAATCCGAGCGCGATGCGGTGATACTCGCGCATTACTATGTCGAGCCCGAGGTGCAGGCCGTTGCCGATTACGTGGGCGATTCGTTCTATCTCGCCAAGCTCGCGAAGACCCTGCCGCAGCGGACCATCGTCTTGTGCGGTGTCGAGTTCATGGGTGAAAGCGCCAAGCTGCTCAATCGCGACAAGGTCGTGCTCTTGCCGGAGCCCGGGGCGGATTGTCCCATGGCCCACATGGTGAGCCGTGCGGTGATCGACCGTGCGCGCGCTGAGTACGGCGACGACCTCGCGGTCGTGTGCTACGTCAACTCGACCATGGAGATAAAGAGCTGGAGCGATGTTTGCGTGACCTCCTCCAACGCGGTCAAGATCGTGCGCGAGCTGCCGCAACACCACATCTTGTTCATCCCCGATCGCAACTTGGGCCGTCATGTCGCGCGGCAGGTTCCCGAGAAGCACGTGATCTTGAATGACGGGTGCTGTCCGCGTCACGAGGCGATTTCCCTTTCCGAGTTGCGCGAGCTCAAGGCGGCGCACCCCGAGGCGCTCACGTTGGCGCACCCGGAATGCACCGAGGCGATCCTGGCGGAAGCCGATTTCATCGGTTCGACCGCCGATATCATCGGCTTCGCGGAGGCGAGCAGGGCAGGCGAGTTCATCATCGTGACGGTCGACGGGGTTCTTTACGAGCTGGAGCGACGCTGCGCCGGCCAGGGCAAGCGCTTCTACGTGACCAAGACCCCGCCCACCTGCGCCGACATGGACGGCATCACCATCGATAAGCTCGTGGCATGCCTCGAGAACGCCTCGGGTGCCGTGGAGATCTCGGTGGACGAGGATGCGGCCCGCGCCGCGCAGCGCACGCTCGACCGCATGTTGGAATACGCCGCCCGCTAAGACTGGTCGGCGGGCCCCGCGTGGGGCGGTGCCCGCTCGGGCGCGCTGCCAGGTGGGGGCTGGAACGAAAGGGGACGCGGATGGCGGCGGACGATAGGGACATGACGTGCGATATCGCGATCGTCGGATGCGGTGTGGCGGGCCTGTATGCCGCACTCACCGCGCCGGCGGGCGCCAAGATCGTCATGCTGTCGAAGGGCGCTCTCGATGAGTGCGATTCGATGCTCGCCCAGGGCGGCATTTGCGTGCTGCCCGAGGCGGGGGATTACGACTCGTTCTTTGAGGACACGCTCCGCGCCGGCCACGGGGAGAACCGCCGTGAGAGCGTGGACATCATGATCCGCTCCTCGCGTTCGGTCATCAACGACCTGATCGCGCTTGGCGCTGGGTTCGAGCGCGAGGAGGACGGCTCGCTGGCCTTCACGCGCGAGGGCGCTCATGCCCGGGCGCGCATCGCGTTCCATGCCGACGTGACGGGCAGGGAAATCACCGAGGCGCTGCTGGCCGCGGTCAAGCGCCTGCCCAACGTGCGGATTCTCGAGCATGTGGCCATGATCGACCTGCTGCTCGACGCCCGGACGGGCGTCGGCGCGGATGCGGATGGGCTGCCCGCTTGCACGGGCGTGCTGGCGCTCCCCGTCAGCGCCGCGTCCTCGACGGCCACCATTGAGGAGCTGCGCGCCGTCGCCGGTGTGGGAGAGGCCCTCGGCGACGCCCCCGCCGATCTCGAGTGCGGGAAGCCCTTCCGCATCCATGCGGGGAACACCCTGCTCGCCACGGGCGGCATCGGCGGCGTATACCAGCATTCGACGAATTATCCCCAGCTCACGGGTGATGCGTGCTTCCTCGCCAGCGCCTATGGCGTCCAACAGGAGCATCTCGAGTACGTGCAGATCCACCCGACCGGCCTGTATTCCGCCGAGCCCGGTCGCACCTTCCTCGTATCCGAGAGCTGCCGCGGCGAGGGCGCGGTCTTGTTGAACCATGCCCATGAGCGCTTTACCGACGAGCTCCAGCCGCGCGATGTGGTGGCTCGCGCCATACAAGATGAGATGCGCAAAGAGGGCGCCGAGTACGAGTGGCTGAGCTTCGCCCCGGTAGATCCGCGGGTCGCGACGACGCACTTCGCCAACATCAGGGCGCATTGCCTGGAGGGCGGTCGCGACATCCTCGCCGAGCCCATCCCGGTCGTCCCGACGCAGCACTACTTCATGGGCGGTGTGCGCGTCGACCGCGATTCGGCCACGAGCATGCCCCATCTGTACGCGGCGGGAGAGACCGCCTGCAACGGCGTTCACGGCAAGAACCGTTTGGCGAGCAACTCGCTGCTCGAGTCCCTGGTGTTCGCCCGCCGCGCGGCGTGGAAGATGGCGACGGGCGAGAGCCTGCCCGTGGAGGAGGCCGGCGCCCCCGCCCTTGATGGCGTGCATCGTGCGCCGCGCGATCTCTTTCCCGGTCTTCCGGCGTTCGAGCTGAACATCGACACTCTTATATAGGAGGCTCGCATGAATCCCATCACCATGAACCTGGTGGCCGACGACATCATCCGCTTCGCCCTGCGTGAGGATATGAACGCCGGCGACCTGTCGACGGAGTCCGTCTGTCCCGAGCGCCGCGAGGCCGAGGTGCAGCTCATCGCCAAGGCCGCGGGCGTGATCGCGGGGCTCGATGTGTTCGAGCGCACCTTCGCCCTGCTCGATCCGGGCACGAGCTTCGACGCCCGCGTCTGCGATGGCGATGCGGTCGAGCCCGGCCAGCTGCTCGGCACCGTGCGCGGCGACGCGCGCGTCCTGCTCTCTGGCGAGCGCGTGGCCTTGAACTTCCTCCAGCGCATGAGCGGTATCGCGACCTATGCGCGCCGCATGTCCGCGGCGCTGGAGGGAACGGGGACCAGGCTCGTCGACACGCGTAAAACCACGCCGTGCCTGCGCATCTTCGAGAAGGCCGCGGTCGAGGCGGGCGGCGGTGGCAATCACCGGTACAACCTCTCTCAAGCGGTCATGCTCAAAGACAACCACATCGACGCGGCCGGAGGCATCGCGGCCGCGGTGGCTGGTGCCCGCGCGCATGCGCCGTTCGTCTGCACGGTCGAGGTCGAATGCGAGGACCTGGGCATGGTGCGGGAGGCGCTCGAGGCCGGCGCCGACATCATCATGCTCGACAATATGACACGCGGGCAGATGGTCGAGGCGATCGCGCTCATCGGCGGCCGCGCCAAGGTCGAGGCCTCGGGCAACGTGGATGCGGAGAACATCCGGGCCCTTGCCGACCTGGGGGTCGACTTCATCTCATCCGGCGCCCTCACGCATTCGGCGCCCATCCTCGATCTGTCCCTCAAGCACTTGCGCATGGTGTAGCCGTCGTCTTCGGGATGGAAGGGGCGGGGTCGACATCGACTTGGCCCGGTGCGCTCGAGCATGAGCGGGGTAGACCTGGCAGATACGGATGGGAGGTGCGGCGGATGCCGTTGATGGGACATGAGCGCAGGAAGGCGATCTTGCAGAGCCTGCGCGGCGCCGAGCGGCCCGTGAGCGGGACGGCCCTGGCCGACGAGGCGGGCGTGAGCCGCCAGGTGATCGTGCAGGACATCGCCTTGCTGCGCGCCGATGGCCACGACATCGTGGCGACCAATCGCGGCTATGTGCTGCGCGAGGGGTCTTCGGACGCGAATATCCCCACGCGCCTGGTCAAGGTGCGCCACACGGTCGAACAGCTCGAGGACGAGCTCGACACCATCGTCGATTTGGGCGGTACGGTTCAAAACGTGATGGTCAACCATCGCGCGTACGGCAAGATAACCGCCGATCTCGACATCCGCAGCCGCAGCGGGATCGCGCGTTATCTCGACGATATCCGCACGGGCAAGTCCACGCCGCTCATGGCCGTGACGAGCGGGTACCACTTCCACCGCATCGCGGCTGAGAGCGAGGATGCGCTCGACCGCATCGAGGCCGCCCTCGCCACGCGCGGCTATCTCGCCGAGCTCATGCCCTATGAGGATGATTTCCAGTAGGGTCCCCGCGCCATGTGCCGCCCGGTCCGATTCGGCGTCGGGCATACGGGTCGGCTTGCGACTTGGGGCTATATATGCGAGAACCGGGTCCGACCCCCATGGGGCCGGACCCGGTTCTCATTGGATCCAAATGCGGATGCGCGATGAGGCTAGTCCTCGACGATCTCGGTGATGGCGCCGGCGGGGCAAGCGTCCTGGCAAGCGCCGCAGGCCACGCAGGAATCCTCGTCGGTAACGGTGGCGACGTCGTTCAGCTCGAGAACGCCGGCCGGGCAAGCGTCGACGCAGACGCCGCAGGCGATGCACTCGTCAGCATCGATGTTCGGATGAGCCATGATAAACCTCCTCTGTAGCGCCCGGTGCCACAGGCGTAAGAGGCAACGGGTCTTTTCGCTCAAAAACATACCACGCGTCGTCGCGAGCGCAAGGCCTTGCAGCGGCTTTCCACTGCCGTTCGCCGAGTTATCCCTTGCAAACTTACGACTATGGCGCTCTGCCCCGTCCGGCCTGCTCGGGGAGGGATGATCGGGGATGGATCGGTCCTATCAATGTGGATGATAGGAAATCTTATATGAATTGACTTAGATTTTGTATAAGGTGCGTCATAAGGGGATACACTATGCCTTGAACGAACGCCGAAGCGCCGTGGGCATCCGCACATGAGCGTCACGCAACCCAAAGAAGGGAAGTAATTATGAGCAAGATTCTCGGTATCGACTTGGGCACCACCAATTCCGCCATGGCCGTTCTCGAGGGCGGTACCCCCACCACCATCGTGAACTCCGAGGGCGATCGCACCACCCCGTCCGTCGTGGGCTTCCGTGCCGATGGCGATCGCATTGTGGGCAAGGCCGCGAAGAACCAGGCCGTCACCAACCCCAAGAACACCGTGTTCTCCATCAAGCGTTTCATGGGCCGCAAGTTCTCCGAGGTGAAGGACGAGCTCAAGACCGTGCCTTATGAGGTCAAGGAGGGCAGCAACGGCCGTTGCGTCGTCATGATCGACGGCGAGGAGTTCACCCCCGAGCAGATCTCGGCCATGACGCTCGCCAAGATGAAGGCCGACGCCGAGAAGTACCTCGGCGAGACCATCTCCGAGGCCGTCATCACCGTCCCGGCTTACTTCAACGACGCCCAGCGCCAGGCCACCAAGGACGCCGGCCGCATCGCCGGCCTCGATGTGAAGCGCATCGTCAACGAGCCCACCGCCTCCGCCCTGGCTTATGGCCTGGACAAGCAGGACAAGGAGCAGAAGGTCCTCGTCTTCGACCTCGGTGGCGGCACCTTCGACGTGTCCCTGCTCGACCTGGCCGACGGAGTCTTCGAGGTTCTCGCCACCAACGGCGACAACCACCTCGGCGGTGACGACTGGGATCAGCGCGTCATCGACTGGATGGCCGACAAGTTCCAGTCCGACAACGGCGTCGACCTGCGTCAGGACCCCATGGCCCTGCAGCGCCTGAAGGAGGCCGCCGAGAACGCCAAGAAGGAGCTCTCGAGCGCCCAGCAGGCCGTCATCAACCTGCCCTTCATCACCATGAACCAGTCCGGCCCGCTGCACCTCAACTACACGCTGTCCCGCGCCGAGTTCGAGAAGATCACCCGTGACCTGCTCGAGCGCTGCAAGGCCCCGGTCACCAAGGCCCTGAACGACGCCGGCGTCTCCCTGTCCGAGGTTGACGAGGTCATCCTCGTCGGCGGTTCCACCCGTATGCCCGCCGTGCAGGAGCTCGTCAAGAACATGACCGGCAAGCAGCCCAACATGTCCGTGAACCCCGACGAGGTCGTCTGCAACGGCGCGGCCGTCCAGGGCGGCGTGCTCACCGGTGATGTCGAGGGCATCCTGCTGCTCGACGTGACCCCGCTGTCGCTGGGCGTCGAGACCATGGGCGGCATCATGACCAAGATGATCGACCGCAACACCACGATCCCGACCTCCAAGACCGAGGTCTACTCCACGGCCGCCGACAACCAGACCTCCGTTGAGATCAACGTCCTCCAGGGCGAGCGCGAGCTGGCTCGCGACAACAAGTCCCTCGGCAAGTTCCAGCTTTCCGGCATCCCGGCCGCCCGTCGCGGCGTGCCTCAGATCGAGGTCACCTTCGACATCGACGCCAACGGCATCGTGAAGGTCTCCGCCAAGGACAAGGGCACCGGCAAGGAGCAGTCCATCACCATCTCCGGTTCCACCGCGCTTTCCGACGAGGAAGTCGATCGCATGGTGAAGGACGCCGAGTCCCACGCCGAGGAGGACAAGAAGCAGAAGGAGGAGGTCGAGGCCCGCAACCAGACCGATTCCCTGTGCTACTCCACCGAGCAGACCCTGAACGAGCTGGGCGACAAGGTCTCCGGCGATCTCAAGTCCAAGGCCGACTCCGCCATCGCCGAGGCCAAGAAGGCGCTCGAGGGTTCCGATATCGAGGCCATCAAGGCCGCCGGTGAGGCCCTTCAGTCCGTGGCCTACGAGCTGGCCCAGATGGTGTACGCCGATGCCCAGGCCGCCGCGCCCGGCGCCGATGCCTCCGCTGCCGGCGACGACGTGGTCGACGCCGAGTACGAGGTCGTCGACGACGAGGAGTAGGCTCCTCCAGACGCATCCGCCGCGCGCCCCGCGTGCGAGCGCCGCATGAGAGTTCGGGGCGGCCGGCCTGCCAGCTGGCGAGCCGGCCGCCCTTTGCATGATAAGGAGACGGACGTGAAGATACCCGTGGAGGATGCCGTCGAGGCATCCGCGCAGGCACCTGATCCCGCCGATACAACCATTGAGAAGGAGGCAGCCGTCATGGCCGACGAAACCGAGGAGATGACCGAGGAGGAGATGGTCGAGGCCGCCATCCGAGCCGGCGAGGAGGCTGCGGACAACGATTTCAAGTTGAAGTACGAGAAAGTCGCGGCCGAGTTGGCCGAGGTCCGTGAGCAGCTCGCCGCCGCCGAGGACGCCCGCAAGGCCGCCGAAGCCAAGGCCGCCGACGCCGTGAACCGTCACGCACGCCTGCAGGCCGATTGGGAGAACTACCGCCGTCGCACCGCCCAGGAGCGCTTGGACGAGCGCGCCCGTGCCACCGAGAAGCTCATCGGGGCCCTGCTGCCCGTGGTGGACGACATGGAGCGCGCGCTCGACCACGCCCGCACCCAGGAGCTCGCCGATGACTTCAAGCAGTTCGTCGACGGCGTCGACGCGGTTCGCTCCAAGCTGCTCGGCGTGTTCGACGGCGAGGGCGTCGAGGCGATCGACCCCAAGGGGGAGGCCTTCGACTGCAACATCCACCAGGCCGTCGGCCGCGTGGAGGACGGATCCCAGTACGATGAGACCGTCAACGACGTATATCAGAAGGGTTATCGCATGGGCGGCAAGGTGCTGCGCCCCGCGATGGTCACCGTGACCTACGGCGGCGAGCCCCGTCCCGTGATCGTCGAGGACGATGAGGGAACCGAGGGCGAGACCGAGTAGCGGTCTGCGGTTGCACATTTGCACGATACAGGCAGGGCCCTGGGATGAGACGCCCGGGGCCCTCTTTGAGAAGGGAGGGTTCACATGCCTTCAGCTAAGAGCTTTTACGATGTCCTGGGCGTAAGCAAGAACGCCTCCGACAAGGAGATCAAGTCGGCGTTTCGCAAGCTGGCCCAGAAGTACCATCCCGATCGCGGCGGCGACGAGGCGAAGTTCAAGGAGATCTCCGAGGCGTATGAGACGCTGTCAAACCCGGACAAGCGCAAAGAGTACGACATGATGCTGCAGTTCGGCGGTGTCCCCGGACAGGGTGGTTACGCGTATTCCGGCGGTGCCGGCGGCCCGTCGATGGCCGACATCTTCGGCAGCATGTTCCGCGGCGAGGGCGTGAGCGGTGCGTATGGGGCCGATCCCACGTCGTTCGATTTCGGTGACATGTTCGGTGGCGGTCGCGCCCGCGCCCGCAAGGGCAACGACCTGCGCGCCGTGATCGACGTGACGTTCGACGAGGCCCTGCATGGGGCCAAGCGCAGCGTCACGCATCGCATCCCCTCAACGGGGGAGAGCGACACCATCGAGGTGACGATTCCCGCCGGCTGCTACGACGGCATGAAGCTGCGGTACAAGAATCATGGCGAGTACGGCGTGAACGGCGGGCCGCGCGGCAGCATGCTCATCGAGTTCCGCGTGGCGGAGCATCCGATGTTCAAGCGCCGCGGCAAATCCGCCGATGTCGCGATCGACGTTCCGGTGTCCATGTACGAGGCCGCCCTGGGCTGCACGGTCGACGTCCCAACGCCCTCGGGCAAGACGCTGCGCCTCAAGGTCCCCGCGGGGACCCAGTCGGGCAAGAGCTTCCGTTTCAAGGATATGGGCATGCCCGACGTGAAGCGCGCGAACCATACCGGGGCACTGCTCGCCACGGTGAGCGTGAAGGTGCCCATGAGCTTGACGGAAAAGGAGCGCGCCGCCCTGGAGAAGCTCCGCGAAGCCGACGAGCGCACCTATCGCCCCGGCATGTAGCCCCGCCTCGCCCCCGATGGTGCCAATTGGGGACAGGTACAAATTGCACATTGCGCAGTTCGGGGACGGGCGCATTTCGCACATCTGCGCGCGCCGGGACTCCGTGTTCCGGCGCGCGACGCGTACAATAGGATTCGATGATTCGATTGGATGGGGGAAACATGACCGAGGAGAGCCGCAACAAACCGCTGTATATGATTTCCGTCGCCGCGGAGCTCACGGGCATGCATCCCCAGACGTTGCGCGTGTATGAGTCCAAGGGCCTGGTGAACCCCAAGCGCTCGGGCGGCAACACGCGCCTGTACTCCCAGGCCGACATCGAGCGCCTCGAGCTCATCAACCAACTCACCGACGAGGGCATCAACCTCGCCGGCGTGGTTCGCATTTTGGACATGAAGGAGCGCGCCGAGGCGCGAGAGCTCGAGGCTGAGAAACTGCGTTCTCGCGTGCGCCAGCTCGAGGATGAGCTTCACGAACTCAAGATGCAAAAGCGCATCACCGCGCTCGCCCCGCGCGACGGCTCCGCCGATCCCGAGAAGGTCCTGCGCGGCCTGCTTTCCGGTGGGGACCTGTAAAACCTCGATTTAGGGACAGTCCCCAAATCGAGGTTGTCGGTGCTTGGCGGGGATGCGGGCGAGAGAAGGAGGGCGGCGATGCCTGAGGAGAACGGCGGGGCACCCGGGGTGCCCACAGGCGAGAATCATCGGTTCTTCAATCACAGCGCCTGTGAGTTCTATCCATGTCACGACATGCCGCCTGAGGATCTAAACTGCCTGTTCTGCTTTTGTCCGCTGTATCGCTTGGGCGAGGATTGCGGGGGCAACTTCACCTATATAGACGCCGCTGATGGGACGCGCATCAAGGATTGCAGCGCCTGCACCGTGCCGCATCGTCGCGAGAACTACGATTACATCTTGAGTCGGCTGTGAGTCGTCGAGTTCGGTTGCGGGTCGGGTCTTTGATGGGATCGGCTTTGCTTCTGCGCCGCCTGCGCACCGGGTCCCTTGTCGCATACCTAACCGGATGTCGTATGAGGGTCATAACAATCGCTCATAGATACACTAAGAAAATCTTATATATGTAGACTTAGATTCTGGTATAAAACGGCTGTGCGTCGGCAACAATACCTTTCGATAACACAGTGTGCCGCCCCGTAGGGCGGCCGAGTGCGACCCTGTGGCCCAATGTTGTTCTCCTCAACTGAGACGGCGGCCAAAAGGGCCGCGAGAGAGGGTGATTCCATGAGAATCGACAAACTTGCCGTGACTTCGCGGGAGGCCCTGCAAAGCGCCATCGGGATCGCGGCCGACGTGCAGGCCGGCGCAGTGGAGCCGATTCATCTGCTCGCAGCGCTGCTCACCGGCGGGGAGCGCAACATCTCCGTGATCATCGAGCGCATCGGCGCCGATCCCGCCCAGCTCGCCAACGCGACCCAGGCGGCCATCGAGCGCGCGCCCAAGGTCGAAGGCGCTCAGCAGCAGATCGGCCGCGATCTCACGCGCGTGCTTGAACGTGCGGAGAAGAAGGCCGCCAAGATGGGCGACAACTTCGTGGTGACCGAGCACTTGCTCATGGCGCTTGCCGAGGACAAGGGCGAGGCCGGCCGCATCCTGGCCGACGCCGGCGTGACGCGCGAGCGCATCGAGGAGGTCTACACCGAGCTGCGCGGCGACGATCGCGTCACCTCGGCGGACTCCAAGACCGAGTTCGAGGCGCTCGAGCAGTACGGTCGCAACATCTGCGACCTCGCACGCGCGGGCAAGCTCGACCCGGTGATCGGCCGTACCGAGGAGATCCGCCGCACCATCCAGGTTCTTTCCCGGCGCACCAAGAACAACCCGGTGCTCATCGGCGAGCCCGGTGTGGGCAAGACCGCCATCGTCGAGGGCATCGCCCAGCGCATCGTCGCGGGCGACGTGCCCAGTACGCTGCGCGATCGCGACCTCATCGAGCTCGATATGAGCGCGCTGGTGGCGGGCGCCAAGTTCCGCGGCGAGTTCGAGGACCGTCTCAAGGCCGTGCTCAAGGAGGTGGAGAAGTCCGAGGGTCGAGTGATCCTGTTCATCGACGAGCTCCACACCATCGTGGGCGCCGGCGCCACGGAGGGTTCCATGGATGCGGGCAATATCCTCAAGCCCGCCCTCGCTCGCGGCGACCTTCATGCGATCGGCGCCACGACGCTCGACGAGTACCGCAAGTACATCGAGAAGGATGCCGCTCTCGCCCGCCGCTTCCAGCAGGTGTTCGTGGGCGAGCCCACGGTGGAGGACACGGTGTCGATCCTACGCGGACTCAAGGAGAAATACGAGATCTTCCACGGCGTGCGCATCACCGACGGCGCGCTGGTGGCCGCCGCCGACCTCTCGAGCCGCTATATCGCCGACCGTTTCCTGCCCGATAAGGCCATCGACCTGGTGGATGAGGCGGCGAGCCGCCTGCGCATGGAGCTCGACTCCATGCCCGTCGAGATAGACGCGATCACGCGCCAGCTCACGCAGATGCAGATCGAGGAACAGGCTCTCATGAAGGAGACCGATGCGGCTTCCGCCGAGCGCCTGGAGACCTTGCGCCAAGACATCGCCGAGGTCCAGGAGAAGCTCAACGTGGCCAAGGCCGGTTGGCTCAACCAGAAGAACGCCATCGACCGCGTTCAGGAGCTCAAGGCTCAGCTGGATGAGGCCCGCGGCGAGGAGGCCCGCGCCACGCGCGACGGCGATCTCGCCCGCGCCTCCGAGCTGCGCTTCAGTGTGATCCCGGACTTGGAGGCCCGGGTGCGCGAGGGCGAGGAGCAGCTCGCCGAGCAGAAGGAGGCCGAGAACTCCCTGAAGGAGGAGGTCACTTCCGACGAGATCGCCGAGGTCGTGAGCTCGTGGACCGGCGTGCCGGTGGCCAAGATGATGCAGGGCGAACTCGAGAAGCTCCAGGGCCTCGAGGGTCAGCTGCACGAGCGCGTCATCGGTCAAGACGAGGCCGTGCGTGCCGTGGCGGCGGCCGTGCGCCGCAGCCGCGCGGGGCTTTCCGACCCCGATCGCCCCATCGGCAGCTTCTTCTTCTTGGGGCCCACCGGCGTGGGCAAGACCGAGCTCGCCAAGGCGCTCGCCGAGTGCCTGTTCGATGACGAACGCGCGCTCGTGCGCATCGACATGTCCGAGTACATGGAGAAGTTCAGCGTCCAGCGTCTCATCGGAGCGCCTCCCGGATACGTGGGCTACGACGAGGGCGGGCAGCTCACCGAGGCCGTCCGCCGCAGGCCCTACTCCGTCATCCTGCTGGATGAGATGGAGAAGGCGCACCCGGACGTGTTCAACGTGCTGCTTCAGGTGCTCGACGATGGTCGCCTCACCGACGGCCAGGGTCGCCAGGTGAGCTTTAAGAACACGATCATCATCATGACGAGCAACGTCGGTTCGAGCGCGATCGCCGAGTATGCCGGTCGCGACGAACGGGAGATGCGCCGTCTGGTGGATGAGGCCATGAGCCACACGTTCAGGCCCGAGTTCCTGAACCGAATCGACGACATCGTGGTGTTCCATCCTCTCGGCATGAGCGAGATCGAGAAGATCGTCGACATCCAGCTCGCCGACGTGCGCGCACGCCTGGCCAAGGAGCGCATGACGCTCGAGATCGAGCCGAGTGCCAAGCGGGCGCTGGCGGAAGGCGGTTTGGACCCGGTCTTCGGCGCCCGTCCACTCAAGCGCCTCATTCAGCGCGAAGTGGTCGACGCGATCGCGCGCGCCATCATCGACGGTCGCGTGCGCGAGGGGGATGCGGTTCACATCGATGTGGACGGGGACGGTTCGTTCATCGTCGCGTAATCGCGAACGGCATCCGAGTCGATGACGGGCAACTGCGGGGAAACTCGTATATGCTGCTGAGGTGGCAAACAGATGGGAGGCCGGCCCCTTCGGCGAACACGGGGGGTCGGCCTTCGCGAGGGGAGGGTTCATGGACGAGCCGCAAAGGACGGGCGAGGAAAGGCATGCTCCGGAGTACGACGATCCGTGCATCCGCGCGGAGAACGAGGATGACGACGGCTACGACCCGTATTCCGACCGTCGTCCCGATCCCGAGCCCCTCTTCGAGCGCGATCCGTGGGCGTAGCGACGGTGATCGGCCGCTTCGCGCCATCGCCGACGGGGCGCATGCATTTGGGCAACATCGCGGCATCTCTTTTGGCATGGCTTTCGGTGCGCAGCCAAGGGGGAAGGCTCGTGTTGCGCATCGAGGACCTCGACGACCGCGCCCGCAGCGGACCGTGGGCCGAGCTGCTCATGGACGACCTACATTGGCTGGGGCTCGAGTGGGATGAGGGCCCGTTTTACCAGACCGACCGGCTCGACCTCTATGAAGATGCGCTGAGCAGGCTTGATGCGCTTGGTCTGGTGTACCCCTGTTTTTGCACGCGGGCCGAGCTTCATGCCGCGAGTGCGCCTCATGCCAGCGACGGCACGCCCGTGTATGCGGGGACGTGCCGAGGGCTGACGTCCGAGCAGGTGGCGGAGCGCTCGGCTGTCCGGTCTCCCGCGGTGCGCCTGAAGGTGCCCGCGGCGGGCGATCCGGGCGAACCCGCCACGGCGCCCTGCCCTCTTGCGTCCTCGATGTCGCGCATCGTGAGGTTCGCCGACCGCACGTACGGCGCGCATGTCGAGGATCTCGCGTGCGAGTGCGGGGACTTCCTCGTGCGGCGCAGCGACGGCGTCTTCGCCTACCAGCTCGCCGTCGTCGTGGACGATGCCGCCATGGGCGTCACGGAGGTCGTGCGCGGCTGCGACTTGTTGGGATCGACGGCCCGCCAGCTGTATCTGCAGGATGTGCTCGGATACGCGCATCCCGAGTACGCGCACGTTCCCTTGCTGGTGGCGCCGGACGGCCGACGCCTGTCCAAGCGCGATCGAGATCTCGATATGGGGGAGCTGCGCAAGCGTTTCGATGCGCCCGAGCGGCTTTTGGGGCGTCTTGCGCATGCGTTGGGCCTGAGGCCCGATGGCTCGCCCTGTTCCGCGGAGCATCTTGTCGAGGGGTTCGGTTGGGACCAGGTGCGTGCGCACCGCGATGACTTCGTGGTGAACCCCGGTTTCTTGGGCTAGTTTTGAATTGTTACGCCCGTGCCCTGTTCAAGCCCGCGGAAGTGCGTTATCATCGTCTGGCTGTTCCGGAGAGCTGACCGAGAGGCCGAAGGTGCTCGCCTGCTAAGCGAGTAAGGGCCGCAAAGCCCTTCTGGGGTTCGAATCCCCAGCTCTCCGCCAGTTGAATTGAGAAGCGAGCCCATATGGGCTCGCTTTTTTGTTGCCTTCGCGATGGAGACGGCGAGTTACAGCGGCAGCGCGGACATCTGCGTGTACATGCGCGCCTGGTATTCGCGATCCAGGTCGTACAGCCCCTTGGGGTCGCTGCCGAACAGCTTCATCTTGGTCACCATATCGCGGGCGTTTGCCTCTTCCTCTCCCTGCTCCTTCACGAAGTAGTCGAGCATGCGCAAGGCGCGGATGTCATGCTCCTCGTGCGCGATCTCGTAGCAACGGTGGATGAGGCTCGTGATGTACTCCTCGTGCGCAAGGCCCGCCTCGAGCGGGGCAAGGTCGTTTTCGAAGTTCATATTCGGCTGCTCGATGGCGAGCATGACGGGCTTGTAGTCATTGTCGAGAAGGTAGCGACGCATGGCCATGGCGTGGTCGACCTCCTCCTTCACCTGGATCTCGTACCAGTTCGCAAAGCCCTTGAGGCCGCGCTCCTCGTAATAGTCGGCAAAGGTGAGGTACAGGTACGCCGAGTAGAGCTCCTTGTTGATCTGCTCCTCGAGCGCCTTGGCGACGTTTTCGTTCATGGCCATCTGCAGTCCCTTTCTCGCGTCGGGCCATACGGGTCTCATCCAGTATAGGCTCGCATGCGGGTGCGCGGCGAACTCGGCCGTTTGCGGATGGGCCCATTTTGAGTGGGCCGTGCGCGAGTACAATGTCTGCATGTTCGTTTTGGAGAAAGGCGCCCCTCATGTCCAGCTCGCCGATTCGCCCGCGCAACCGCGCCGTGCACCGCACATTGCCCTTGGCCGCCTTGATCGCATGCCTTGCATGGGCGGTGATCGCGATGTTTCCCGCCGCCGCGCATGCGGACACGTATGCGCTCCCGCGCGTGCATATCGAGGCGCAGGTCGCGAAGAACGGCGACCTGTTCGTCACCGAGGCGCGGACCTTCCAGTTCGAGGACACGGTCAACGGCGTGTTTTGGGATATCCCCCGTGCGCAGAACGCACAGGGTTGGCCTTCGTCGGTGACGGTGCTCGGCGTGCAGGAGCTGAACGGCGCCCCCGCCGACGTGGATGAGGCACGTCACGAGGCCGAGCAGATGCGCGAAGTCAGCCTCGCCAATCCGGGCGACCGGCACGTGTACACGGTCGAGAACGAATCCGACTCGTTGCGGCTCAAGGTGTTCGTGCCGCGCGCCAACGGGGGCGAGGTGACGCTTTGGGTGTCTTATATGATCGAGGGCGCCGTCATGGCCTGGCCCGATACGGCGGAGCTGTATTGGAAGTTCATCGGTCCCGAGTGGGAGGAGGATGCCGAGGACGTGAGTCTCGACGTCACCTTCGCCGGAGCCGGCCGCGCCACGCCCGTGACCGTGGGGGACGAAACGGCGAACCTGCGCGCATGGGGCCACGGTCCCTTGGACGGAGAAGTCTCCCTCGATGTCGAGAGCCCTGCCGACCCGCACGTCAGACTCGATGCCCCGACCGTTCGCTCCGGGCAGTTCGCCGAGGTGCGCGTCGCCTTTCCCGCGGACTGGGTGCCGGGCCTCTCTCCCTCGGGATCGGCGCGCCTGGACACGATCCTTTCCGAGGAGGCGCGCTGGGCCGACGAGGCCAACGCCCAGCGCGCGCGGGCTCGCTTCATCTCGGCGGCCATCGCCGTCGTGTTCACGGCGGTGCCCGCCGGCCTGCTCGTCTTGGCGGTGCATCTGCGCAGGACGAAGTACGCAAGCCCCAAGCCCGTGTTCGAGGAGACGTACTTCCGCGACTTGCCGTCAGACGATCATCCGGCGGTATTGTCCGCATTGGTTCACGATGGGGCGGTGAAGGACTGCGCGTTTGTGGCGACGCTCATGAAACTCACCGACGACCGCGTGATCAAGATCGAGCACGATGACCGAACGGAAAGCCGTTTTCTGGGCCTCGGGGAGAAAAAGGTCGAGGACTACTCGATCGAACTCGTCGCTCGGGAGCGGGTCGCGAGCCCGATCGACGGGGCGGCGATCGACTTGTATTTCGGACCGAACGCCAAGAACGGCGATCGGATGCGGTTCGGCGAGCTCCAGAACCTGGAGACCGCGGGCGAATGCATGGAGGACTTCAAGGGGAGCGTGGAGGCCGAGCTCGAGCGCCGAGACCTCACGGACCACGTGTCGATCATGTTCCGGGCGGGGTTCATCTTCGCCCCAGTGGCGGTGACGCTCATCGGGATTTTCCTCATCGTGATGACCGACGGCGCCTCGCTGCCGTTCGTCTTGGCGGGTATCGCCTTGGCGATCGCGTCTGCGGTGGTGGCGGGCGGTGCCAAGCAGTATTCCGCCGAGGCGGTGGAGCTCCGTACCCGCTGCCGGGCGCTCGAGCGCTGGCTCGTGGATTTCACCAACTTGGACGAGGCCGTGCCCGACGATCTCATCCTGTGGAGCAAGATGCTCGTGCTCGCCGCTGCGTTCGGCGTGAGCGAGGAGGTCCTGCGCCGGCTGGCCGACTCCGTGCCCGTCGATCGCCGCATGGATGAGGATGGCACGTATCATTATCCCAGCTATTGGTGGTACTACTCCCATGGCGGCCTGCATTCCCCCATGGGCGACCTGCACGATGCGTATCAGGCAACGGTAAATGAGCTGTCCTCGAGCTCCAACAGTTCGGGGTCCGGATTCGGCGGCGGCTTCTCCGGCGGCGGGGGCGGCGGCGTCGGCGGGGGCGGCGGGGGTACGTTCTAGTCGGTGCCCCACGGCCCGGCTCCCGCCCGCGCGCGAACATGCCGCGCCCGCGGCTCCCATGCAGGTGAAAGCGCCCCGGCAATCCATATGGATGCCGGGGCGCTTGCGATGCGCAGCGGGACGTGTGGGCCCCCGAGATCGAGCGGGGAATGCGAGGTTCCGAGCGACGGCCCTATGCGCTCAAATCGAGCCCGTAGACGTACATCTCCTTGGGGAGCAGTCGGCGTTCATCGCGCGTGCTGCGGTACGTGCCGGCGCGCTTGAAGCCGTGGTGCTCGTAGAACTGCCAGGTGCAGTCGGTATCGGTGTAGAGGAAGGCGCGGTTGGCGCCGAGCTCGGTGAGGTAGGTCGTCGCGGCGTCCACCAGCACGCTGCCGATGCCCATGCCGCGTGCGGAGCTGCTCACGGCGAGCAGGGTGATCTCGGTCGAACCGGCGTAGCCGCTCTTGGCGAGCAGCGAGTCGTTCTTGGACTCGGTCAGCTGGACGCCGTGCCAGTATGCCGCCGCCGCCTCCGGCTCGAGCTCGCGCATGCGGCGGAAATACTCCTTGGAGATGGTGAACCAGCGTTTGTTCGCGCGTGGGCGCGAGGAGTCGGGGCAGGCGAGGACGACGCCGCACGGCTTGTCGTCGACAAGCGCGACTTGGGAGAACGTGGAAATGGAAAGCGAATAGGAAAGGTCGTTGCACGCCTCGAGAAAGCCGTATTCGGGCGAGGGGCCCTCGTTGTGCCAAGCTTGCTGCAAGATGGCGGCAAGCTCTTCGAAGTCTTCTTCCTCGAAGGGTCGGTACGTGACGCGCGAGACCATGGAACCTCCTGTCATTTCTCCACTGTTTGTACCACCTGCCCGCGGGCCGTGTGTGTCGTACGCGTGAAGTCTCACCGCCCTCTCAGATTCTCCGCGCAAAGGCCATGTTTTCTCGGCAGGCAACTCAAAAGGGCCCTCGGTGAGCCGCGCGCGGCGCTGTGCCTGCGGTACAGTAGGGGTGTATGTAACGGGGGGTCGCATGATGAGGCGGCCCCACCTGTGCTAAGGAGGGTCCATGGCTTCCCAGGGGAAGGTTTCCCGCGCGTTGATCTCGGTGACGGACAAGACCGGCGTGGTCGAGTTCGCCCGCGCGCTCAAGGAGGAGTTCGGTGTCGAGATCATCTCGACCGGCGGTACGGCAAAGGCTCTGGTCGACGGCGGCGTTCCCGTGACGCCCATCGAGGAGTACACCGGGTTCCCCGAGATGATGGACGGCCGCGTCAAGACGCTGCACCCCAAGGTCCACGGCGGCTTGCTGGCCCGTCGCGATTCCGAGCGGCACATGGCCGAGGCCGCCGAGCACGGCATCGGCATGATCGACATGGTGGTCGTGAACCTCTATGAGTTCGAGAAGACCGTCGCCGACCCCGACGTCACTTTCGCGGACGCCATCGAGCACATCGATATCGGTGGCCCCTCCATGCTGCGCTCCGCCGCCAAGAACGCCGATGCCGTGACCGTGGTCTGCGACCCGGCCGATTATGAGACGGTCCTCGCCGAGATGCGCGCCAACGACGGAGCCACCACGCTCGCGACCCGTCGCCACCTCCAGGTGAAGGTCTACACCACCACGGCCGCCTATGACGGCGCCATCTCCACCTGGCTCGCCGCCCGGGCCGAGTCTGGCCGCACCGACGCGGTCCTCACCGCCGATGGCGAGTTCGCCGCTCCCGCCGCGATGTCTTTCAAGCTCGAGAAGGCCCAGGACCTGCGTTACGGCGAGAACCCGCATCAGGCCGCCGCGGTCTATCGCTTCGACGCCGCCAACGCCCCGCTTTTCTCCTCGAAGGCCCCGCTCGTGGGAGCCGAGCAGCTCCAGGGCAAACCGCTGTCCTACAACAACTTCCTCGACGCCGAGGCCGCATGGAACGCCGTGCGTGAGCTCGGTGAGCCCGGCGTGGTGATCCTCAAGCACCAGAACCCCTGCGGTTCCGCCGTGGCCGCCGACGTGACCGAGGCCTACGACCGCGCCTTCGCCTGCGATCCCAAGAGCGCCTTCGGCGGCATCGTCGCCGTCAATCGCGAGGTCCCGCTGTCGCTCGTCGAGCACTTCGCCGACCGTGACAAGCTCTTCGTCGAGGTCCTCATCGCCCCGAGCTTCACGCCCGAGGCCCTCGAGCGCCTCTCCAAGCGCGCCAACCTGCGCGTGCTGGCCACCGGCGGCGCCGCGGGCCACGCAAAGCTCGAGATGCGCACCGTCGACGGCGGTATGCTCGTCCAGCGCGTGGACACGGTCGAGGAGGATCCCGCGACCTTCACGTTCCCCACGGAGCGCAAGCCCACGGATGCCGAGATGCGCGACCTCATGTTCGCCTGGAAGGTCTGCAAGACCGTCAAGTCCAACGCCATCCTCATCGCCAAGAACGAGATGGGCATCGGCATGGGCCCCGGTCAGCCCAATCGCGTCGATTCCGCGCTGCTGGCCTGCCAGCGCGCCGATGAGGTCTGCGAGCGCCTCGGCCAGGAGGCCGGTGGCTACGCCTGCGCCTCCGACGCCTTCTTCCCGTTCCGGGATAACGTGGACACCCTGGCCGCCCACGGCGTGACCGCCATCATCCAGCCCGGCGGCTCCGTGCGCGACGAGGAGTCCATCGACGCCTGCAACGAGCACGGCATCGCGATGGTCTTCACCGGCACCCGCCACTTCCGCCACTAGTCGCCCTCTCCAGGCACCCGTTCGCAACCGCACGCAACACGAGAGGAGCAACCTTGAGCGAGCTCGAGCCGTTTTTCAATTCAGTTGAGGAGTGCGCCACATATGAGCGGTTCTGCGCGGAGCAGGAGCGCGGCGGTGGCAGGTTCGAGCTCGCCGCGCCGGCGCTCGTGTGCCGCTGGCGCATGGCCCGCCGAGCCGTGCCCATGCTGAACAGGCACATCCGGGCGCTCTCCCAGCGCGTGGTGAACGGCGCCCCGCTCACCACCAACATGCTCTCCTGGGCCAAGCAGCACGTCGAATGGTCTCTCGCCGCGGGCGACTATCAAGATCCGAACGGCGTGCTCATGACGGTGATCGATGTCAACGGCGATGCGCTCATGAGCGTGGGGCCCTATGAGCCGCTCGCCGATCGATCGCGCGATGCCTTGGTCGGCCGTGCGGAGGAGGCCCGCCGCGAGCAGGCCGCGACCGGTGTCGCCCCCGAGTTGCTGGCCGCGGTGGCGCCCGGGGGGCGCGTGCTGGTCTTCGCCGAGCCCGGGGAGCATCTTTGCGGTTCCGCGACTCTCGTGGAGCAGCTTGCCGCCACGCAGGGACTCAGGGTCGTGCGCGTCTTGAAAGGCGCTGTCCGGGTTGCCGACGCCCTCGCCGCCGTCGTGGGGCCGGTCGCGGTCTTTCTCATCTCCGATGAGCACGGCGTGGTGGTCGAAGATGGGCGGGCGGCTTCCGCGCCCGTTCCCACCGAGGCCCTCGCGCGGGCCCATGCCTTTGCAGACGGTCTGGCAAAGCTCTTCAAGTAGCTCGGTTCGTTCGGAGCGTGCGCGCCGACATGCCGCCCCCACGCTGCCGTCGTCTTCGGCATCTTCCGGGCGCAGCCCGAGGCCATGAGGCTTACATTGCTGAAACCTCGTCGACCCGCCGCTCTCATGCGCGGCGGGTCGCGTCATAATGGACCAAACCGATACGGGCGGGCGTTTCGCAATGGCCGCCAAGGCGAGTGAAGAGGAGGGCGGCGGGATATGGCGCGCATATTCGTGGTCGAGGACGACGCACCCATCCGCAACGAGGTCATCGAGGTTCTCGAGCGTCAGGGTTTCGAGGCATCTTATTGCCTTACGTTCGACCGCGTGGTCGACGATATCCTCGCCGCCCGACCCGACCTCGTGCTGCTCGACCTCACCCTGCCCGGCACCGACGGTCAGCTCATCTGCCGCGAGTTGCGCCAGCAGTCCGACATCCCCGTCATCGTGCTCACCTCGCGCGTGACCGAGGTCGACGAGGTCATGAGCATGACCATGGGGGCGGATGATTTCATACCCAAGCCCTATAGCGCCCGTGTGCTCGTCGCGCGCGTTCAAGCCCTGCTCCGACGCGTGCACGGCTCCGGCGAGACCTCTCACGAACTCGTGCACAACGGCCTCTCGCTCGACTTGTCCCGCTCCACGGCCACCGCTATCGACACCGGTCGGAGCGTCGAGCTCACCAAAAACGAGATGCGCATCCTCTCCCTGCTCATCGGTCATGCGGGCGCGATCGTGAGTCGAGAGGCCATCATGCGGGACCTGTGGGACTCCGACGCGTTCGTGGACGACAACACCCTCACGGTGAATATCAACCGCTTGCGCGCGACACTCGAGAAGGTCGGCATCACAGGTTACCTCGCCACGCACCGCGGGCGAGGGTACTCGGTGTAGGGGCGGCCGCTATGAGCTTCGCCAAATTCATGGGGTCGCATTGGCCCACCCTGGCCCTGTCGGTCGCGGCTGCGGCCATCAGTGCGTTCGTCTTGCTGGTCTCGGGTGCGAGCGTGGCCCTCTCCCTGCTCGTCGCCGGCGTGGCCGTCGCCGCGGCGGTCGCCTCGATCGCCGTCGACTACCGCCGTAAGCGCCCGTTCTACGGAGACCTCGCCGCCTGCATCGACGACGTCGAGCATCCGCTGTGGATCTTCGAGATGGTGGACGAGCCCGACTACCCGGAGGGCAGGCTCGCCTACGAGGCTCTGAGCGCCGTTTCGAAGGCCGCCAACGACGACGTCTCGGAGCACCGACGCCAGGCGCAGGATTACCGCGAATACGTCGAGACGTGGGTCCACGAGGCGAAGTCGCCCTTGGCCGCCGCCCACCTCATGCTCGAGAACCTCATGGAGGGCCTTCCCGCCGACGAGACGGGCGAGGTGCTGCTCGAGAAGACCGAGGCGCTCGGAGAGGAGCTCGACCGCGTCGAGGGCTTCATCGAGCAGGCGCTGTTCTTCGCTCGATCCGAATCGCTCGACCGCGACTACCTGATCCGTCCCCACAGCTTGCAAAAACTCGTGGGTGACGCGGTGCGCGCCAACGCGCGCGTGTTGATGGGGGCGCATGTGGCGCCGTATCGCATCGACCTGGAGCAGACGGTGTTCACGGACGAGAAATGGATGAACTTCATCTTGGGACAGCTCATTCAGAACAGCGTGAAGTACGCCGCGGGCGAGGGCGCCGAGATGGTGTTCTCAAGCCGTTTGCGCGACGAGGGGCTGTCCGGCGAGCGGATCGAGCTGGAGGTGCGCGACAACGGCTGCGGCGTGGAGGAGGCCGATCTGGTGCGCGTGTTCGACCGCGGGTTCACCGGCGAGAACGGCCGCACGGGCAAGCGCGCCACGGGAATGGGCCTGTACCTGGTCAAGCGTCTGTGCGACAAGATGGGGCTCGCGGTGCGCGCGCAATCGGCGCCGGGGGAGTACTTCGCGGTGACCATCGCGTTCCCGACGAACAAAATGCACTACTTCGAATGATCTGCGCATGAGGGTTCGCAACGGGGCGACCGTCCGTCGCACAGGGGGCGCCGCTCAGTGATAAAGGCGTTGACCATCACCCGCAAAAGAGGAAAATGGGGCGTCGGGCGTATGGGAACGTACGTCCTTCGTTCGTTTATGGGGGTGTAGCATGGCGACCAAGGTCACGCTCAAGGAAATCGCACAGGAGGTCGGGCTGTCGCCATCGGCGGTGTCGCTCGTCCTCAACGACCGTCCCTGCCGCATCTCGGATGAGAATCGCCGGCGCATCAAGGAGGTCGCCGCGCAGAAGCGCTATGTGCCCAACCAGATCGCGCGCAGCCTCGTCATGCAGCAGTCGAGGACGCTCGGCCTCATCGTGCCGAACATCATGAGCCGCTTCTTCTCCTCGTTTGCCCGCAACCTCGAGGTGCGCTGCCGCGAACGCGGATACGCCCTGTTCATCATGAACTCCGATGGCAGGGCCGAAAACGACGCCGACTTGGTGCGCCTGCTGATCAACCGCGGCGCCGATGGCATCTTCCTGGTCGCCGCCGAGGAGGTCTCACCCGTCCCGCTGCTCGTGGAGCAGCTTGAGGCCGGTATCGTGCCCGTGGTGATGGTCGATCGATCGATCGAGGGCGCGCCCGGCGACAAGGTCCGCTTCGACAGCGAGCTCGGCGGGTACCTGGCGACCCGGCATCTGCTCGACGAGGGGCATCGTCGTATCGCGTGCGTGGTGAACACCGCGTCTCACACCGGTCGCGATCGCCTGGCCGGCTGCCGGCGCGCGTTCGCCGAGGCCTCCGTGCCCTTTTGCGACGATCTCGTCTTCGAGAGCGACTACTATATCGCCGACGGCTGCCGTGCCGCCGAGCGCATCGTGGCCTCAGATGCCACGGCGATTTTCGCGAGTTCCGATAACATCGCCCTCGGCGTGCTCAAATGCCTGTACGCGCACGGCAAGCGCGTGCCGCGCGACTACTCGCTCGTGAGCTATGACAACTCGGCGGCCGACGCGCTGTTCGAACCTGCGCTCACCGCGATCGAACAGGACGTCGAGGAGCTGGCCGACCATGCGCTCGAGCTGCTGCTCGCCCGCGTCGAGGCCAAGGATGGCGAGCCGATCCCGTTCGAGGAGCGGGTGCTCCCGCCGCGCCTCGTCCAAAACGCCAGCGTCGCCCGCCCGTAGCGTCTCGATTCGCATCAATTTGCATCAATTTGTACCTGTCCCCAGTTGACCTATTTGAGGGGGCGCGGGGAACGTGGGGAAGACCGCCCGAAAAGGGGCGGCCTTCTAAGTTGGGGGCATATGGCGATGCGCCGTATCCGGCTTTGCGCTACTTGACGACCAAGATATCGCAGTCGGTGTTGCGCAGCAGGAACGTCGAGATGGAGCCGAGCAGCGCGTACTTGATGGAGGACAGGCCTCGGGCGCCGCAGAGGACAAGGTCGGGCTTGATGACGTCGAGCATCTCGTCCTTCAGGGTCTCGCGGATGCGGCCGGCGCGAATCACGACGTCCACGGAGGGGATGGCGGGATTGGCCTTGGCCTCCTCGACCTGGGCGGAGATGGAGTTGGCAAAGGCGTCCTGCAGGCCCTGGACCAGATCGGCGGGATAGGAGCCGGCGGACTCGAGAGCCGTGGAGTCGATGACATGGCCGATGACGAGCGCGGCGCCGTTGTTCGCGGCGACCTTGATCGCGCGGGCAAGGACGAAATCCTGCTGATCGGTGCCGTCAAGGGCGACAAATACCTTGGAATAACCCTCGTGCATGGTGACCTCCTTGGTCTATGCGGGCGTTCACGCGCCCGGCTCATGGTGCTTTACCATGTCGCAGTTATACCCATTCGGCTCACATTTGCGTACGATATATCGCGAACGGCACGCATTTTCGGTGCAGCGCATCGTGTCGGGTGATAATGGGGTACCGCGCCGCAGGGCGGCGCTTTCCGTATCGACACGCTCGGCGCGCGCCGTCGCGCCCCTGAGGAGGACACGTGGATATCATCGAGCTGTTCAAATCCGCCTTCCTTGGCCTGGTCGAGGGCATCACGGAGTGGCTGCCCATCTCATCGACGGGCCACATGATCTTGGTGGACGAGTTCATCAAGCTGAACGTCACCGAGGAATTCTGGAACATGTTCCTCGTCGTCATCCAGCTCGGCGCCATTCTCGCCGTATGCGTGCTGTTCATACGCGATCTGCTGCCGTTCGGCTTTGGCAAGACGAGGCAGGAGTGCCGTTCCACTTGGAACCTGTGGGGCAAGATCATCGTCGGCTGCCTGCCCGCGGCGATCATCGGCATCCCGCTGGATGACTTTATGGAAGAGCACCTCTACAACGCCTGGGTCGTCGCCGCCGCGCTCATCGTGTACGGCATCGCCTTCATCGCGATCGAGCGCTGGCGCGCCGACAAGCTCGCCGCGCGTGTGGCGGCCGGGAGCGCCGCCCCCGATTCCCGGGCGCGCGGCGCCCACTTCGCCGCGCCCGCCCCTGCCGCCGAGCCCACCGAGGGCGGGGACTTCGGTGCCATCACCACGCTCGATGACCTCTCCTATAAGACCGCCCTCGGCATCGGCTGCTTCCAGGTCCTGTCGCTCATCCCCGGCACTTCGCGCTCCGGGTCCACCATCATCGGAGGCCTGTTGCTGGGCACCACGCGTTCCGTGGCGGCCAAGTTCACCTTCTTCCTGGCGATCCCCGTCATGTTCGGCGCGAGCTTCCTCAAGCTCGTGAAGTTCTTCCTCAAGGGCGGGGTGTTCGATCCGAGCGGCATCGCCATCCTCGCGGTCGGCTGCTTCGTCGCGTTCATCGTCTCGCTTGTCGCCATCAAGTGGCTCATGGGCTTCGTCCGCCGTCATGACTTCACGGCGTTCGGTGTTTACCGTATCGTGCTCGGTGTCGCGGTCCTTGCGTACTTCATGCTGGTCTAAGCGGCTGGCACTGCGGCGCGATGCGCGCCGCGCCCATCGTTTGCATGGATATGGCGCGCGCTCTGGCATACTGGGTGCGTGCCATATCCTTTTGAGAGGTTTCGTATGACGAACGTGTATTTCAACCATGACGGTGGAATCGACGATCTGGTGAGCCTGCTGCTGTTGCTGCAGATGCCCGAGGCCCGCGTGACGGGCGTCTCGGTCGTGGACGGCGACGGGCAGATCGAGCCCTCGCTCGAGGCGACGCGCAAGGTCATCGACCTGTGGGGCGCCAAGCAGGGCCCGCTTGAGGTCGCCGCCTCCGATTCGCGCCCGCATCACCAGTTCCCCTCGGAGTGGCGCGGAGCCGCGTTCACGCTCGACGCGCTGCCCATCCTGAACGAGCACGGCGCGCCCCGCACGCCGATGGCGGTCCGCCCGGCCCATCTCGACCTGGTGGACAAGGTCATGGGCTGCGATGGTAAGACGACCCTGCTGTTCACCGGGCCGCTGACCGATCTTGCCCGGGCCCTTGACGTCGAGCCCGCCATCGAGGGCAAGATCGAGGCCCTGTACTGGATGGGCGGTTCGCTCGACGGTCATGGAAACGTGGTCGACGCCTGCTTCGACGGCACGGCGGAGTGGAACGCGTTCTGGGATCCGGAGGCGGTCAAGCGCGTGTGGGACTCCTCGCTCGAGATCCACATGGTCGGCTTGGAGAGCACCGAGGAGCTGCCGCTCACCCGCGAACTGTGCCGGCATTGGGCCGAGTTGCGCCGGTATCCCGCGATCGACTTCGTGGGACAGGGGTATGCGCTGGTCCTGAACGTGGCGGCGAACAACGTGTACTACCTGTGGGATGTGCTCACGACCATCTATTGCCTGCACCCCGAGATCGCCGAGGTCGAGCGCGTCCGTTGCGATGTCCGCGTGGACGGCGCCGCAGCCGGCCGAACCTTCCGCTGCGACGAGGGCCGCGAGGTGACGCTCGTGACGCACGCGGACCCGCAGCGCTTTTACGACCTGGTGGATGGGCTGGCGATGTCCGCGGCTCCGGCGCTGTACTAGGCCGCGCCACGAGAGGGGAATGACGTGAATATCCAGATCTTCGGCACCAAGAAGAGCTTCGACACCAAGAAGGCGCAGCGCTATTTCAAGGAGCGCCGCATCAGGTTCCAGTTCATCGATCTCAAGGAGAAGGAGATGAGCAAGGGCGAGCTGCAGAGCGTGATGCGCGGCGTCGGCGGCATTGACGCCCTGATCGACCCCGATGCGAAGGACCAGGACACCGTGGCGCTCATCACCTATCTCGCCGAGAGTCAGAAGTTCGATAAGCTCCTCGAGAATCAGCAGGTCCTGCGTGAGCCCATCGTTCGCAACGGGGCCAAGGCGACTGCGGGTTACTGCCCTGATGTCTGGAAGGCCTGGGAGTAGGTCCTAGGGCTTCGTCCGTGCGTCCTCCGACCGGGCGCAAGGGCATATGGAAGGGCCGCCCGTCGTATGGGTTTTGCATACGGCGGGCGGCCCTTCGCGTTCGGCGTGGGGGTTGGCGATGCGGGGGGATCTCCGGCGGGCTATTGGAGTTCGCCGAGGAAGCTCGTGCCCTCGCCGTTTCCGGGAACGCCGAAGTTCTCCAAGATCGTGGCGCCGATATCCGAGGCGGTCGGGCGAAGCCCCAGGTCGACGCCGCCTCGCATGGAGGGGCTCCAGACCAGGAGCGGAACGAGCTCGCGCGTGTGGTCGGTTCCGCGGTAGGTTGGGTCGTTGCCGTGGTCGGCGGTGATGATCAGCAGGTCGTCGTCGCGCATGGCGTCCATGACGCCGCCGAGGCGGCGGTCGAAGTCCTCGAGGGCCGAACCGTCGCCGAGCGGATCGCGGCGGTGCCCGTACACGGCGTCGAAATCGACCAGGTTGGTGAAGCACAGGCCGCGCCAATCCCCGGCCATGACCTCGTCCACGTGGTCCATGCCATCGGAGTTGCTCTCGTTGTGATAGCTCTCGGTAAAGCCGTTGCCGCACAGCAGGTCGTAGGTCTTGCCCACGGCGATGGTGTCGAGGCCCGCATCGTGCAGGAAGTCCACGACCGTGGGGCCGGTGGGGGTGAGGCCGTAATCGTGGCGGTTGGCGGTTCGGGTGAAGTCTTCGGCGCACGTGCCCACATAGGGCCGTGCTATGACCCGACCCATGGTGATCTCGGGGCCGTTGATGAGGGTGCGGGCGTATTCGCAGATGCGGTAGAGCTCTTCGAGCGGGATGACGTCCTCGTGTGCGGCGATCTGCAGTACCGAGTCACCCGAGGTGTAGACGATCAGGTCGCCCGTGGCCAGTTGGTGCTCGCCATAGTCTTTGAGCACCTCCGTGCCCGAGTACGGCTTGTTGCACACGATGCCGCGGCCGCTGAAGGCGCGGAGCTTATCGAGCAGCTCCTCGGGGAATCCCTGCGGGAAGTAATCGACTTCGAAGCGCGTGGGCAGGCACATCATCTCCCAGTGGCCATCGAGCGAGTCGTTGCCCAGGCTGATGATGCGCATGCGCCCGAAGGCGCCGGCGGGGTCGACGTCCGCGCTCACGCCGGCGAAGGGCCTGTCGCGGCGCACCCGGCCCAGGCCGAGGCGCTCCATGTTGGGGAGCGCGAGCGGGCGACCCTGGTTATCGACCCACCATTGAGCCATGTGGCCGAGGGTGTCGGCTCCGTCCGAGTTGTACTTGCCGGCGTCGGGCGCGTCACCCACGCCGATCGAGTCGATGACGATGGTCAGGATGCGCCGATACGTTTGAGATGCCATGAAAGGTCCTTTGAGAACGATGAGGCCCCGGGTTCGCGATCGCGGCACTCGGGGCGACGGTGAGTATGCGGGGCTTACGCGTCGAGCTCGCTCAGGATGGCGATGCTCGCGGAGACGCCCAAGCGGTCGGCACCGGCCTCGATCATGGCCTCGGCGTCGGCGAGGGTGCGGATACCGCCCGCGGCCTTTACGCCGAAGTCGGGCCCGACGACCTCGCGCATGAGGCGCACGTCCTCGACGGTCGCGCCGCCGGTGGAGAAGCCGGTCGAGGTCTTCACGTAGTCGGCGCCGCCCTCGACGGTGAGGCGGCTCGCGCGAACCTTCTCCTCCTCGGTGAGCAGGCAGCACTCGATGATCACCTTGAGATGGGCGCCGCCGGCGTGTGCGGCCTCGGCCACGGCGGCTATGTCGGCGCGCACGGCGTCGTCGTTGCCGGCCTTGAGCTCGCCGATGTTGATGACCATGTCGACCTCGCGGGCTCCGGCGGCCACCACGTCGGCGGTCTCGGCGGCCTTGGCGGCGGTGGACATGGCGCCCAGCGGGAAGCCGACGACGGCGCAGGTCATGACGTCGGTGCCCTCGAGAGCGGCCGCGACGCGCGGGACCCAATAGCCGTTCACGCATACGGAGGCGGTGTTCAGCTCGCGCGCCTCGGAGGCGACGCGGTCGATCTGCTCGGCGGTGGCGTCGGCCTTGAGCAGGGTGTGGTCCATGTACTTGGCGAGTTCTGATTTGGTGAGGGACATGGTGTTCCTTTCATTCGCGGCCCCGAGGGGCGGTGGCTGCAGATGGATATGTGGGGCGTATACCCCGAGGCGCCTTCGGCTACGCGTACGTTGTGCCCGAGGCCGTGACGCTCGCATAGAGTAGGGGTTCGACGGGCGGCTCTTCCGGCCCGTACGTGTAGGCGCCGGCGAGCGTGGCGAGCCCGCAGGCGAGTTTCTTCGCGTCGTTGGCGTGCACGATGGCGATCGGCTCCCCACATTCGACCGGGTCGCCGTAGTTCTTGAGCAAGGTGATGCCGCAGCTGTGGTCGATCTCGTCATCGAGGGTGAGACGCCCGCCTCCAAGCTCGGCCGACGCCACGCCCACGCGCTCGGTGTCGATGTGCGTGACGAAGCCCGTGCGCGGTGCGCGCAGGGTTTCGCGCAGGCTCGCCTGCGGGAGCAAGGAGGGGTCATCTACGATGGCCGCATCGCCTCCCTGGGCGGCGACGATCTCTTTGAGCTTTGCGAGTGCCGACCCGTCCTCGATCACGCGCCGCGCCCGCGCTTCCGCTTCATCGCGGTCGAAGCGCCCCGTGAGTTCGAGCAGGTCGCCGGCGAGCATGACGGCCTCATGTGTGAGGTCGGACGGTCCGCGTCCCCGCAGGGTCTCGATGACCTCGGCGACCTCCAGCGCGTTGCCGATGTTGCGTCCCAGCGGGCGATCCATATTGGTGATGAGCGCCTTCACGCGCCTACCCATGCCCTCACCGATCTCGACCATGGCGCGGGCGAGCTCGATGGCCTCGGGAACGGTCTTCATGAATGCGCCGGAGCCGACTTTGACGTCGAGCAGTATGCAGTTGGATCCGGCGGCGAGTTTCTTGCTCATGATCGAGCTGGCGATGAGCGGTACGCAGCTCACGGTGGCGGTGACGTCGCGCAGGGCGTAGATGAGCTTGTCGGCCGGGACGAGGTTGCCCGTCTGCCCGATGATGCAGGCGCCGTGCTCCCGCACGCAGGAGAGGAACGCGTCCTCTCCGAGGGCGGTGTCGAACCCCGGGATGCTCTCGAGCTTGTCGACGGTGCCGCCCGTATGGCCGAGTCCGCGTCCGGTCATCTTGGCGACGAAGGTGTGCCCGGGGTCCATGGCCGCGAGCATGGGCACGACGGCGAGCGAGGTCTTGTCCCCGACGCCGCCGGTGGAGTGCTTGTCCACGGTTGCCCCCGGAATGCCCGAGAGGTCCATGACATCGCCCGAGTCCATCATGTGCATCGTGAGCAGGCGCGTCTCCTCGGCGCTCATGCCGCGCAGGTAGATGGCCATGAGCAGGGCGCTCGCCTGATAGTCGGGGATGCCGCCGGAAGTGTAGCCATCCACGAAGAAGCCGATCTCGGCGTCGGTGAGCGCGCCGCCGTCGCGTTTCTTCTCGATGATGTCGTACATGCGCATGGTGCGCTCCAATCTGTCGGCGAGACCGGGTGACTAACGGTTGAGGTTTTCCGGGCCGAATCCGTGGGGCAGAAGCTCCTCAAGCGTCGCCTCGACGAAGTCATCGGGGCCCGTCCCCATGAGGACGCGGAAGGTCGCCGGGTCGCAAAACTCGCGCATCACCTGGCGGCACACGCCGCAGGGCGCGCACAACTCGCCGACGGGCTCGCCCGCCGGCCCTCCGACCACGGCGATCGCGTCGAAGTCCCGATGCCCGTCGAAGATGGCCCGGAAGAACGCCGTGCGCTCGGCGCAATTGCCCGGCGAATAGGCCGCGTTCTCGATGTTGCATCCGCCGTACACGGTTCCATCGGCGCATAGCAGCGCCGCTCCGACCGCGAAATTCGAATAAGGGGAATATGAATGTTCCCGAGCCGCGATGGCGGCCCGAACAAGTTCAAGATCGCTCATGACGTATCCCTTCTTTCATGGATGGATGGGACCCCGTAAATGCAGCGGTGCCCGGGGCGCATATCGTCCATCGCGAGGTCCGTGTGAGACGGACGGTCCGGCGGACCCTCCGTGCGAACGGGACTGCCCGAGCAGTGGATGATGTGCTCCCCGGGCACCCGGAGGGACGGTTTTATCCGCGTGAGCCCTTCTCGTAGGGTACGCCGTCCGCCTTGGGCGCCACGGAGCGGCCCACGAACAGCACCAGCACGACGAGGGTGAGGATGTAGGGCATGATGGCGAGGATCTCGCTGGGGATGGGCACGACGCCGCCGCCCAGGATGATCACGAGCGCCTGCGCCATGCCGAACAGCAGGCATGCGCCGAACGCCCCGTGCGGGGTCCACTTGCCGAAGATCACCGCGGCGAGGGCGATGAAGCCCTGGCCGGCGACGGCGGTCTGCGTGAACTGGGAGATGATGGCCAGCGTGATGGACGCGCCGCCGAATCCCGCCATGACCCCGGAGAGCACGACGCAGATGAAGCGCGTGCGGCTCACGTTGATGCCGAGGGTGTCGGCGGCGGCGGGGTGCTCGCCCACGGCGCGGACGCGCAGGCCCCACTTGGTCTTGTAGAGCACGAACCACACCGCGACGGCGGCGATGATGCCGAACACCACGGTGACGTCGACGTTGAGGTTGGCCCACGGGGTGCCGGCGAAGGCGCCGCGCCCGAAGATCTTGGGCAGCGTCTCGAGGGAGGGGCTCTGCGTGCCGCCGTCCCACATGAGGCGGGCGAGGAAGAGCGCGAGACCCGGCCCCAGCATGTTGAGCGCGATGCCGGAGACGTTTTGATCGGCGCGGAAGGTCACCGCGGCGACGGCGTGCAGCAGCGCGAACAGGCCGCCCGCGATGCCCGCGCACAGGAACGCGACCCAGGGGTTGCCGGTGTAGAACGAGACGGCGGCACCGGCGAGGGCGCCGATGGTCATCATGCCCTCGATGCCGATGTTGACGACGCCGGAACGCTCGGAGATGACACCGCCCAGGGCGCCGAAGACGAGCGGGGTCGCATACATGAGGGTGATGCCGATGAGCAGCATGATGTTGTTAAGCATGGTTGGCCTCCTGCGCGTCGGGAGTGGCCGCGGCGATCTGGGCCTTCTCGGAGGAGCGCTTCTCCAGGCGCTCGGCGATGAGGGTGACCACGCGCGCGAGCGCGACGAAGAACACGATCGTGCCGATCATGATGTTGATGATGTCGGTGGGTGCGCCCACGGCCATCTGCACGGAGGTGCCGCCGTAGAGCAGGCCGCCGAACAGCAGGCCGGCGAAGATGCACCCGATGGGGGAGGACCCGGCGATGAGTGCGACGGAGAAGCCGTTGAAGCCGTAGTTCTCGAACGCGGCGAGCGTCGAGATGCAGTGCGGCTGGATGCCGGTGATCATGAGGGCGCCGGCCAGGCCCGAGATGCCGCCCGCGATGACCATGGCGAGCACGGTGTTGCGTCCGACGGGCATGCCGGCGAACTCGGCGGCATCGCGGTTGAAGCCCACGGCGCGCAGCTCGAACCCGAGCTTGGAGCGGTAAAGGACGAACCAGATGGCGACGGCGACGATGACGGCCGCGATGAAGGCGATGTTGACGTCGGTCTTGACGAGGAAGTCATGGAGCCATGGCATGTTCCGCAGCGTCTCGAGGCCCTGGTCAGAGAGTTTCCACTCGGGCAGGATCATGGTGTAGCTGGAGGGGTTCACCGGGATCGATGAGGTGGAGCTCGGGCGATGGAACATCTCGGAGTTCACGACGAAGTTGTTGAGATACAGCATCGTCCAGTTGAGCATGATGGCGGTGATGACCTCGTGGATGCCGAAGCGGGCCTTGAGGAAGCCCGTGATGGCGCCGATGGCCGCACCGCCGGCGATGCCGGCGAGGATGACGACGGGCACCTGCAGCACCATGGGCAGGTCGAGCGTGGAACCCACGAGCACGGCGCACACCGCGCCGGCCACGTACTGGCCCTCCGCGCCGATGTTGAACATGCCCGTCTTGAAGGCGAAGGCCACCGAGATCCCGGTGAGGATGATGGGGGACGCCTTGATGATGGTGTTGGAGATGTACTTGGGTTTGGAGAACACACCCTCGAACAGCGCCGCGAAGGAGGTGACGGGGTCGTAGCCCGCCACGGCTAGCAGGACCGCCGCCACGGCGAATCCGAGCGCGATGGCGATGAACGTAGCGGTGATGGGGCGCTTGAGAATGCGCTGGAGCAGGCTCCCCTGGGGTTTGGCGGCCTGCGCCGCGCCGACGGTTGCGGTGGATGCCATGCTATTCACCTCCTGCCATGAGCAGGCCGATCTTGTTCTCATCGACCTCGCCCTGCTTGAATGTACCGGTGATGCGGCCGTCGTAGATGACGTCGATGGTGTCGGAGACGCTCATGACCTCGTCGAGTTCGAGCGAGATGAGCAAGATCGCCGTGCCGCGGTCGCGCTCGGCCACGAGCGCCTTGTGAACATATTCGATGGCCCCCACGTCGAGGCCGCGCGTGGGCTGCACGGCGATGAGGACGTCGGGGTCGTTGGAGACCTCGCGGGCGATGATCACCTTCTGCTGGTTGCCGCCGGACAGGCCGCCGGCGGTCTTATCGGCGCAGTCGGCGGGGCGGACGTCGTAATCCGCGATGAGCCTCTCGGTGTATTCGTGCATCTTTGCGCCGTCGAGCATGCCGTGCTTGCCGAATGCGGGCGTGCGGTACTTCTCGAGCACGGCGTTCTCGGCGACGGTGAAGGGCAGCACCAGGCCGCGCTTCTGACGGTCCTCATGGATGGTCGAGACTTTGTGGTCGATGACGTTGCGCGTCGTGGTGTTCTGGATCTCCTCGCCGTTCACGAGGATCTTTCCGGAGGTGGCCTTCGTCAGGCAGGTGATGGCCTCGACGAGTTCCTTCTGGCCGTTGCCGTCGATGCCGGCGATGCCGACGATCTCGCCGGCTCGGACCGCGAGGTCGAGGCCCTTGACGGTCTCGACGCCGCGCTCGTCGTCCACGTGCAGATCGCGAATCTCGAAAACGGTCTTGCCGGGTGCGGCGGGCTGCTTCTCGACTTGGAGGTTCACGTGATGGCCGACCATCATGTCGGCGAGATCCTCCTCCGTGACGTCCGCGACGGTGACCTCGTCGACGTATTGGCCGCGGCGGATGATCGTGCAAGTGCGGGAGGACGCCTTGATCTCCTTGAGCTTGTGGGTGATGACGATGATGGTCTTGCCCGCGCTGGTGAGGTCGTGCATGATCTGGATGAGGCGGTCGATCTCCTGGGGCGTGAGCACCGCGGTTGGCTCGTCCAGGATCAGGATGTCGGCGCCGCGGTAGAGCGCCTTCAAGATCTCGACGCGCTGCTGCATGCCGACCGAGATGTCCTCGATCTTGGCGTCGGGGTCGACCTCGAGGCCGTAGCGCTCGATGATCTGGCAGACCTTCTCGCGGGCCTTTTTCATATCGAGGATGCCCGCCGCGCCGCATACCTCGCTGCCGAGCACGATGTTTTGGGTCACGGTGAAATTGTCCACGAGCATGAAGTGCTGGTGGACCATGCCGATGCCATGGGCGATGGCGTCGTTGGGGGTGTCGATGTCGACGGGCTCGCCGTTGAGGAAGATCTGTCCCTCGTCGGCTCGGTACAGACCGTAGAGCACGTTCATGAGCGTGCTCTTGCCGGCGCCGTTCTCGCCCAGGACCGCGTGGATCGTGCCCTTCTGCACGGTGAGGTCCACATGGTCGAGCGCGGTGAATGTGCCGAACGTCTTTACGATGCCGCTCATCTGCACCGCGTAGCGCGCATCTGGCTTCATAGGCCGTTCGCTCCTTCCATTTCTCCTTCGGGTTCAGGGTCCTGCGACCCTTCCTCGTCCCGCGCCGGGGGCGGCCTTTCGGGCGCCCCCGGCGCGGGACGGCTCGTCTGCTCGCACGAGCCGTGAACGACGCGGGCCGGCGATGGCGCCGCAGCGCGCATCGCCGGCCTGACAAAACGTCGGACGTTAGAGCGAGGCGACGTAGTCGTTGAACGCATCCTCGGTCGCGGGGGGCTCGATCTCGCCGTTCTTGATCTTGTCGAACAGCTCGACGGCGGTGTCGTACACGCCGGGCTCCATGAGGTCGTGGTGGGTGGAAACGGCCACGGCGCCGTCCTTGGCGGAGAGCTCGATGTTCTTGCCACCGACCTTCTCACCGTTGGAAGCCATGGTGGAGACCTCGATGACGGCCTTGTCGACGTTCTTCATGACGGAGGTCAGCATGTTCTCGGGGGCGAGTTCGTACTGGTCCTTGTCGACGCCGATGACGAGCTTGTCGGCATCCTGGGCGGCCTCGATGACGCCGTTGCCGGCGTTACCGGCGCAGGCGAACACGATGTCGCAGCCATCGGAGTACATCTTCTGGCCCGCGGCCTTGCCCTTGGCGGCGTCGGTGAAGGTCTCGATGTACTGGGAGACGACCTGGACGTTCTTGCCCTCGGTGGCGTTGGCGTAGGCGACGCCGGCCTGGTAGCCCCAGTTGAAGGTCTCGAGCACGTCGGACTTCATGCCGCCGACGAAGCCGACCTTGCCGGTCTGGGTGGTCATGGCGGCGATGTAGCCGGCCACGAAGGAGGGCTCCTGCGTCTTGAAGGTCACGCCGGTGAGGTTGTCGAGGAGGTCGGCCTCCGGGTAGGCGCTGTCGATGATGGCGAAGTGCACGTCAGGGTTGGTCTTGGCGGCGTTCTGGATCGCCTCGGCCATGGCGAAGCCGATGCCCCACACGGTCTGGGCGTCGTCGTCGACGGCCTTGTCCAGGTTCGTGGCGTAGTCGGACTCCTGCTTGGACTCGGTGTAGCCGACCTCGATGCCGGTGTCCTTGTTGAGCTGCTGCAGACCCTCCCAGGCGAGCTGGTTGAAGGACTGGTCGTTCACGCCGCCCATATCGGTGACCATCTGGACCTTGTAGTCGGCGGAGGCGTCGGCGGGCGCGGAACCCGCGGGCTTGGGCTCGTCGCCACCGCCGCAGCCTGCGACGGAAAGGGCGAGGACGCCGGCAAGGGCGAGACCCATGAGACGATTCTTCTTCATGTTCTTCCTTTCTTGCGTACGGTTGTCGCTTGCACAACGGGCGCATCGATGCGCCGTATCTTCTGCCGCGCCTGAGCAGGGGCGCGGCGAAAGACCGTGGGGGTGCGGGGTGCCGGCGCTCGACGCGCCGCTCACTCCGGTTCCAAAGGCGCCCGCCCGGCCTGCGCGGTGCGCTGGTCCGGGCGGGCGAGGGGATGTTATGCGGGCAGGGCGAGGGAGAGGGCGATCTCCATCATCTGGGTGAAGCTCGTCTGACGCTCGTCGGCCGGGAGGGACTCTCCGGTGAGGGGCAGGTCGGAGACGGTGAGCAGGCACAGGGCCTTCTTGCCCAGGCGCGCGGCGTTCATGTAGAGCGCGGCGGCCTCCATCTCGACGGCGAGGACGCCCATCTTCTGCCAGGTGGCGGTGGAGGAGGGGTCGTCGAGGTAGAAGTGGTCGGACGACAGGATGTTGCCGACCTTGACGTCGACGCCCTGCGCGCGGCCCGCGGAAACGGCGCGCTCGAGCAGCTCGTAGCTTGCAATGGGGGCGTAGGAGCCGGGCAGGTCGTACTGGGCGGCGTAGTTGGAGTCGGTGCAAGCGCCCATGCCGGCCACGACGTCGCGGACCTTTATGGACGGGTCTATGCCGCCGGCGGAGCCCACGCGGATGATGGACTCCACGCCGTAGAACTCATAGAGCTCGTGGGAGTAGATGCCGATCGAGGGCATCCCCATGCCGCCGCCCATGACCGAGACGGGCTGGCCCTGGTACGTGCCGGTGAAGCCGAGCATGTTTCGCACCTCGTTGAACGTGCGAACATCTTCGAGGTAGTGGTCCGCGATGTACTTGGCACGGAGCGGGTCTCCGGGCATCAGGACCGTTTTGGCGATATCGCCGTAATGAGCCCCGTTGTGGGGCGTAGGGGTACTTTCCATAATGGGACGAGGCCTCCTTGCGTCGTAGGTATACAGAGTACACTTTCTCACCCATGTGCGAGGTTGGCTATTGGAATTCGGTGGGAGGACGCTGCGCCCAGCGAGCGGTTGCCCAGGTCAGGCGGTTTATCTTGCTAAATCGAATCACCAGCCGCCCGAATCACCTCAAGGAAAAAACACCATGACGGCCCTCTCTTTCATTCCGGCATGCGAGGCGCTCGCGGTGCGTCTCGTGCCTTGGAATCGCGCGTTCGGAGACAGGTGGCGCGGCGGTGTCCTCGTACAAATGAATGAGAAAAAGTCACATTAGCGATAACCTACAGGACCTGTGCATATGGTATCCTTGCAAATGTGAATATGTCTTCGGTCAACGGTCTCTTTTCTCGCATGGGCGCGAGCGTTTTATCGGCGAGTGGCGCATGTAAATGTCCGGAGATTGTTGGCGGGGGGCCAAGTTTGGGGCGGGATCGCCCCGCGAGCACGACGAGGAGCGTGGTCACGCAATGCAGGAGGCATGGGAAGGCTTCGAGGGCGGCAATTGGCTCAACGAGATTGACGTCCGCGACTTCATCCAGAAGAACTACACCCCGTACGAGGGCGACGAGTCGTTCCTGGTGGGTCCCACCGAGCGCACCGTCAAGCTGTGGGACGACGTCATGTCGCTGCTTCTCAAGGAGCGCGAGCAGGGCGGCGTCCTGGACATGGACACCAAGGTCGTGACGGGCATTCTGTCCCACAAGGCCGGCTACATCGACGCCGAGCACCCCGAGCGCGAGACCATCGTCGGCCTGCAGACCGACGCTCCGCTCAAGCGCGCCCTGCACGTCAACGGCGGCATCCGCATCGCCTGCCAGGCCGCTGCCCAGCACGGCTACGAGGTCGATCCCGAGATCGTCGATTTCTACACCAACAAGCGCAAGACGCACAACGCCGGCGTGTTCGACGCCTACACCCCTGAGATGCGCGCCTGCCGCTCCGCCCACATCATCACCGGTCTGCCCGATGGCTACGGCCGCGGCCGCATCATCGGCGACTACCGTCGCGTCGCCCTCTACGGCGTCGACGCCCTGATCGCCGACAAGGAGGCCCAGAAGGCCTCCACGCCCTCCGTCATGACCGAGGAGACTATCCGCGATCGCGAGGAGCTGTCCGAGCAGATCCGCTCCCTCAAGCAGCTCATCGAGCTCGGTAAGCTGTACGGCTTCGACATCGCCCGCCCGGCCGCCAACACCCAGGAGGCCATCCAGTGGATGTACCTCGCCTACCTGGCTTCCGTGAAGGATCAAAACGGCGCCGCCATGTCCATCGGCCGCACCTCCACCTTCATCGACATCTACGCCGAGCGCGACCTCAAGTGCGGCACCTTCACCGAGGAGCAGATCCAGGAGTTCGTCGACCACTTCATCATGAAGCTGCGTATGGTCAAGTTCGCCCGTACCCCCGAGTACCAGAACCTGTTCTCCGGCGACCCGCAGTGGGTCACCGAGTCCATCGGCGGCATGGGCGTCGACGGTCGCACCCTCGTCACCAAGATGAGCTACCGCTACCTCCACACCCTTGAGAACATGGGCACTTCCCCGGAGCCCAACCTGACCGTCCTGTGGTCCACCAAGCTGCCCCAGGCCTTCAAGGAGTTCTGCGCAAAGACCTCCATCGCGTCTTCCTCCATCCAGTATGAGAACGACGATGTCATGCGCGTCTACCATGGCGACGACTACGCCATCGCCTGCTGCGTGTCCTCCATGCGCGTCGGCAAGGAGATGCAGTTCTTCGGCGCCCGCGCCAACCTTGCCAAGTGCCTTCTGTACGCGCTCAACGGCGGCGTGGACGAGGTCTCCAAGAAGCAGGTCGGCCCGAAGTTCCGCGCCGTCGAGGGTGACACCCTTGATTTCGACGACGTCATGTCCAAGTACAACGACATGATGAAGTGGCTCGCCGGCGTGTATGTGAACACGCTGAACGTCATCCACTACATGCATGACAAGTACTGCTACGAGTCCATCCAGATGGCCCTGCACGACAAGGACGTCCACCGTTGGTTCGCCACCGGCATCGCCGGCCTGTCCGTCGTGGCCGACTCCCTGTCCGCCATCAAGTACGCCAAGGTCCATCCGGTCCGTGACGAGGACGGCGTCATCGTCGACTTCAACATCGAGGGCGACTTCCCCAAGTACGGCAACGACGACGACCGCGTCGACGTGCTCGCCCACGATATCGTGCACCAGTTCATGGAGTACATCCGCATGAACGACACGTACCGCAACTCCGTGCCCACCACGTCCGTTTTGACCATCACCTCCAACGTGGTGTACGGTCAGAAGACCGGTGCCACCCCGGACGGCCGCAAGGCCGGCGTGCCGTTCGCTCCCGGTGCCAACCCCATGCACCAGCGCGACACCCACGGTGCAATCGCCTCCCTGTCCTCCGTCTCGAAGCTTCCCTTCCGCGACGCCCAGGACGGCATCTCCAACACCTTCTCCATCATCCCGGGCGCGCTCGGCAAGGAGGATCAGGTGATGTTCGGCGATTTGGATCTCAGCGACGTTTCTTTTGAGAATCCGATCGCTTGCTGCGACTGCACCGACTCTTCCGCTCCCGAGGGTTCTGAGGACCGCTAAGGCCGTTGGACATTCGGTCCGTCTGTAATGTTTCTGCGCCGGTAGTAATTCGTACTCACCGGCGCCGTCAATGCTGATATAATTTCAGTAACAATTCCTATTTCGGCGCGAGAAGCGCCGGAGATGAAAAGGAGTGCACCAATGAAGGTCGCTGACATCCCGCAGGCTCAGGCCGACAATCTCGTGAGCATGATCGACGCTTACGCCGAGAAGGGTGGCCATCACCTGAACGTCAACGTGTTCAACCGCGACACGCTGCTCGACGCCCAGGCTCATCCGGAGAAGTACCCTCAGCTCACCGTTCGTGTTTCCGGTTACGCTGTGAACTTCCACAACTTGACCAAGGCTCAGCAGGACGAGGTTATCTCCCGTACCTTCCACGATAGCTTTTAAGCGATCGTCCGTAAGGGCATCGTCATAGAGAGGGGCGCCGGCATCTCCGGCGTCCCTTTTTATATCGAGAGACGCCCGCAAGCCGTAAAAAGCCGGGACGCCCGCCGCCGACGGGGTAATATAACTCACAAGATAATGCGTCTGCAGGCCGTGTCTGCAGATAAAGGGGAGATGCGACTATGGCACGCGTTCAGCTAGATGAGAGTCGAGACGTCGAGTCCAGGTATGCGCTCGGACGCATCCATTCCATCGAGAGCATGGGCACCGTGGATGGCCCGGGCGTGCGGTTCGTGGTATTCACCCAAGGGTGCCCGATGCGCTGCGCGTATTGCCACAACCCGGACACATGGGCCACGGGTGAGGGCGTGGGCACCCTTGCGACGGTGGAGCGTATCCTCGAGGAGTATGAGAGCAACAGACCGTTTTACCGCACGGGCGGTCTGACCGTCACGGGCGGCGAGCCTTTGCTGCAGCCAAAGTTCGTGGGAGATTTGTTCACTGCCGCCCACAACGCGCCCGCCGGGCGGATTCACACGTGCCTGGACAGTTGCGGTTATGCGTACAACCCCAAAAGACCCGAGCAGTTCGACAGGCTTTTGGATGAGACGGACATGGTCCTGCTCGATATCAAGCACAGCGACCCGATTGGGCATAAGGCCCTGACCGGGCGGGAGCCGGAGCGCATCCTCGCGTTTGGCAACGAGCTCGCCCGCCGTGGGATCAAGGTGGTTATCCGTCATGTGGTGGTGCCCGGCATCACCGATTCGATCGAGGAGTGCGAGGCCCTCGGTCGCCTGATCGCACCTTGGCACAATGTCGTCGGTCTGGAGATGCTGCCGTATCACACCATGGGTATCGTCAAATACGAGCAACTGGGTATCGAATATCCCCTCGAGGGCGTGCCGGCAATGGATAAGGGCAGGATGCCCGAGCTGCGAGAGGCGGTCATGCGCGGGTTGCGCGAAGGCAGGATGGCGCAAGCGGTCGATCGATAGGGGACGACCTCATCCCATTCAGTTTTACCGCTTGCATTGGTGCGAGTGAGCGGTAGTTTTTCGTCCGCAGGCGGTTTTTGGACTCGAAGGCACAATGGCGTCGATGAGCGGCAAATAGGTTCGGATTGAAGAAAATAACAATCTACCTGCGTATTAGCTCAGTTCATTGATCTTCCGCGTCAATCGGAAACGAATGAACCGAACTTCGGCTGCGCTCAACGTATGATTACGCTGAGCGCAGCCGAAGGGAGGTGGCAAGCCATGGAAATCGCGCAGATCATCAGATATCTCCAAGTGCATGATGGGGTGAGTCCCGAAGATGTGGGCGCCGAATTCCAGGTGAGCACACGAACGCTTCGGAAATACGTCGCGCGCGCGAATGTGGTGCTCGATGGCGTGGCTACGGTCAATCTTGTGCGAGGCGAGGGGTATCACGTAATCTCCGAACGTCCGGATGAACTGGCGGACTGGCTCGCGCGGCAGGACGGAGATCAGGCGCGATTTGCCTGCAAGACGGCGGAAGAACGTGTGAACTACCTGCTCAACGATTTGTTGATGCGCAACGATTGGATCAAGCTTCAAGATCTTTCCGATGTTTTGTACGTTTCCAAGAGCGCCCTATCGGGCGATCTGAAAAGGGTCGAGAGCCGATTGCATCCCTATGGCTTGGCCCTTGAAAAGCGATCTCATTACGGTATTCGCGTGACGGGCGATGAGATGTCGCGCCGCCTCTGCATGGCAAATGCCGCCATCGAAGCAGGGGCTTCGGTCGCCGCAGATACCGGCACCGTCAAAGGGGACGGGTTGCGCGTTCTCAAAGGCCTCATGGGAGATGCCTTTGAAGGCGATGAAAAGATGCTCGATACCATAGCGACGTGCGTGAGCGAGGCCACCAAGGGCTGCGACGTCGTCATAAACCCGGTCGCTTTTCAAAATCTGCTCGTTCATATCGTCATCGCGCTCGTGCGTATTTCGAATGACTGCTATATGCCCATAGAATCCGGTCGCTTGGAAATCATCGCCGAGACGAATGAATATAAGGCAGCAGAGAATATTGCCGAGCGGATCGCCGTGTTGACATCTATCGAATTGCCCCGGGAAGAGATCGCCTATATCGCCATTCATCTGGCGGGAAAACAGACGATTTATCAATCTTCCGATGAGGATAGCCCGATCATCTCGGATGAAGTTTGGCGCGTCGTGTCGGACATGCTCGAGCATGTGTGGGGGGTATTCCGATTCGATTTCCGAAACGACCTCGAACTTCGAATGAATCTAGCCCGACATATCCAACCGTTGTCGGTGCGCCTGCGCTATAACATGAAGCTTAAGAATCCGATGTTGGAGGATATCAAGGCTCGGTACCCGCTTTCGTACGCCATCGCGGTGGATGCGTCGGCCGTCATCGCCGATACGTATGGATCGACGCTTTCCAATGATGAAATCGGCTATATTGCGTTGGCATTTGAGCTTGCTCTTGAGCGATCGAGGACCGCCATCGCCAAGAAGCGAATTTTGGTGGTTTGCGCCTCCGGTGCCGGGAGCGCTCGCCTGCTCGAGTACCAGTGCCGAAGGGAATTTGGGGAGTACATCGATTCGATCCAGACATGCGATGCCCTGAGCGTCAATTCGATTGACTTTTCCACCGTCGATTATGTCTTCACAACCGTTCCCTTGGGTCGCGATTTGCCGGTGCCGGTACGAGAGGTATCGTGTTTTCTCGATCCTATCGAGGCGGAGGATGCGCGAATGATGCTGCGCCGAAATGCGTGCATCGTCCCACTGGATTTCTCCCGCTATGTGGACGAGCATCTTTTTTTCGCGCATCTGGAGCTTGCCGATAAAGAGGATGTGCTCGCGTTTCTGATCACTAAAGTCCAGGAGTCGCGCAAGGTCGCCTCGAATTTTCGGGAACTGGTGTTTGCACGTGAACGCTGCATGGCTACGGCATTCGGCAACAATATCGCAATGCCGCATCCGCTTGAGGCGGCCAGCGATGAGACGTTCGTCTGCGTGGGTCTTTTGGACAGGCCAATCGCATGGGGAGACGAGGGAGAGAAGGTCCAAGCGGTCTTTTTGACTGGGTTTTCTTGTGATGAAAATGGCGCGGCGCGCTCCTTTATGGATTGCTTTACCGACCTGCTGGTCGACTCGAATGCGGTCGAACGGTTATTGAGCGCGCAACGATGGGAGGTCTTCGTCGAGCTGCTCGAAAACGCCAGCATGCTGACGCATAAGAGCAATGTGGACGGGGCGGTTTCTCGATGAGCAAATACTTCAACGCACCGACGTTGCGTCGCGTGTTGTCAGTTCATCTGGTTCTAAGGCGATGAGAGGAGGTAACAATGGTTGAAGAGGAAAACATGGAACTCGTTTCGTTTGCCATCGTGGCTGCCGCCGGACAGGCGCGTAGCTTGGCGATGGATGCCATCGCCAAGGCACGTTGCGGCGACCGCGAGGAAGCTCGCAAATTGCTCGACGAGTCTCGCGAGGTCGGCATTCAGGCACATGATGAGCAGACAAAATTGCTGTCGCGTGAAGCCGATGGCGATCATGTTCCCGTGGATGTGTTGTTGGTCCATTCTCAGGATCACCTTATGACCTCAATGCTCTGCCAAGATCTGGCGGAGGAGATCGTCGCTTTGTATGAGCGCATCGACGGGGAGTAATCGCCTCGGTTGAGGGGCGATGCAATGTCTGGGGGACGAAGACCCCGGAAGGGAAGAAAAAGACATGAAGATACTGCTTGTTTGCGCTGCTGGAATGTCCACCAGCATGCTGATGAAAAAGATGGATGCATATGCCGCCGAGAACGGAATCGATCTCGAGGTCGCCGCTCGGAGCTTCTCTGAGCTCAAGGATCCAAAAGGCGATGGATACGATTGCATTCTCGTTGGTCCGCAGATTTCCTACCAGAAAGACAAGATCGTCAAAAAGGCGGGGGGCCTGCCCGTCGAGGTTATTCCGATGAGGGACTACGGTCGACAGAACTGCCCGGCGATTTTCGAAATGATCGACGGTCTGATCGGCTAGTCGACCTCGTCGCCATGTCAATGATGGGATGAGCTGATGAAAAAGAAAGAGCAGATCAAACGGGCGCGATCGAAGGCGCGGATTCAGGCCGCGCGAGTCGATTCAAGTACCTCGGCAAAGCGCATGGATGGGCGTCCACGTTCAGAGAACGGCTCATCCTCTGCGAAGACGGGCGGGCGAAAGGACCTTGATTCCGAGGAGTTTAGGCGGGAACAGGCGATCAAGACGGCCAAATGGAATCGATACATGCTGATTCGCTATCTGGATGCAGGGGTGTTTTTCGCCGGCTTGTATTGGCTGTACTTGCTTATCGCACTCCGTCCGAGCGCCATGGTCGTCGGTCCCCTGCTCGAGATCGCGCTGTCGCTGGTAGTCATGATCGAGGTATTCGGGACCTTGTCTCGTGAGATCGAGGATCTCGTCTGGTCTCGGCGTGCGCTCGTCGCGTCGTGCGTGGCCAGCGGAATCGTCTTGTGTGCGACGGTCGCAGGCGGTGAGACGCTCTTCTTCCCGTTCTTCAGTGGAAAGACGGTCGGAGTCATGTTCTGCATAACCCTGATCGCGGTCAAGCTCGTCATCATCCATCGCATAGACCTTGTGCGCGACCGGCGTGACAAGCGCTATGCGCTGTATCAGAAGGTGCTCAAATACAACGGTTGAATAACCGAGGAGGTTGAATACAGTGTTCGACATTCTGGAAAAATACATCATGGGACCCATGACCAAGCTATCTCAGCTTCGCATGATCCGTGCAATCACCTTTGCGGGAATGACGTCGATTTCCTTTACCATCGTGGGGTCGATGTTTCTCATCTTGAATGTTTTGCCGCAGGCGTTTCCGTTTCTTGCGGGGATATGGTCGGTGACATTTGACAAGATCACGAACATCTACATGCTTGCGAACAGCGCCACCATTGGATGCATCGCCCTGTATTTCCTGATCGCCACCGCGTATGAATATGCCCGCATTCTTTCCGAAGAAGACGAAATCGACATCAGGCCTATAAACGCCGTGCTCATGGCGGTGATGGCCCTCTTTATCTGCATACCGCAGATCGGCGTCGTCGACGGAGTGATCTCCCTGCTCAACAATCCCGAAGCCGGCCTGTTTAACGGCTGGGCCATGGGCAGCGGTCCCGCTCGCTTTGGTGCCGCGGGCATCTTCTGCGCATTTATCATCGCCTGGTTCTCCGTTCGCATCTACGCGTTCTGCGTCCAGAAGAACGTCGTCATCAAGTTGCCCGAGGTGGTCCCAGACGGTGTCGCGCGTTCCTTCACCGCTTTGATCCCGGGCTTTCTGATCGCGATCGTCTGCATGCTCATCCAGGTCGTTTTCATGATGTTCGGTACCGATTTCTACGGGTTCATCGCGATCCCCTTTGGGTTTGTCGTCAACATCGTCGACACGCTCCCTGGCATCCTGGTCATTTACTTCTTGATCCATGCGCTGTGGCTCGTCGGCATTCATGGCGCCACGATAGTGACGTCTCCGCTGGCCGCCATCGCCCTGTCCAATCTGGTCGTGAACGCCGAAGGGGGAACTGCCATCTGGGCTGGAGAGTTCAATAACGCGTTCGTTACCGTTGGAGGATCTGGAGCGACGCTCGGTTTGACCATCCTCATGATCACCATCGCCAAGTCCGAGCAACTTAAGGCAATCGGTAAGGCGGAGATCGTCCCCGCGCTCTTCAACATCAACGAGCCGCTCATCTTCGGTTTGCCCATCGTGTACAATCCTGCTCTCGCGATACCCTTCATGCTGGCACCCATGGCCTCCGCCGCCATTGGCTATCTCGCGATTTCCATGCATCTGATCCCCCCGGTGATCGTGCAGATGCCGTGGCCGACGCCCGCTGGCCTGGGGGCTTTCATCTCTTGTGGAGGCTCGTTCATGGCCGCGCTCGTCGCCATCCTCTGCGTCGCCGCCGCCACGCTCATCTACTTCCCGTTCTTCAAGAAGTACGACAGGCAGCTGTGCGACGAGGAGGCCGCGAAGCTCGCCGCCGAGACGGAGTAGGGGTCGATATCCCGTATGGGAGGGGAGAAGCGGACGGGCTTCCCCCCTTCCTTCTCCTTGGCGGTTCAGATCTTGTTTCCCAATGGACAGAAAGGTTACAGACATGGTATTTCCCGATGGCTTTTTATGGGGTGGCGCCGTCGCCGCGCATCAGCTCGAGGGCGGTTGGAATTGCGATGGCAAGGGTCCGAGCATCATGGACGTCACCACCGCCGGGGATGCGAACACGCGGCGACGTTTCACCGGCGAGGTCATTCCCGGAGAAAATTATCCGAATCACGATGCGATCGATTTCTACCATCGCTACAAGGACGACATCGCGCTTATGGCCGAATTGGGCTTCAAGTGTTTTCGCACGTCCATAGCGTGGAGCCGCATTTTCCCCGAAGGCGATGAGTCCGTGCCCAACGAGGCGGGACTGAAGTTCTATGACGACTTGTTCGACGAATGCCTGGCACACGGTATCGAGCCCGTAGTGACTTTGAGCCACTTCGAGATGCCGCTCGGTTTGGTGAATAAGTACGGGGGCTGGCGCAACCGCGCGCTCATAGATTTGTTCGTGCGCTTCGCAACGGTGTGCTTCGAGCGCTATAAGGACAAAGTCACATACTGGATGACGTTCAACGAGATCAACAATCAGGCGAACTACAACGAGGATTTCGCCATGTTGGTGGATTCCGGCATCGTGGCGAAACCCGGCGAGAACCGGGAGAGGGCGATGTACCAAGCGGCCCACTATGAGCTGGTCGCGAGCGCAAAGGCCGTCATGATCGGGCATGCAATCAATCCGAATTTCCAGATTGGCTGCATGATCGCCATGTGCCCGATGTATCCCGCCACGTGTAAGCCGGAAGATGTTCTCATGGCACACAAGGCGATGGAGCGTCATTACTATTTTGCCGATGTTCATGCGCTGGGCGCGTACCCGCCGAACATTACCGCGCTGTGGGCGCGCAAGGGGTTCGATATCGATGTGACTGCGGAGGATCTGACGTTGTTGGCGCGGGGAACGGTCGATTATATCGGCTTTTCCTACTATATGAGTCTGGCGACTCAATGGCGAGACGGAAACGAGCATTTCGATTTTGATTGCACTGTCGATTGCGTCAAGAATCCATTCCTCAGGGCATCTGATTGGGGTTGGCAGATCGACCCGGTCGGTCTTCGTTACGCTCTCAACTGGTTCACTGATCGTTACGGCTTGCCGTTGTTCATAGTGGAAAACGGTTTCGGAGCCTATGACAAGAAGGAGCCCGACGGATCCGTTCACGATCAGTACCGCATCGATTATCTGCGTTCGCACATCGAGCAGATGAAGCTCGCCGTGGAGGAAGACGGCGTTGAGCTGATGGGCTATACACCATGGGGTTGCATCGACTTGGTTAGCGCGGGCACCGGGGAGATGGAGAAGCGATACGGCTTTATCTATGTCGATAAGGACAACCAGGGCAACGGGACGCTTGAGCGTTCGCGCAAGGACAGTTTCGATTGGTATCGAAAGGTCATTGAGACCAATGGGGAGGATCTGGCGTAGCATTGGAACTCGCGTCGATGTGGCGAGATGAAAGAAGCGCATCGATCGATGGATACCGGCGGGGCGGGTTCGCATGCACGCGAACCCGCCCCGCTTTCATAGGTCGATGGAAGGTCGTGACGCCGTCACCATCGACGGCCATGGCTACAGATACTCGATTTGAGCGCCCTCGGTGTCGCACGTGAGAATGTGCGTCTCACAGGCGGGGAACGCCTTTCTGAGCCGGACCTGCAGGAATTTGGCGACGATGGTATCGTCGGTCACCGCCATGAGGGTGGAACCCGAGCCTGAGATCCACAGCGTCCCAGCACCGCCTTCCAGGCAGGTGGCGCGGATGTCGTCGTAGTCGGGGATGAGCGAACGGCGGAAGGGCTCCTGCAGGCGATCGTTGTTCGCGGCAGCGATAAGTGCGAGGTCGCCCGTCTCCAAACCGCGCGTCATGCCGGCGATACGACCCATCTGCCATACGGCGTCTGCGAGCGCGACCTGCTGGGGCACGACTTTTCGCGCCTCGCTCGTATGGACCTCATAGGGTGGGATGACGGTGATGAAGCGGAGGCGATCGCTGACCTCATAGCGCAGGCATCGGGGAAGATCGCCTTCGGGCGTGAAGGAGCACACGGCGCCGCCGAGGATGGCGGGGGCGACGTTGTCGGGATGCCCCTCCACGGCGGTTGCGATGCGCACGAGTTCGGCGCGGTCGACGGTGTGGCCGATGAGCGCCGCGGCCGCCATGATGCCCGCGACGACGCAGGTCGAGCTCGAGCCCAGGCCGCGAGCCACGGGCACTTCGGTCTGGATGTCGATTTTCACGGGGAAGGGCTCCTCGCCCCACTCGCGCAAGGCGTCCACGAGCGACGCATACACGAGGTTGTCCTCGTTTTGGAACTCTTCCGGACATCCGGTGATCTGCAACTCGTCGGCGCGCTCAAACGTGAAGTGCGAGTAGAGCGAAACCGCCATTCCGAGCGTGTCGTATCCGATGCCGAGGTTCGCGCTGGTGGCGGGTACGGTGATCTTGATCATCTGAGGCCCCCGGCGGTCCGCTCCACGAAGGACGCCATACCATCGATGTCCACGACGTCGGCGTGCAGCACGGGTTTGTCCCGCAGCTCGGCGAGCTGAGCGGGCGCGCAGGTGCCCGTGGCCTTTTCCAGGACCTGCATGCAGGCGAAATCGTCCGGCGGGCAGAACAGGCCGAGCGCGCCGGCCACTGCGCGAGGGAACTTGTACGGGTTCGCGGTGGAGAGCAGGATGCGGGCCTTTGAACCGGGGGCCGGGGGTGTCTGGCCCAGCACGTGGTAGCCGCAGGCGGTGTGCGGGTCGATCAGATAGCCGTTCTCATCCCAGCAGGCCTTGATGGCGCGGGCGACTTCGTCCTCGCTCGCCCAGCCGCAGGCGAACACCTCCTGGATCTTGGAGAGCATCTCGGGGGGAAGGGTGTAGGAGCCCTCGCCCGAAAGCTCGCCCATGAGCTGGGAGACGAGTTCGACGTCGCCATCGGACAGGTAGTAGAGCATGCGCTCGAGGTTCGAGGAGACGAGGATGTCCATGGACGGCGATGTCGTGGTGAAGAAGGGCCGATTGCGGTCGTACGTGCCCGTGGTGAGAAAGTCGAACAGCACGTTGTTCGCATCGCTCGCCACGATGAGGCGCGCCACGGGAAGGCCGAGCCGCTTGGCGTAGTAGCCGGCGAGGATGTCGCCGAAGTTGCCGGTCGGCACGCAGAACTCGACCTCGTCTCCGCAGGTGATGGTGCCAGCGCGGAGGAGCTGCGCGTAGGCGGCGAAGTAGTAGACGACTTGGGGCACCAACCGCCCGACGTTGATGGAGTTCGCGCTGGAGAGCATGACGCCCTGACGGGCGAGCCGCTCGGAGAGCTCGCGATCGGCGAAGATCTGCTTGACGGCGGTCTGCGCATCGTCGAAATTGCCGCGCACGGCGCAGACGGACACGTTCGAGCCCTCCTGTGTGCTCATCTGCAGTTCCTGCACACGGGAGACCTTCCCCTCGGGGTAGAAGACGGTGATACCGACGCCCGGGGCATCGGCGAATCCGGCGAGCGCGGCCTTGCCGGTGTCGCCGGAGGTGGCGGTGACGATCATGACCTTCTCGTCCCCGGCGCCGCCGTTCGCACCCGTGCGGGACATGAGGCGGGGCAGCATCTGGAGCGCGACGTCTTTGAAGGCGCTCGTGGGGCCGTGCCAGAGTTCGAGCACGCTCGTGGGCGTGCTGTCGCTCCCCACCGGCGCGATGCCCGCGACGGGTGTGACCTCGGAGCTGGCGAACGTCCCCTTATAGGCCTCGGACACGCACACGTCGATTTCGGCGGGGGAGAAGTCGGGCAGCAGGGCGCGGAGCACCTTGCGCGCAAGGTCGAGGTACCCCATCTCCGAGAGGTCGCCGAGGGGGATCTGGGCGGTGCCGAGCGCGTCGCTCACATACAGGCCGCCGTCGGGGGCGATGCCGCGGCGGATGGCCTCCTTAGCGGTGAGGGGCGCCTCGTTCGAACGGGTGCTGTGATAGGTTCTCATGCCGGTTTCTCCTCGGGCTCGATGCGTCGCGGATGCTGTCATGGTATCAGAGTCGAGCACTCCGTTCAGATAAAGCGTTGCAGGTCCATGGCTCTTCAATCGCATTCCACACCCAATCCGGATGTGAGATTGCAAACATGTGTCGCCAGGGTCCGCGGCGCCGTGGAGCGGGCTCGCTCATGGTAAAGTGACAGCCGTACGACCGTATGCGCCCTGTGTCCGCGCGCAAGGGGGAGGATTCGCCCACCATGATCAAAATCACCAAGTTCGGCGGCTCGTCCGTCGCTGACGCCGAGCACTTCAAGAAGATCAAGGCGATCATCGACGCCGATCCGGCCCGTCGATTCGTCGTGGTGAGCGCCTGCGGTCGCCGTCATAAGGCCGACACGAAGGTCACCGACCTGCTCTATCTCGTCGATGCGCACGTGAACTACCACGTCTCTTGCGAGGACCTGCTCGCCGACATCGGCCAACGCTATTTCGACATCGCCGATGACCTGGGGCTCTCCTATCCCATTCGCGAGGAGTTCGCCTCCTTCGCCGAGCGAGCCCGTTCCGGCGGCTACACCACCGAGGAGCTCGTGAGCCGCGGCGAGTACTTCACGGCCCGTCTTATGGCCGAGTATCTGGACCTTCCGTTTATCGACGCCGCCGATATGGTTGCTTTCCACCACGACGGAACCCTGTCCATGTCGCGCACGGCCGCCCTCGTCAAGGAAAACGCCCGCGAGGGAGGCTTCGTGATGCCGGGATTTTACGGAGCGACCAAGGAGGGCAGGGTCAAGTTGCTCGACCGCGGCGGCGGTGACATCTCCGGCTCGATTCTCGCCCAGTGCCTCGAGGCGGACCTGTATGAGAACTGGACGGACGTCTCGGGCTTCCTCTCCGCCGACCCGCGCATCGTCCCGGGGGCCCAACCCATTCCGCGCATCACCTATGAGGAGCTGCGCGAGTTGTCCTACATGGGCGCGAGCGTCCTGCACGAGGAGGCGGTCTTCCCCGTCCGTGACGCCGGCATCCCGCTCGTCATCAAGAACACGAACGCCCCCGAGGACCCGGGCACGATCATCTCCGAAACCGCCAAGGAGGGCGACACCGAGCCGATCATCACCGGTATCGCCGGAAAGCGGAACTTCCTGGCCATCAACGTCTCGCGCGACCGCACCAAGAGCCGCATCGGCTTCATGCGCCGCGCCCTGTCCGTGTTCGAGCGCTACGGCGTGTCCGTCGAGCACATGCCCACGGGTGTCGACCAGTTCGCCGCCGTGGTGCAGGCCGCCGACGTCAAGGATTCTCTGTATTCGCTCATCGCCGACATCCAGGAGGAGGTCGAGCCTCTGGAGATCGAGGTCGTGGAGGATCTGGCGCTCATCGCCACCGTCGGCCGCAACTTGCGCGGCCGTGCGGGCATCTCGGGGCACCTGTTCGGCAAGCTCGGCGAGGCGGGCGTGAGCGTCCGCATGATCACGCAGGGATGCGACGAGATCAACATCATCGTGGGCGTCGAGGAGCGCGATTTCGACCTCGCGATCAAAACCATCTACGAGGCATTTTCCGATGAGGACGGTATCGTGACGACCTCCGAGTTGGAGCCCGCGCCGCGCGCGTTTTAGACACGCGGCGTTTCCGGAACCATGCACCCCCTGTGCGAACTGTGAGGAGTGGGGAAAGATGAAGAAGTACGTCGTCGCCATCGTGGGGGCCACGGGTGCCGTCGGCACGCAGATGCTCGCGTGTCTGGAGGAACAGCGGTTCCCGGTGGCATCGCTCAAGCTTTTGGCGAGCCCGCGCTCGGCCGGCAGGGTCGTGTCGACCCCGTGGGGCGAGGTCGCGGTCGAGGCCGCCTCTCCCGAGGCGTTCGACGGTGTGGACATCGTGCTCGGGGCGGCCGAGGACGATGTGGCTAAGGCCCTGTACCCGGAGGCCGTCAAACGCGGTGCCGTGGTGGTCGACAATTCACATGCCTTCCGTTTGGACGAGGACGTCCCGCTCGTCATCCCCGAGATAAACGCGGCGGACGCGCGGTCCCACAGGGGCATCATCGCCAATCCCAACTGCGCCACCATCATCGGCCTGGTGCCAACCTGGCCGCTGCACCGGCTGGCCGGCGTGAAGCGCATGATCGTATCCACCTACCAGGCGGCCTCGGGCGCCGGCGCGCCCGGCATGCGCGAGCTCGAGGAGCAGATCGGCTGCATGGGCCGCGGCGAGGAGATCCCGGCGCCGGCCGCCTTCGCGGCGCAGTTGGCGAGCAACCTCATCCCGCAGATCGGCGGAGAGAAGTTCGAGGGCTTCACCTCCGAGGAGATGAAGATGCAAGATGAGGGCCGCAAGATCATGCACCTGCCCGGGCTTCGCGTGAATTGCACATGCGTGCGCGTCCCCGTGTTGCGCTCCCACTCCGAGAGCATCACGCTCGAATTCGAACGCGACATCACGCTGGACGAGGTGCGCGCGGCGCTCTCGTCCGCCCCCGGCGTCAAGCTCGTCGACGACCTCGACGCCGAGAGCGCGCACGATCGCTGGCCCATGCCGCTGGACACCACCGATCAAGACCTGATCTGGGTCGGCCGCGTGCGTCGCGATATTTCAAATCCCGACGCCCTGCGCGGAATCACCTTCTGGTGTTGCGGCGATCAGATCAGGAAGGGCGCTGCCACCAACGCCGTCCAGATCGCCAAGCTCCTGTGCGAATAGGGACATGCGTCGCCGAACGATACAGATGTCGTGCGGGGTCTTGACGGCCCTGTGTCGTTTGGTCGGAAATGCGCGTCCGGTGGTCGGTAATTAACCTACACATCAAGCTCCAGTGTGTACAATCTGGTGTCACGCACATAAGGGGAAGGCGTCGGCGATAAGGATGCGCCCGGCGCCTTCGCCATATGCAATGTCGAGTAGATTGGTCGTGGTCTTGTGGGTAAGTACGTCATCGTGGTCGAGTCCGGCGCGGACGTATCGCCGGAGCAGAGCGAGCGCTACGGCATCGTGGTCGTTCCGATGCACGTGACGATCGGCGACGAGACGATGGACGATGGCGCCATCGATCCGCTCGAGATCTACTCGCGCTGCAACGAGCTCGGCGAGATGCCCAAGACGAGCGGCTGCACCCCTGGCGACTTTGAGAAGGTCTTCGATCGCATTCACGCCGAGCAGCCCGATGCGACCATCCTCCATCTCGCGTACTCCGAGGTGACCACCTGCTCGCACCAGTCCTCCAAGATCGCCGCCCAGGGCCGCGGCTATGTCCACTCCATGGATACGCGCTTCGCCTCCGTGGGGCAGGGCCTCGCCGCCGTTGAGACCGCCAAGTACATCGAAGCCCACCCCGAGGCCTCGGTCGAGGAGATCTTCTCCCATACCGAGAGCGTGATAGACCGCATCCTGCTCGGCTTCGTCCCCACCGACCTCGGCTTCCTCAAGGCCGGAGGGCGTCTTTCCAATGTCGCGTTCCTCGGCGCGCACCTGCTCAAGATCAAGCCCTGCATCGAGGTGCTCGGCGGCAAGTTCCTCGCCACCAAGAAGTTCCGCGGCTCCATGCTCAAGTGCGCGCACGCCTTTATCGATCACATGGTCGACAAAGGCGACATCGACTATTCCCACATCGGCCTGGCCTATTCCGTCGGTCTGTCCGAGGAGCTCCGTGCGGAGATGGAGGCGTACGCCCGTGAATTGGGCTTCCGGGAAATCACCTGGACCAAGGTCGGCGGCGTGATCTCCTGCCACTGCGGCCCCACCGCCTTCGGCGCGGTGCTCATCCAAAAGCCCGAGGCATAGACCCCGACTGTCTGACACCCCCTCTTGTGGGTAGAACATACCAACGGGAGCAGATGAGGTAACGGGGGCCCGCGCATGGCATATATCGAGTTCGATGACGTTGTGAGGACGTACGGGTCCGGCGGATCGGAAGTGCGCGCGCTGGATGGCGCGAGCTTCGAGGTCGAGCGCGGGGAGCTTGCCGTGATCTTGGGCGCATCGGGCGCCGGCAAGACCACGGCGCTCAACATTTTGGGCGGCATGGACAACGCGACGAGCGGTCGCGTCGTCGTCGACGGGCGCGATGTGAGTTCCGCCTCCGAGGAGGAGCTCGTGGAGTATCGCCGTGCGGACGTTGGCTTCGTCTTCCAGTTCTACAACCTCGTCCCCAACCTCACCGCGCTCGAGAATGTCGAGCTCGCCTCCCAGATCTGCCCCGATTCACTCGACGCGGCCGACTGCCTGTGCAAGGTCGGCTTGGGCGAGCGCATGGCGAACTTCCCGGCGCAGCTTTCCGGCGGCGAGCAGCAACGCGTCTCCATCGCCCGCGCCATCGCGAAAAACCCCAAGCTCCTGCTGTGCGATGAGCCCACCGGGGCGCTCGACTACCAAACGGGCAAGCAGGTGCTGCAGCTGCTGCAGGACACCTGCCGCCGCGACGGCATCACCGTCCTCATCATCACGCACAATTCCGCCCTGGCCCCCATGGCCGACCGCCTGATCCGCTTCAAGAGCGGCCGCGTCACGGACATGCAGGTCAACGAGCATCCCGTGCCCATCGCCGATATCGAGTGGTAGGCGGGGCGCATCATGAGGGGGAGGAAGGCCGGCGTTCGGCCGAACGCGTTCGCGAGCGATATCAAGCGCACCATCACGGGTAACCTCAAGCGGTTCATCTCGCTGTTCGTGATCACGGCGCTCGGGGCCACCATGTTGGTGGGCCTCAAGGCCGCTTGCGACGACCTGCGCCATACGGCCGACGACTACTACGACGCCCAGCGCCTGTTCGACATCTCGGTCCGTTCGACGCTCGGGCTGGATGAAGCCGATATCTCCGCGCTCGCCGAGGTGGACGGGGTCGATGTGGCCGAGGGCGGCTACACCGAGTCCGCTTACACCCAGGTGAATGGCATGAGCGAGAAAGTCGATCTCAAGGCGCTCTCCGCGGCCGGTCTCAACGAGCCCCGCGTGGTCGAAGGCCGGCTCCCCCGCGACGTGCACGAGGTCGCCGTCACGAGTAAGTACCTGGATGCGAGCGGCAAGAAGATCGGCGACACCGTGACCTTCGAGGGCGCCGGGGAGAAGCGCGACGGCAAAGCCGATACCGACGCCGATACCGCCGTTCCCGACGATTCGCCGGCGATCTTCGAGCGCGGTCGCTACACCATCACCGCATCCGTGCTCGACCCCATGGACGTGAACGCCGGCAGCAAGACCATGAGCTTCCGCAGCACCGGCGGTCCGCAGTACGCGTTCTTCCTCACACCCGCCGCCGTGGTGGATCGAGATACCTTCACCATCGCCTACCTGCGTGTTGCCGGTGCCTCCGAGCTCATGGCCTATTCGGGTGAATATGAGGGGCTCATCGATGGGGTCAAGGGCCGCGTCGAGCGGATCCGCGAGCGTCGAGAGGCCGAGCGGACGAGCGATGTGAAAGACGAGGCCCTCGCGCAGATCGACGAGCGCCGCGGCGAGGCCGACGAGGCGCTGGACGCGGCCGCCGGCGAGCTGGTGAGCGCTCAGGACAAGATCGACCGCGCCCGCGCCCAGATCGAGGGGGGCAGGATCGAGCTCGAGGCCAAGCGCGCCGACGCCGCCCGTCAGCTCGATGCCGCCCAGTCCGAGCTGGACGCCGGTCTGGCCCTCATCGAGCGCGAACAGGGCAAGCTCGACTCGACCCGTGCGGAGCTCACCGATGCGCTTGCCGCCATCGCCAAGGCGGAGTCCGCGGTCGACGTGATCAAGCCGCTGCTCGGCGATCGTTGGCCCGCCGATTTGTGGGAGCGCCTGCAAAAGGGCGACGCGACGGCCGTCGATCCGTTCGTTTCCTCCGTGGTCCCGCTGGTGCGCGAGGCCCGCGCCGAGCTCGAGCGGGCGCAAGCCCTGACGGTCGAGATCAAAGGGCTCGTTGCGGACCTGCCCACGGCTTCGCCGGCCGACAAGGCCGAGGTCGCGCGCATGCTCGATCGTCTTGATGCGCTGACCGGCGGCAGGTACGCCGACGCCATCGACGCCGTGCGCGCCATCGTGGGCCTGTACCCGGAGGACGAGGGCCAGATCCAGCAGGCCGTGTCCAGGCTTTCCTCGATTGAGGAGATGTTGGGTTCCGCCGCCTCATCGCTCGATGCCATGCTCGCCGATGACGGCGCGCAGATCCGCTCCCTTGCCGCGGGGGTGGCGCGCAAGGGCGAGGTCCAGGCGGGGCTCGACCGGGTCGCGGAGGGCCAGCGCCGCCTGGATGCCGAGCGCTCCCGCGCCGAGCGCGGCCTGGGCCAGCTCGACGCCGCCCGCGAGCAGATGAAAACCCAGATCGCCGAGGCCGAGGCCCGGCTCGTCGCCGGTGCGAGCGAGGCCGACTCCGGTCAGGCGGAGCTCGATGCCGGTCGGGCCGAGCTCGACGCCAATCGCGCCGACGTCAATGCGAGGTTCGCCGACGCCCGGGCCGAGGTCGACGGCATCGAGCGTGCGAAGTGGTACATCCAAGATCGCGGATCGCTGCCGAGCTATGCGAGCATCGAGAGCGATGCGAGCTCGATCGAGTCCATCGCCACCGTGTTCCCGCTCATCTTCTTCACGGTCGCCGTGCTCATCAGCCTCACCACGGTCACGCGTATGGTCGAGGAGGATCGCGGCCTCATCGGCGTGTACAAGGCGCTGGGTTACAGCCGCGGCCGCATCTTGTCCAAGTACCTCATCTACTCATTTGCGGCCTGCCTGGCGGGCGGCATCGCCGGCGACGCGCTCGGGTTCATCGCCCTCCCCGCCGTCATCTTCACCATCTTCAAGACCATGTACGCGCTGCCCCCGTTCCAGCTGCACTTCAACATGTTCACGGCGGTGCTCGGCATCGTCTTGTTCGCGCTCGGCATCGTGGGGGCCACTTTCCTGGCCTGTCGCCACGTGCTCAAGGAGACGCCCGCCTCACTCATGCGCCCCAAAGCCCCGCGCGTGGGCAAACGCATCTTGCTGGAGCGCATCACCCCGCTGTGGCGGCGCCTGTCGTTCCTCAACAAGGTGAGCGCCCGCAATCTGTTCCGCTACAAGAAGCGCTTCTTCATGACGGTGTTCGGCATCGCGGGCTGCACCGCCCTCATGATCTGCGGCCTGGGCATTCGCGATACGGTGATTTCGCTCAAGCCGCGCCAGTACGGCGGCGACGGCGTGGTCCGCTACGACTTGTTGGCCGTCACCGCCGACGAGGATTTCGCGCGGGGGGAGCGCGAGCTGCGCGAGACCGGCGCGGTCGACAGCATGCTCGAGGCGCGCGTCGATAGCGTGACCGCTGAATTTGGGGGAGTGCGGGAGAGCGTCCAGCTCGTCGTGGTCCCCGACAACGCCGACCTGTCCGCGTACATGAAGACGGAGGACGGCTCGCACACGACCTTCCTCGCCCCCGCGGTTGGCGGAGAGGAGCTTTCGCTGCCGCGCGACGGCAACGGCGCGCTCGTGACTAAGAACGCCGAGCAGGTGCTTGGCTTCTCGCTCGGCGATGAGCTCCTTGTGCAGGACTCGACGTTGAACCAGGCTCCGGTGCGCGTGGACGGCATCACGGTGAGCTTCCTGGGCAACTTCGTATTCATGACCGAGAGCGCCTATGCCGAGGCCTTCGGCGAGCCGTGCGTCCCGAATGCGCTGCTGGCCAACCTCACGGGCACGGACGAGCAGAAGATCGAGCTGGCCGATCAGCTGATGGCGGGCGACACGTTCGTGAGCGTGAACAGCTCGACGAAGGTCGCCAACGATTTCTCCGAGAGCTTCAAGATCATCGACGTCGTGGTCTACATCGTGACCGTGATGGCCGCCGCGCTGGCCTTCGCCGTGGTGTTCACGCTGTCCAACACGAATATCTCCGAACGCGAGCGGGAGCTCGCCACGATCAAGGTGCTGGGCTTCCGGCGCGGCGAGGTGCATCGCTATATCAACAAGGAGACGATCGTCCTCACGCTCATCGGCATCGTGGTGGGCTGGCCGCTCGGCTACCTGATCACGAGGTTCCTCACATACGTGCTGCGCATGCCATCGCTGTTCTTCGACACGATCGTGGAGCCGCAAACATATCTGCTCGCCTCGGTGATGTCGTTCGTCTTCACGCTCATCATCAACCGGATGACCAACCGCAGCCTCGACCGCATCGACATGGTTGGCGCCCTCAAGAGCGCGGAGTAGGGCAAGGCCGCCCGCCCGTGACGGGCGCCGCGGTACAATGTGCGGGGAATGAGAGGGGCCCCTGCATGATCACGACCGTATATCACTCGCCGCTGGGCGACATATCGCTTGCCGCCACCGCGCGCGGGTTGGCCGGCCTGTGGTTTTGCGAGCTCGACCGCGCCCCCTCGACGTGCGCCGACTCCACGCGCTTCGACATGGACGGCCGCCGGCCCGCCGACTCCGATCCCGCCTGCGCGGACGAGGAGATCGAAGGGTGCGACGCGCTCTCCGGTGCCCGCCCCATGTGCGCGTCGAGCCCGCTTCACGGATCCGCCGTCGCCGTGCTGGAGCGCTCCTGGGCGTGGCTTAGGGCCTATTTCGCCGGCCAGAGCCCGCGCTGGGTCCCCCCGATGGACTTTGATGGAGACGACTTCGAGCATGCGGTGTGCGTGGCGCTGCTCGGCGTTCCGTATGGCGAGGTCGTGACGGTGGATGATGTTGCGGCGAGTGTGGCGTCCCGAATCGGGGGCGCACCCGATGCCCGCGCCGTTCGCGATGCCGCATCGCGCTGCCCGGTCCGCGTCATCGTCCCCGTGCACCGCGTCGAGGGTCTTTTCGCGCCCGACGATCCTTGCGGGCGTGTCTGTACCGCGCTGCGCGCGCTGGAAGGGGGCCGCTGATCCAGCTCCCCTTGGTTTTGCTGTGAAGTTCCCCGCACGTGCCGGGGGATTCATGGTACAAAAGAGGCTCGGACAATCGATTCAACGAACCGGACGGGTTCCCAGCTCAAGCTGCTATGAGGTGGGGGCCCTATTTTTATGGAGGTGGGCACATGGGACATGTGCGATCTGGGGCCGCGTCAGCCGGGCCCTCGAATAAGTGGGCGATCCTGTTCACCGTTCTCATCATGACGTTCATGGCGACGCTTGATTCGAGCATCGTCAATGTCGCGCTGCCGGTCATGCAAAAGGCACTGGGGGCGGGGCTCGACCAAATCCAGTGGATCTCGTCGGTGTACCTGCTCACCATGTGCGCCTTCTTGCTCGTGTTCGGCAGGTTGGGCGACCTGTATGGCAAGGTCCGGTATTTCGAGATCGGCGTGGTGACCTTTTCCATCGGCTCTCTCATGTGCGGCATGTCCACTTCGCTGCCGGCGCTCGTGGCGTCTCGCGCGGTCCAGGGCATCGGCGGCGCGGCGGCCATGGCCAACAACATGGGCATCATCACCGAGGCCTTCCCCGCCCGCGAGCGCGGCCGCGCGCTCGGCCTGTTGGCGAGCTTCGTGGCGCTCGGCATGCTGTGCGGGCCGGTGCTGGGCGGATTCATCGTGTCGATGTTCCCCTGGGAGGGCATTTTCCTCATCAACGTGCCGGTCGGTATCCTGTCCCTCGTCATAGGGCACTTCACCTTGCCGCACTCGACGCCCGAATGCGCGGGGCAGTCCATGGACGTCGCCGGTGCCGTCCTGCTCGTTCCCGGCATGTTGCTCACGTTCCTGTCCGTCACCATGATGCAGGGCAACGCGAGCCCCGCCGCCGCCTTCGCGCTCGTCGCGGGCGCGCTCATGCTCGTATGCTTCGGTCTGCATGAGCGTCGCGTCGAGCATCCCCTGGTCAATTTGGCGATCTTCGCGGACCGGCATTTCACGGTGAACGTGATCTGCCTGTTCATCAGCTTCGTCGCCATCGGCGTATATGAGCTCATGACGCCGTTCTACCTGCAGGACGCCCGCGGCTTCGACCCCGGCGTCTCCGGTTTGATCTTTTGCATCATCCCCCTGGTGAACGCGGTCGCAGGGCCCATATCCGGGGCCGTGTCCGACCGCATCGGATGCGGCCTTCTCACGGTCCTCGGTTTGGGGGCCTTCAGCGTGGGGCTGTATCTCACGGGCACGCTCGGGATGACGGCCCCGTTGCCTCAGATCCTGTTCTATCTGGGCCTGGCCTCGTTCGGCACGTCGATCTTCCAGTCCCCGAACAACTCGCTGATCATGGGATCCGTCTCCACCGAGATGCTCGGATTCGCGGGCAGCGTGAGCGCGCTCGCCCGATACCTGGGCATGGCGGTCGGCATTTCGGGCTCCACTTCGATTCTCTATGGCCGGATGAGCGCCGCCGCCGGCCGTCATGTCACGGCTTTCGTCGAGGGAAGGCCCGATATCTTCCTGTACGGGTACCACACCGTCTACGTCGTCACCGCCGCACTTGTGCTCGTGGGCTTCACATTGGCGATGGGCCGCATGATCGCCCGTAAGCGCCTTCGGCGATAGGGCGGCTTTGGGCGCACGAGCCCCTCGATGGGCGCCGATGCGCTCGAGACCTATTGCCGTTTGGCGGATATGCCTCATCTCCATCATCGGAGTATGCGAAACTGGTACTCTACGTAATACATTGTCCGTCATCCGCATCACGGGAGGTTCGTCGCACGCATGCTGCTGGAACGCATTTCATCTCCGCAGGACGTGAGGGACCTCGATGCCGCCGACTTGCCGCTCCTTTGCTCCGAGATCCGCCGGGCCATCCTTTCGAGCTCTGCTTCGGTGGGGGGTCACATCGGTTCGAACCTCGGCGTCGTGGAACTCACCGTCGCCTTGCACCGTGTGTTCGATTCGCCGACGGACAAGCTCATCTTCGACGTTTCCCATCAGACGTACGCCCACAAGATGCTCACGGGCCGCGCCGCCAACTATCTCGACGCCGATCGCTTCGGCGTCCTGTCCGGCTTCACCAGCCCGGCCGAGTCCGAGCACGATCTGTTCTCCGTCGGTCACACCTCCACTTCCGTGAGCCTGGCCTGCGGTATGGCCAAGGCGCGTGACCTCATGGGCGCCGATTACAACGTCGTCGCCGTCATCGGCGACGGATCGATCTCGGGCGGCCTTGCATTCGAGGGGTTCGACAACCTGGCCGAGCTCGGCACCGGCGTCATCGTCATCGTGAACGACAACGGCTGGTCCATCGCCGAGAATCACGGCGGCATCTATCGCAACCTCGCCGAGCTGCGTGAGAGTGGGGGCGCCGCCCCCAACAACTTCTTCCGCTCGCTCGGGCTCGACTACCGCTTCCTCGCCGATGGCAACGACGAGGCGGCCGTCGAACGGGCCCTGCTCGAGATCCGCGACATCGACCATCCGGTCGTCTTGCACCTGTGCACCGTCAAGGGCTCCGGTTACGGGCCCGCCGAGGATGACGCCGAGGGTTGGCATCACGTCGGTCCCTTCGACATCGAGTCCGGTGCGTACGGGGCGCTCCGTCGCAACCGCTGCGAGAAGAGCGAGACTTACGCCGATATCACCGGCCGTCATCTGCTCATGCGCATGGCCGCCGATGAGCGCGTGGTGGGCATCTCCGCCGCCACGCCCTACATCATGGGTTTCACCAAGCCGCGTCGCGATGCCGCGGGCTCCCAGTTCGTGGATGTGGGTATCGCCGAGGAACACGCCGTGACCTATGCCGCGGGCCTCGCGCGCGCGGGCGCCAAGCCGGTGCTCGGCCTGTACGGCGTGTTCATGCAGCGCGCGTACGACCAGCTCTGGCACGATCTGTGCCTGAACAGCCTGCCGGCCGTCATCCTCGACTTCGGCTCCTCCGTGTATGGGACGAGCGATGCGACCCATCTGAGTTTCTTCGACCTCGCCCTGCAGGGGGCCCTGCCCAACCTGCGCTGTCTGGCACCGACGTGTCGCGAGGAGTATCTCGCCATGTTGGATTGGGCCATCGACCAGGATTCGCGCCCCGTGGTCATTCGCGTTCCCGGCAACGGCGTCGTCTCGAACCCCGCTCGCGCATCCGAGGGCGAGTCCCCGGTCGAGTTCTCCTCCCCGCGCTACGACGTGGTGCATGAGGGCTCCGACGTCGCGATCCTCGCGCTCGGCAGCTTCTTCGACCTGGGCGAGAGCCTGCGCGCCGCGCTCGCCGCCCCCGCAGACGGCGGCCTTGCGATCGATGCGACCCTGGTCAACCCGCGTTTCGCCACCGAACTCGACGAGGCGGCGCTTGACGCCCTCGCCCGCACGCACCGGGTGATCGTGACACTCGAGGACGGTGTGCTCGAGGGCGGTTGGGGCGAGAAGATCGCCCGCTATCTGGGTCCGACCGGCGTGCGCGTGCTGTGCCGCGGCGTGCGCAAGGGCTTCCCGGACCGCTTCGACGTCGACGAGCTCCTGGCCGAGAACGGCATCACCCTCGAGGCGATCGCCGACGCCGTCCGCACCGCCCTTTCGTGACCCTGCATCGGGGCGCGCCCCCGATCCCATCGATTACATGCCTGTGGTTGCCGTGCAAGTGATACAAGTGCCTCGGTTGGGGCATAAGAACGCGTAAGTCCACGAGTACGCTGGGCTGACTGAACATACACTGCGGTAAGACAAGGTATTATCGCGCACAGGGAAAGGAACCCTCATGAGCAAGACCACGCGTGAGTTCATGCTGGACCGTCGTCAAGTGCTTGGCGCCGCAGCCGCCGGCGCGGCCACGTTGGGCCTGGCCGCGTGTGGCGAGCAGCCGGCCGCCCCGGAGCCCGCCGGGTCCTCTGCGGGGGATGCCGCCGAGGACCAAGAGCCCGCACTGCTCGATGCCGTGGCCTACGACAAGCTGATCGCCTCCGGCGCCGTCGCCGATGACGCGGCCATCGCCTCCAGCGAGTGGGCCCAAAAGATCAAGGACGCGGGCACGATGCGCCTCGGCGTCGTCCAGACCTCCATGCTCTTCAGCCTGCTGAACGAGAAGGATGGCAAGCTGCGCGGTTTCGACGCCGGTCTGTCCCAGCTGCTCGTCCGCTACATCTTGGGCGATGAGTCCAAGTTCGAGGCAACGCAGGTCACGTCCGACACGCGCGAATCCGTCCTGCAAAACAACCAGGTCGATGCCGTGTTCGCCACATATTCCATCACCGAGGATCGCAAGAAGCTCATTTCCTTCGCCGGTCCCTACTACGGCACGCAGCAGTCCATCCTCGTGCTCGCCGACAATGACGATATCTCCGGTGTCGACGATCTCGCGGGCAAGAGCGTGGCCGCCCAGTCCGGTTCCACCGGCCCGAGCATCATGGAGGAGGTCTGCCCCGACGCCAAGCTCCAGGAGTTCAAGACCGATGAGGAGGCGCGCAGCGCCCTGGCCCAGGGGCGCGTGGACGCCTATGTCATCGACCGCAACATGCTCTTCTCCGACATGATGAAGCAGCCCGGTAAATACAAGATGGCCGGTGATCCCTTCGGCCCCGAGGACCTGTACGGCATCGGCCTCCCGCTCGACTCCGATGGCGTCGCGTTTGTGAACGCCTTCCTGTCCCAGATCGAGGAGGATGGCACTTGGGAGGAGCTGTGGAAGCTCTGCATCGGCGACCGCGCCGAGATCGACGAGGCCCCGCAGCCTCCGGCGATCGGCGCGTAGGTTCGCGAGATGTGCACGGCGCCGCTCGCCTCGATGGACGGGCGGTGCCGATTGCAAGGATGTGCGGAGGCGTCCGTACCTGCCCTCACGCGGTGCGTGAGGGGCGGGCCGGCGCCTTCGCGGCGTTGCAACTGATGAGTCCGGAGATGGGGAAGGGGTGTTCATGGGGCTGTCGGAGCTGATGGCGACCTATGGGCGTAATTATTGGGAGGCGCTGCTGTCCACCTGGGGGATGACGGCATTTTGCTTTGTGCTCGTGATGGCGCTCGCCGTCGTCGTGACCGTGATGCGCGTGTCTCCATTCAAGCCGTTGCGCCTGCTGGGTGACGGCTACGTTCAGGTGTTCCGCAATATCCCGGGCGTCGCGCTGCTGATCATCATCGTATACGCGCTGCCGAGCTTGAAACTGGTGCTGCCGTATCGCACGTGCGTGATCCTCACGGTGGTGCTCGTGGCCTCCGCCTTCGGCTCCGAGAACTTCATGACCGGCATCAACACCATCGGTGTGGGTCAGATCGAGGCCGCGCGGTCGCTGGGCCTTTCGTTTGGGCAGATGCTCCGTCGGATCGTGATCCCGCAGGCCCTCCGCACCACGGTGCTGCCCATGACGAACCTGCTCATCGCCGTGCTGCTCACCACCTCGATCGGCTCGCAGGTCCCGCTCGACCCCCTTGAGCTCACCGGCGTGGTTTCCTATATCAACACGCGTGCGACCGGCGGCATCCTGGCCTTTGCCGTCTCGGCCGCCGGCTACGCGCTCACCGCGGTGGTCATCGCGTTCGTGGGCAATCGAATCGACCGGAAGGTGAGGATCGTCCGATGAGCGCCATGGCTTCCAACTCGCGTCCCGTGAGTATCCGTGATGCCCTGTATGAGGCGCCCGGTCCCAAGACCCGCGCGAAAATCCGCGTGGGAACGGCCGTCACGGCCGTCTTGGTTGCGCTGCTGCTGGGGTTCGCGGTGTATCAATTCTGGGCGACCGGCCAGCTGAACCCTCGGTACTGGATGTTCTTCACGCAGTTGAGCACGTGGAGGTACCTGCTTGCGGGCTTGCGCGGCACCCTTGCGGTGGCGCTCACCGCCGGCGGCATCGCGTTGGTCTTGGGTCTCGCCCTCATGCTCGGACGCACGAGCGGCATCCGCCTGCTCGAGGCGATCTGCCGCGTCGTGACCGATTTCTTCCGCGGCGTGCCGAGCCTGCTGCTGATCTACTTCTTCTTCCTGGTGGTGCCCCAGTACGGCATCAGGATGTCGTCGTTTTGGATGCTCACCTTGCCGGTCGCGCTTGCGGCGTCGGGCGTGCTCGCCGAGGTGTTCCGCGCGGGTGTGAACGCCGTTCCCCGGGGGCAGACCGAGGCGGCGTTGGCGCTCGGCATGAGCCCGTTTCGCGTGAAGCTCAAAATCGTGCTGCCCCAGGCGATCAGGTACGTGATCCCCTCGCTCATCTCCCAGCTCGTGGTCGTGGTGAAGGACACGACGGTCGCGTATGTGGTGAGCTATCCGGACATGCTGCAGAACGCCCGCGTGCTGATTACCAACTACGACGCCCTGGTGAGCACCTACCTGGTCGTGGCGGTGATATACATCTTGCTGAACTACGCCATTAACCAGCTCTCCGTCTACGTCGCCCGGCGCAGCGGCACCCGCGTGGTGAGCCGCTATAGCACCAATCCCGCCTAGTCCCCGCGCGCCCGCCGCGGACGCACCGTTGATCAAGCCCTCGTGAGAACGGATTCGATATGCCTACCCAGTCAGAAACCTCCATGGCCCCCATCATCGAGCTCCGCCATGTTGACAAGCATTTCGGCGACCTGCATGTGCTCAAGGACGTGAGCCTGTCCGTCGGCAAGGGGGAGGTCGTCGTGGTGATCGGGCCCTCGGGATCGGGCAAATCGACGCTGTGCCGCGCCATCAACCGCTTGGAGACCATCGACTCGGGGGAGATCCTCATCGAGGGCGACCCTCTGCCCGAGGAGGGCCGCGAGCTCGCCGCCATGCGCGCGGAGCTCGGCATGGTGTTCCAGAGCTTCAACCTGTTCGCTCATATGAGCATTTTGCAAAACGTCACGCTCGGTCCCATCGAGGTGCTCGGCTTGCCCAAGGCGGAGGCCGAGCGACGGGCGATGGAGCTGCTCGACCGCGTGGGCGTGGCGTCTCAGGCGAACAAGGTGCCGGCCCAGCTGTCCGGCGGCCAACAGCAGCGCGTCGCCATCGCCCGTTCGTTGGCCATGCATCCCAAGGCCATGCTCTTCGACGAGCCCACCTCTGCGCTCGACCCCGAGATGATCAACGAGGTGCTCGATGTCATGGTCGACCTCGCCCGCCAGGGCATGACGATGATCGTGGTGACGCACGAGATGAATTTCGCCCGTCGCGTGGCCGATCGCGTCGTCTTCATGGCCGATGGCGCGATTGTGGAGGAGGGGGCGCCCGACGCCTTCTTCGATCATCCGCAATCTCAGCGCGCCCGCGACTTCCTCGACTCGATTAAGGGGCACTAGCATGACCGGAGCGGACAATCGACCGATAATCCTGATCGCACCGAGATTGGAGCAGCCCAAGCCCTGCCTGCAGATGCCCGAGCGCCTGGCTCCCGAGGAGACGGGCGCCACGGTGTTCCTCGATGCGATCCTGGCCGCGGGCGGACTGCCGCTCATCATGGCGCTCACCGAGGATCAAGACGTCATCGACCGCTATGTCGAGATGGCCGACGGCGTTGCCATACCCGGCGGTCACGATGTCGACCCGGCGCTGTGGGGCGATGAGGGGCCCTATGATGAACGGCTGCTCTGCCATGAGCGCGACGCCTTCGAGTTGCGTCTCATCCGCGCGGCGCTGGCCGCGCACAAGCCCCTGTTCGCAACGTGCCGCGGCATGCAGATCTTGAACGTGGCGCTCGGCGGCACTTTGTGCATGGATGTTCCGAGCCTGCCCGTGCCCGAGGGCAAGGTGCACTGGCGTCACCTGCCGATCCTGCACGACCCGGCGCACCCCATCGCGGTCGAGGACGGTTCGCTGCTCGCGCGCATCCTCGATTGGCCCGGTGAGGTGCAGGTGAACTCGAGCCATCATTGCTGCGTCGACAAACTCGGGGAGCGCGTCCGCCTCGTAGCCGTGGCGACCGATGGCGTCCCCGAGGCGATCGAGGTCGAGGGTGAGCGGTTCTGCATGGGCGTGCAATGGCATCCGGAGTACACCTGGGAGATGATCGAGACCGATTTCAAGCTGTGGCGCGCGTTCGTCGACGCGGCGCGCTGAGCGAGATCTCGCGCGCTAGGGAGCGGTGACTGAGAACTCGACGCGATCGAGGTCGGGAACATCGATGCGGATGAGCTCCTCGGCGAGCTCGCGCTCGTGCTCATCGAGCTCGGACCCCGTTGAGACGTGGGCGACGAGCTCGTCGCGCCCCTGAGCTTCACCGGTCGCGACGGAGGTCTCGGTGCCCACGGTGTATTCCTCAAATCCCGGGCATACGACGGCGAGTTCGCGCGCCGTCTCGGTGGCGCCGTACGCGGCCGGCGCGGGTGCGTCCGACTCGCGGATGAAGTTCGCGGTGAGCACCAGGCAGGGGATGGAAAACAGGGTCGTCCCCAGCAGGATGCGCCAGCGCAGGGCGCGGGAGAGGGCCCGCATGCTCTCCTCCTCGTCGGCGGTGACCACACCGTCGGCGTTGAGGTCGCGTTTGAGCGGGACGCCCAGCAGCAGGAGCACGACTTGCGCCGAGAGCGCGATGAACACGACGTTGATGCCGAATTCGTAGAGGGCGGAGAGGAACAGGCGCCCGTCGACCGCGGCGATGCCGTAGCCCGCGGCGCACAGCGGCGGCATGAGGGATGTGGCGACCGCCACGCCGGAGATGACGGTGGCCGGTTCTTGATCGCGCGAGTTGCCCAGACCGCCCGCGAAGCCGCCCACGAGCGCGAGCAGCAGGTCCCATACGGTTGGGTTGGAATTGTCGGCCAGGGCCCTCGTCATGCCTGCGACGGGGGAGAGGTGAAAATAGAGCGTCGAGGTGACGAGGCAAAAGGCCATCTGCAAGACGAGGCCCCCCGCGGCATCGCGGATGAGCGCACGGTCGACGGTCGCCATACCGTATGCGATCGCGAGCACGGATCCCATGATCGGGCAGATGAGCATGGCGCCGACGATGGCGATATCGGAATCGGTGTCGAGGCCCACGCAGGCGATCACCATGGCGATCACGAGGATGCACAGATGCGTGCCGTTCAGGCGCGCGCCGTTGACGAAGCGCTTCCTGATCACATGGTAGGGGGCGCGACCTTCTCGGATGTTGAATATGCGGCGGAGGAGGCGATGCATCGCGAACGTCCAGCGCTCGATGATGCCCCGATGTCCATGACGGCGCTTGTGCCGGTCGATGTACTTCCGTAGATTCTCGTCGCGTTCTGCCAAGTCATCCTGCCCAACGTCGTCTTGCGGGGCGTCAAGCCCTTGCCATCTCGGCATTTTTGCCCCAACCGCCGATCGTGTCAACGGTCGATGGGAACGGCGGCGCCCCGATGGGCCGAGACCGAGCCTCCGATGAAAAAAGGGGCACCGGGTCGACCCGGTGCCCCGATGAGGCGATATGCGCTCCGTATCCCGCCTTAGCGGACCTGAGCCACGTAGGCGAGGTTGGTCGAGGAGACCTTGCCCTCGAGCTGGACGGAGAGGCGGGCGTCGCCGGCGGTGGCGACGGTGAGGTCGCCCTTCTCGACGAAGCCGAGCTCCTTGGCGGCCTCGACGGCCTTGACGATGGTGCCGTTGACGGTGCCCTGGGTGATCTCGACCTGGCGCGGGATGACGCCCCAGTACATGATCATCTGCTGGACGGCCCAGTCGTGGCGGGAGAAAGCCAGGATGGGCATGTTCGGGCGGAAGTGGGAGATCAGGCGCGCGGTGCGACCGGTGGTGGTGGGCACGGTGATGCACTTGGCGCCCACGGCCGTGGCCATCTGGACGGCGGACATGCCCACGACGTTGTTGACGATGCGGGTGCCGGAAGCGCCCTCGGGCATGGTGAGCGCGGCATGGGCCGCCATGTGCTTCTCGGTCTCGATGGCGATGGATGCCTGCATCTGGACGGCCTCGACCGGATACTGGCCGGCGGCGGTCTCACCGGAGAGCATCACGGCGTCGGTGCCATCGAGGATGGCGTTGGCGACGTCGGTGACCTCGGCGCGCGTGGGGCGCGGGTTGTGCTGCATGGAGTCGAGCATCTGCGTGGCGGTGATGACGGGCTTGTAGGCCGCGTTGCACTTGGCGATGATCTCCTTCTGGATATGGGGCACGAGCTGAGCCGGGATCTCGATGCCCAGGTCGCCGCGGGCGACCATGATGCCGTCGGAGGCCTCGAGGATCTCATCGAACTTCTCGACGGCCAGGCCGCACTCGATCTTCGGGAAGATCGTCACGTGCTCGCCGCCGTTCTCGAGGCACAGGGTGCGGATGTCCTCGACGGCCTTGCCGTTGCGGATGAAGGAGGCCGCGATGTAGTCGATGTTCTGGGTGAGGCCGAACAGGATGTCCTGACGGTCGCGCTCGGTGACGGCGGGCAGGGAGATGTCGACGTTGGGGATGTTCACGCCCTTGCGCTCGCCGATGAGGCCGTTGTTGAGGACGACGCAGTGCATGTCCTGTCCGTCGATGGACTCGACCTCGAGGCCGACCAGGCCGTCGTCGATCAGGATGATGGAGCCCTTCTCGGCCTCGGAGGGCAGCTTCTCATAGTCGAGGGAGATGTGAGAGGCGTTGCCGAGCCAGTCCTCCCTGGTGGGCTGGGCGGTGACGGTGATCTTGTCGCCGGCGTGGACCTCGACCTTGGCGTGGCCCTCGAGCAGGCCGGTGCGGACCTCGGGGCCCTTGGTGTCGAGCAGGATGCCGACGGGCTTGCCGACCTTGGCGGCGCAGCGGCGCACGCGCTCGATGCGACCCTGGTGCTCCTCATAGGAGCCATGGGAGAAGTTGAAGCGGGCGACGTTCATGCCCGCCTTCAGCATTTCGCAGATAGTCTCATCGTCGTCACAGGCAGGGCCCATGGTACAAACGATCTTGGTGCGCTTCAGTTTCTGCTGCATTCAGACCTCCATCTGATGTCGGTGATATGCGTCTTGGGCGAATACGTTGCACGAGTCATTATAGAAAAACCGAAGCCGTTTATCGCCGTGAATCGACCGTGCGCCGATTCAATTCACAATGGGCTTGCCTCGTGTGCACCCTATCGTTTCGGTATGTGTGCATTGCGCCGAATCGCGCGTTTCACGATCGCGGCGCGCCGCGGCTTGGGTACCATATCGACCATTGACAAGCCCTTGCCCAGGTTCCGGGAATTATAATCGGGTGTCAGACTGTTGGATTGGGGCGCGGTGCGCCTGCGTCCCGCTTGGCATACTCCGGGAGGGGTCAGATTGAAAGAATACTTGGCTTCGGCCGAGGAGGTTCTCGAGGAGCAGTCCACGAGCGCCGCTCAGGGCCTGACGGTCGCGGAGGCGCAGAAGCGCCTGGCGGACGTGGGTCCCAACAAGCTTGATGAGGAAGAGAAGACTCCCATGTGGAAGCGCTTCTTCGAGCAGATGGCCGACCCGATGGTCATCATGCTGCTCGTCGCGGCGGCCATCTCCGTCATCACCGGCTTCATCCAAGGCGAGCCCGAGTGGGCAGACGCCGCCATCATCTTGTCCGTCGTCATCTTGAACTCCGTCCTCGGCGTGGTCCAGGAGGCCAAGTCCGAGCAGGCCCTCGAGGCCCTGCAGGAGATGTCCGCGGCCCAGTCCAAGGTCGTCCGCGACGGCAAGATGGTCCACATGGCCAGCTCCGAGCTCGTCCCCGGCGATGTCGTCCTGCTCGAGGCGGGCGATTCCGTGCCCGCGGATTGCCGCGTGCTCGAGAGCGCCTCGATGAAGATCGAGGAGGCTGCCCTCACCGGCGAGTCCGTCCCGGTCGAGAAGCACGTCGACGGGATCGCGCTCGCCGATGGCGCCGACGACGTGCCGCTGGGCGACCGCAAGAACATGTGCTACATGGGCTCCACCGTCGTGTACGGCCGCGGCCGTGCCGTCGTCGTGGGAACCGGGATGAACACCGAGATGGGCAAGATCGCCTCCGCGCTCGCGTCCGCCAAGAAGGAGCTCACCCCGCTTCAGATGAAGCTCAACGAGCTCTCCGGCGTCCTGACCAAGCTCGTCCTCGCCATCTGCGTGGTCATCTTCGCCGTGGACATCGTGCGCCACTTCGGCGAGCTCGGCTCCAACCCCGCCATGATGCTCGACACCTTCATGGTCGCCGTGTCCCTGGCCGTCGCCGCGATTCCCGAGGGCCTGGTCGCGGTCGTGACCATCGTCCTCTCCATGGGCGTCACCAAGATGTCCCGTCGTCAGGCCATCATCCGCAAGATGACCGCCGTCGAGACCCTCGGCTGCACCCAGATCATCTGCTCCGACAAGACCGGCACCCTCACGCAGAACAAGATGACCGTCGTCAAGCACGAGCTCGCCGCCGACGAGGACAAGTTCCTCGCGGGCATGGCCCTGTGCTCCGACGCCAAGTACGACGCCGAGAAGGGCGAGGCCGTGGGCGAGCCCACCGAGTGCGCCCTCGTCAACGACGCCGCCAAGGCCGGCATGACCGACCTCTCCTCCGAGCGCCCGCGCATCGGCGAGGCCCCGTTCGACTCCGGCCGCAAGATGATGTCGGTCGTGGTCGAGGCCCCCGAAGGCGGTTTCGAGCAGTTCACCAAGGGTGCCCCCGACGTCGTCGTCGGCCTGTGCACGCATGTGTACGACGACGGGCGCGTCGTGGAGCTCACCGATGAGCGCCGCGGGCAGATCCTCGCCGCCAACAAGGCCATGGCCGACCAGGCCCTGCGTGTCCTGGCCCTCGCCAGCCGCACCTACACCGAGGCCCCGACCGACTTCTCTCCCGAGGCCCTCGAGCACGACCTCGTGTTCTGCGGCCTGTCCGGCATGATCGACCCGGTCCGCCCCGAGGTCACCGCCGCCATCGTCGAGGCCAAGGAGGCCGGCATCCGACCGGTCATGATCACCGGCGACCATATCGACACCGCCGTGGCCATCGCCAAGGACTTGGGCATCGTCGAGGATGCCTCCCAGGCCATCACCGGCGCTGAGCTCGATAAGATCTCCGACGAGGACTTCAAGACCCGTGTGACCGAGATCTCCGTCTACGCCCGCGTCCAGCCCGAGCACAAGGCCCGCATCGTCGACGCCTGGAAGAGCCTGGGCAACATCGTCGCCATGACCGGCGACGGCGTGAACGACGCCCCGTCCATCAAGCGCGCCGACATCGGCGTGGGCATGGGCATCACCGGCACCGACGTCACCAAGAACGTCGCCGACATGGTCCTCGCCGATGACAACTTCGCCACCATCATCAACGCGGTGGAGGAGGGTCGTCGCATCTACGACAACATCCGCAAGGTCATCCAGTTCCTGCTGTCCGCCAACATCGCCGAGGTCCTCTCGGTCTTCGTGGCGACGCTGATCGGCTTCACCATCTTCCAGCCGGTCCAGCTGCTGTGGATCAACCTCATCACCGACTCCCTGCCCGCGCTCGCGCTCGGTATGGAGGAGGCCGAGGGCGACGTCATGAAGCGCAAGCCGCGCAAGGCCTCCGACGGCGTCTTCGCCGGCGGCATGGGCGTCGACATCGCCTTCCAGGGCGCCGTCATCACCATCCTGGTCCTCGCGTCCTTCTTCGCCGGCATGTACTTCCACAACGGCGCCGTCGAGCTGTCCATGCTCACCGACGGCATCGCCGACCCCGAGGGCGTCACCATGGCCTTCATCACCCTGTCCATGGTCGAGATCTTCCACTCCTTCAACATGCGCAGCCGCCGCGCCTCCATCTTCTCCATGAAGACGCAGAACAAGTGGCTGTGGGGCGCCGCCGCCCTGGCCATCGTCCTGACGGTCGTGCCGGTCGAGGTCGATTTCCTCGCCGAGGTCTTCGGGTTCATGACCCTCGACCCGATCGCCCTGTTCACGGCCCTCGGCCTTGCCTTCCTGATCATCCCGCTGATGGAGATCTACAAGGCCGTCATGCGCCGCGTCGAGAAGAACCAGGACTAAGCGTGTCCGACGTCTTGGATCACATTCCGGGCTTTGGGGACCTGCGCGTCGATGACGCGCAGGTCTCTGCGTTTGAAATGGCCCGCTCCGAGCTCGCGGGGGCGCTCGACATTCCCCTCGAAGAGATCGAGCTGGGTGCCGTCGTGCGTTTGGACCGCGGCTTTCCGATGATCGCCACACGATGCGGCGGGATGCTCCGGGCGGAGCACGCGGTCGACTTCGCCAAGGGCAAGCCGGGTAAACGCGGCAAGCGCTCCAAGCGCGCCGCCGCCGAGGTCGCCTCCTCCGCCGGCGTGGACGGCATGCTGCCGAGCGTGGGCGACGTCGTGGCGGTCCGTGTGACCCCCGGTCACGACATGGGCGTGATCTTGCGCGTCCTGCCCCGTCGGACGAGTTTTGAGCGCTGGCGCGGGAAGAACCGTGGGGAACGTCAGGTGCTCGCCGCGAATATCGACGTGATCTTCATCGTGCAGCCGCTCGGGGCCGAGCGCGATACCCTGCCGCTCATGCGCGACCGCGTGGCCCGCTCCCTCGTGCTCGCGCGCGACTGCGGGGCCGACCCCGTCGTGGTGCTCACCAAGGCCGACCGTTGCGATCCTGCCGAGGTCGCCGACGCGTGCGACGCCCTGCGCCGCCTGGCCGGTGCGGGCGTGCACGTGATCGCGACGTCCGCGCGGACCGGAGAGGGCCTGGACGAGGTCCGCGCATGCATACCGCGGGGAAGCGTGGGCATGATCTTGGGCGAGTCCGGTGCGGGCAAGTCCACGTTGCTGAACACCCTGCTCGGCACGGATGCATTGGATACCAATGCCGTGCGTGAGCGCGATGATGCCGGACGGCACACCACGGTCGCGCGCATCATGGTGGCCCTTCCCGAGCCCTGCGGCGTGATCGCCGATTGCCCGGGCCTTCGGTCGCTGCCCCTGGTGGGGCACGAGCGCGGTCTCGCGCGGAGCTTTCCCGAGATCGTCGAGGCCTCCCGCGCCTGCCGGTTCAACGACTGCACGCACCTTCACGAGCCGGGTTGCGCCGTGCGCGAGGGCGTCGATTGCGGCGAGATCGATCAGACGCGCTTGGATGCGTTCCTCGCCCTCGCCCGGGAGATGCGCGTAAGCGCGCAGAGCCTCGATCCCGACATCCATCTATAGGGAGGCCGTCCCCGCCCTCGCGTGACGGAGGACATCGAATGGGCCTCGGAGGTCGGCTCCCCACAACTTCATACGCCCGTTGCAACCGCCTGCCTCGTGCAGGCGGTTTGCTTTTCCACACCCCTTTTCGCCAATGGACCGAAATCTGCTCCGGTTCTGCCCAGCGCGGTCAGATCGCGAACAGCCGCAAGCGCAGACGACTGGGCACTTTCCCAAGTCGATCCCGGTCCCCGGGCCCGTCGCGCCGACAATCGAATCACGGCACGTGTGCGGTGCCGATTCGAGCCGAGGTGAGGGGGTTTGGGTGAAACGGACCGTGAGGTTTGGGCTGAGCGCGGTGATTGGTTTGAGCGCCGCGCTGCTCGCATGGTCGGCGGTCGCCGGAGCGCATGCGGAAGCCGAGCAGGCAACTCGACAGGCGCTCGAGCGCTACGGAGGCGAAGTGACGCGCGCGTGCGTTTCCCTGAGGGAGATCGAGCCTGGTGACGAGATCTCCGAGGGCAATGTCAAGGTCGTCGAATGGGCTTCGTCGCTCATGCCGCAGGGCGCGCTGACGTCGATGGGCGATGTGTCCGGGTTGGTCGCGACGGCCCGCATCCCCGCCCACACCCCACTCGCCGAGGCCCATTTCCTGCGAGATGAAAGAGCCGTTCAGGTGCCGCGTGGCACAGTTGCGATTTCGGTGGCAAGCGACGCGCAACACGCCGTGGGCGGTTCGCTCGGCCGCGGGGACGAGGTCGATGTCTACGTCGCGGATGCGTCGGTTGCAGATTGCCTGGCGCGTGCCGAAGTGCTGGACACGAGCATCCTGGCCGCCGGGGGCGGCGATTTGAGCTGGGTGACGCTTGCGGTGGATGCGTCGGATGTGAGCGATGTCCTGGCGGCGACCACTCACGGTGAGGTGACCTTGGTGTTGCCGGGGGCGTCGGTATCGCGGGAGACGGCTGGATCTGCCAGGGCGGGCGACGAGGGAGGCGAAGAGTGATGGACACCATGTGGCTGATATGGGATGGCGGCGGCGCGGCCGCGCGCATTCGCGAGGAGATCCGCCTGCGTTGCCCCGATGCGCGCATCGTGTGCGTCGATGATGCCGAAGCGCTCGTCGCGCTTGCGCGCGGATTGGGCGATGGCGTGCGGATCGCGCTGGGGGCGAACCCCGGCAACGCTTCCGACCTGTTACGCGTCATGAGGGCGCTGCGAGGGGAATCGGCGGGGCACGCGAACCCCAAGGTGCTCGCATACATCGACGGGATGGACGCCGGACTCGTCTCCGAGCTTTTCGACGCCGGTGCACAAGAGGTCATCGCGACGGGCGCGTCGAGGACCGAAAGCGCGGACGCGTACGGTCAAGATGCGGAAGCGGCGCACATGGATATCGGAACGAAAGTCGCGACGCGTGATTCGATCGCGTCCGAACGCGATGGCCTGGTATCGGGCGACTCGCCCATACCGGCGGGTTATGGGGGCGATGAGGTTCCTCCGTGGAGTACGGGTACGTGGGATGCGCTGGATGAGCCGGATGGGGGCGAAGTCGCCCATGCCGGCGACGACATGGGGCAGACCGGGGAGATCGTCGATTTGGGAGACGTCGTCCGCCGCGTGCGCGAGCGGGAGGCGGTCGATCGCGAGGGCCCCCGCGCGCCGGTGGTCGCGGTCGCATCGGGCCAGGGCGGGGCGGGTAAGACGACGCTGGTGGCTGCAATGGCCGCCTGTGCGGCCCGTGCCGGCTTGAGGGCGGCCGTGATTGACGTGGATCTGATGTTCGGCGACTTGCCATCGGTCCTGGGCGTCGATGCGTTCAGGGGCCTCGAGGGCATCGACGCGCACGCCATGGACGGCGAGCTCGTTGAAGGGGACATCGAGTCATGCGCGATGCGCGTGGGACCGGGGCTCACCCTGTGGGGACCGCTCATCGAGCCGGAGCGTGCGGAGTTGTATGGGGCGCCGGTCGAGCGGCTCATCACCGTCCTGCGAAAGGTCGCGGACGTGATTTTCATCGACACCTCGACATATTGGGGCGATGCCGTCGCGGCCGCCGTGGCCCTTTGCGATCGTTGCCTGATCGTGGGCAGCGCGGGTGCGAATGCCGGCGCATCGGCCACCCGGGTGGTCGGCCTGGCCACGCGCCTGGGGGTCCCGGCAACCCGCATGACGAGCGTATTCAACCGTTTGGGGTCCCCGGGCTGCGCAGAGGAAGATGCGCTGCGTTTCGAGATGGGGGCATCGCTTGCGTCCCGCGCTCGCATCTCCTTTGGGGGTCAGGAGGTCTCCGGGCTCATCGGATTCGGCCGATTGGATTCGCTGATGGCGGGTGGGGGACCGTTCTCCCGGGATGTGCGAGACCTGACGGCGCGGATATTGACCGAGCTCGGATGCTCTTTCGATTGCCGGCTCATGGGGCCCGCCCCTGACGATCGCGGGCAACGTCCGCGCCTCAGGCTGCCATGGCGTCGCAAGGCCGGTGAACAGCGATGAGCGTATATGGGCGTATGCGGACTCGAGGTGGGGACGCCCCCATCGGTCGTGGCACGGCCTCGATGGGGGCCCGTGCGCGATCGGTCGGCGGAGCGCTGTCCGAGGCTCGGGCGCGGGCGAAGCATGCGGTTATGGAGCGCATGGGCTATATGGAGGTCGCGCGCATCGTGCGTTCCGGGTCGGCCGCGCAGGCGCGGATGGAGCTTCGCCCCGCACTCGAGGCCGCCCTGAACGCCGACGTATCGCTCGGGCTGGATTTCGATGAGAGGAACGCGCTCATCGCCGACGTGCTTGACGATATGACCGGACTGGGGCCCCTGCAGGCGCTGCTCGAGGACGATTCGGTGACCGAAATCATGGTCAACGGCATCGACCGGACGTATATCGAGAGAGGGGGCGTGCTCTGTCCGCTGGGCAGGATATTCGAGTCCGAAGAGCAGATCAGGATCATCATCGATCGCATCATCTCGCCGTTGGGTCGTCGAGTCGATGAGCGGAGCCCGATGGTCAATGCGCGACTTCCCAACGGGTTTCGCGTGAACGCGGTTATCCCGCCCATCGCCATCGACGGTCCCACGATGACGATCCGAAAGTTTTCCGACCGGATAAGCACGCTGGCGCACCTGGTCGATCTGGGGTCGATTCCGGATTGGTACGCGCGTCTTCTGGGATATGCGGTGCGATGCAGGATGGATTTGGCGGTCGCCGGTGGAACGGGCTCAGGTAAGACGACGCTGCTCAATGCGCTGTCGTGCGAGATATCACAGGCGGAGCGGATCGTGACAATCGAGGATTCCGCCGAGCTCAAGTTCTCCCGGCATCCGCATGTCGTGCGACTTGAAGCGCGCGAGGCGTCAATCGAGGGCGCGGGCGAGGTGGCGATTCACGACCTGGTGGTGAATGCCCTGCGCATGCGCCCCGATCGCATCGTGGTGGGCGAGGTGCGCAACCGGGAGGCGATCGACATGCTCGAGGCCATGAGCACGGGTCATGATGGGTCGCTCACCACCTTGCATGCGGGAAGCGCGCAGGAGGCGATCGTGCGGCTCACGTTGCTCGCCCGTTACGGAATCGACCTGCAAAGCGAGCTGATCGAGGAGCAGATCGCAATGGCCCTGGACGGCGTGGTCATGTCGGTGAGGAAAGCGGGCGGCAGGCGGTTCGTCTCGTCGTTCACCGGCGTGTCGCGCGCCGAGGGCGGTGGCGTGGCCTTGACAGAGTACGTGTCGTTCGATCCGACCGCGGAGGAATGGGCCTTGGTCGACGAGCCCCCGTTTATCGAGGAGGCGGTTAGGTCGGGCCTGCTCGACGAGGGGGAGGTGCTGGAATGGAGGGAATCGTGCCGATCGGCATCGGCTTGCTAGGCGCCGCGAGCTCCCTTCTGATCCTTTCCGATGACGGGGAGCTCAGGGGCGATCGGGATGAGCTCGAGCGCGCTCGAGGCAGGGCGGCCGCGTGGATGCGCGGCGCGAGGGCCTCGATCGACAGGCGCATGGAGGAACGCGGACTTGCCATGCCCGGTTCTCGCAAGAAGCGGGAGCAATTGGAGGGGGCGATGGTCGAGGCGTTTGGGGCACTGGCCGCATCCATGGCATCGGGGCTCTCGCTCGCGCAGGCGATGCGCTACGTGGGATCTCATGCGCAGGAACCCGTTCGCACGGAGTTCTTGCGCGCCGAGGCGCAAGTTGCGTGTGGGACGGGGATGACAGAGGCACTTGACGAGCTGGTCGAGCGCCTCCATGCGCCGGGATTGGATTTTGTGACACTCGCGCTCAAGGTGTCGCGCCGCACGGGCGCGCCGCTGTCGGATGTTCTTGGGGAGGCGGCGCGTTTGGTGAGGGAGCGTGTGGAGCTGCGCCGCAAGTTGGACGTGAGGACGGCCCAGGTGCGCATGTCGGCGCGGTTGGTGGCGGGAATGCCCGTCGCCATGGTCGCGTTCCTGATGGCGACCTCATCCGATTTCAGGGAGGGGGTCGCGACGGTTCCGGGCGCGGCCTCGATAGCGGTCGCCCTCCTTCTGGATGGAATCGCGTGGTCGATTATCAGGGCGGTCATGAGGTCCATTTGTTGAGGTGCCGGGTGTGAGGGGAGTGCGTTGATGGATTTGGCCGAGCTGGCGGAAATGGGGATCGCCGATGCGCCCGGCGCTGTGGCCACGGTACTCGGCGTCGGCGTGTTATGCGGGATCGCGGTATGGCTGGGATCGGCGGACGGGATGCTCGATGAGGCTCGCTCGTTCTGTTCTCGGATGCGCGCCGTCGGGGGATTGGCGTTTGGCAAGATGCGCGCCCTTGCTCTCGAGGCCCTGCGAACGCGGGACCGGGCGATCGGGATGGGCGAGGTGGCGGAGATGGTGGACATCGTGCGGCTTGGGTTGAGCGCGGGTCTGTCGTTCGACGCATCGCTCGGTCTGTATTGCGAGGGGCGGTCGGGGGAACTCGCCCACTTGATGGAGGAGGCGTTGTTTTGTTGGCAGGTGGGGGTGACTTCGAGGGAGGAGGCCCTTGACCGCGTTGCGAGGGATACCGGGGTGCATGCGCTTTGCTCGTTCGCCGCCGCGGTGTCCCAGGCGCTCGAGCTCGGCGCCCCGCTTGCGGAGACCTTGGAGGGTCAGGGCCGTGAGATGCGCACTGCGCACCGGGCGCACGTGGAGCGTGAAATCGAGCGCGCACCGGTCAAGCTGCTCATCCCGACGGGCACGTTGATCTTGCCCGCATTGTTGTTGTCGATAGTCGGCCCGCTGATCGCGGCTGCCGACATGATGTGAAGGAGGATGCCATGATCAAGCTTTCGGTATTTGTCGAGGAGGCGCTGAGGGAGGCGCGGGAGACGGCGCGCGGTGTCGCGGCTGCGTGCCCGTTGCTGTCCCCTGGCCCGATGTGGGCCGCATCGGGCGGTAAGTCGGTCCGCAAAATTCTGCGCGAGGAGAGCGGGCAAGGCACGACCGAGTACGCGATTCTCGTCGGAGTGTTGGTGGTGATAGCGATTCTGGCGATCGTGGCGTTTCGAGACAAGGTCAGCTCGCTATGGGAGGCGATCTCGCAGGGGATCAACAGCCTGTGAGGGGGAGGCGCGCGAACTGGCGCCTTGCGGCGCTTCCACTGGCCCTCATGGCGCTTTCGGCCGTCCTTGTTTTCGCGACGCAATGCACGGTGAACGAGCGCGTGCGCTCGGAGTCCGAGGAGGAGAGGGGACCGCTTCGCGATGGGGCCGTCGAGAGCGCCCGTTCAGATGAGGGTGGTTCTACTGGGGATTCACCGAATGGGCTGGTCATGGGCTTGCCCCCGATGATGTCCGGACATGCGCGGGCCAGCTCCCTCGGCGGGTTTTTGGATGATCTCCGCGCATGGCAGAAGGAGGCGCCCCGTGCGGGCGACGAGTCCTGCGCTTCGGTGGAGTTCGAGGGCCGCGCCAGCCTGCCCGTGCTTGCGGAGGACGTCCTCAGGGCGTATGCGCGCACAGGGACGGCCTCTCTCGTCGCGAGCGGCTATCTGGACCTCAAGGGAAATGTGTGGGGAGCGGTGCTGAGGGAGGGGACGGCATGGTGCGATGTGTTGCTGGTCACCACGGAGGACGATGCGGTCAGCCGCGTCCGGGTGACGCGCGTGCTGTCCGAGCGTTGATGCCGGGTGTGCGCGGCGTTGCCGGAGAGGAGGCCGCGCAGGGGACGGTGGAGTATGCATTGACGGTGTTCGCCGTGCTCGCGCTCATCGCGGGGATGGCGGCGCTATGGAGGGTGGCTGAACGCGGGCGGTTCGTCGACGCCGCCGTGGAAGCGGCGTCACATGGACTCGAAGGGGACGGCTATGTCGATATCGCGCTGTACTGAGCTGTTTTGGGAATCCCGGGCGCAGGCGACGGTCGAGGGCGCGCTGGTCTTCCCGGTTTTCCTCACGTTGCTGCTGCTGGCGTTGCAGCCGGTGTGCCTGCTGTACACGCGCTCCGTTATGGAATCCGCCGCATCCGAGACGGCCCGGCTCATGGTTTCGGGTTCAGATGAGGTGGAGGCATACGAACGGTTCGCATACAGGCGACTGGCGGCCGTGCCGGACTTGGCGATCTTTCATGCAGGGGGACCGCGTTCCTGGGATATCGAATGCGTCTCAGCTCGGGACACGGGCGGTTCGGTTGAAGTCGCGATTGTCGGCCATGTGACCCCGCTTCCCGTGATCGGGGCATTTGCCCGAGCGTTCGGGGAGCTGGGGGACCATGGCGATGTGCGGATGGAGGTGTGCGTTGCGTATGAGGGGAGGCCCTCGTGGGTTGAGGGCGATTATGAAGACTGGATCGCGGTGTGGGAATAGGCGGCGTCGGCGAGGACGCTGCGGAGGCGAGGTCCTTCCCCTTCCGGGGAGAAGGCTGGGAATGGACTTGTTCATCGAGGACGGAGCCTACACGACCGTGGCTTCCGCTTGCGCGATGCTCATGGTCCTCTCCCTGCTCTTTTCATCGTCTCTGGCGATATGGAGCGCATCGCGGGCGGGCGATGTCCAGGTTAGCGCCGACGCCGCCGCGCTGGCCGGTGAAAACGTGGTGAGTTCTTATTACACGGCGGCGACGGTTTTGGACGCGTGCGTGCTGAGTTTGGGCCTTGCGGGGTTCACGATGACGGGGGCGGGGATGGTCGGGCTGTTCGTCCCGGGCGGACAGGCGCTTGCCCGGGAGACGTTGGACGTCGCCGCGCGCGTATTCGATATGCGGAATTCATTCGCATCGTCGGCCTCGGGCGGGTTGAAGCGGGTCGAAGGGTCCCTGCCGTTCTTAGTCGCGGCGAATGCGGCGCGCACCTGCGATGCGCAGGGATCGGGGGGAGCTGGGTATCGCGGCACCGCCTTTGCGGTCCCGGCTGCATCCGCATCGGAGTTTCCCGCGCTCGAGGGGGAGGGGATTGACACCGAGGGTTTGGAACAGGCGTGCGGCGGCCTTGAGGAGGCGGCGGCCGAACTCGCGCGGATCTCGGAGGAGGTTGCGACGAGGAGGGAGGAGGCGTGGTTGGCAGATTGCGGCGCACCCGGTCGAAACATGCAGGAACGGGTGGGGCGTCTTTCGGGGGTGTCGGCTGCCGAGAATCCCGATTTCGCCTCGAGCGTCACGTGGGATCCCGAGTTCGCGCTGAGGCGTGCCCGTGCTTATTACCGCTGGAGGTACGACAACGACAAGTCCGAGGGAAACGGCGTGGAGGCGCGCGCGGATGCCGCGGCCCGTCGCGCATTCTATCGATATGCGCTCGGGTGCCTCGAGGACGCCCGCGTGGTCGACGACGGTAAGGAGGCGTACACCACGCTCGAGTTTCTGCCGCGCAACGGCGATGAAGTGAGGCAGACGCGGCTTTACACCGAAGAGGTGTGGCCGACGAGCATGGAGGCATCGGGACCGACGCTGCACTTCGACGAGTCGTGTCCTGGTGCCCGAGGGGCCCCAGGGGCGCGTGCCTCCCTCGCCTCGTTGGACGGAGGCTCCACTTTGGAGTGCCCGACGTGCCGTTTCGGGGTCGACGATCTCGGCCGGGCGCCCGCTGCATCGACGTCGATCGACAACGGGTTCGAATATCACTTGAGGGCGTTCACGAAGGCGCTTCGGGAATATCTCGAGGCGAGAGGGCGTCAAAACGATGCCGAGGCGGCCGCGCGCGGGGATGCCGAGCGGGCGGCGGATGCATTCGACCAGGCCATAACGGTGCTTGGGGGAAAGCGCCCGCGCATAGCGCCCCCGGGTCGCTTTGGGTGCGTCTCCTTCGTGGTGTCTTCGGATCGCGCGACGCCCGACGCGCTTGATACATCGTTCGTCGCCAGCTCCGATATGTCACGGCGGGGCGCCATCGCGGCCGCGGTTCTCGCGCCAGATGGAATCTCCGAAGGCGATGATGTGCTGTCCGGGTTCTTCTCGTCACTTCAGGAGCGTGTCGGATCTGACGGAGTGGTTGGGTTGATGGACGGGGTCATGGATCTGTGGGGGAAGTTGTTGGTCTCCTATGGGGATGCCGGTCAAGGGTTGGAAGGGGCGTTCGACGAGGCCATGCGAAACCTTGACGGCCAAGGGCTCGGCTCTGTTGGGAATTGGCTGGGGGACCGGCTGACGGGGGTGGTGCGCTCGCTCGACATGCAGCCGGTCGATATGCGGCCTCGCAAGCCGGTCCTGGTCGACAGCGCGGATGTCCTTGCGCGTTCCGACGTGCCGGCCCTGGCGGATGCCCAGGCCGCGTTGCGCGAGCTGTCGAAGGTCGATCTCGATTTCGAGGGTATGGCACGGGCCGTCGGTTACGACCTGGGGGAGCGCCTGACCTCGCTCGAAATCGTTTTGGCCGAGGTGCGGCTGCCGAGCGGGAGAGTCGTGCCCATCACGCTTCGGGTGCGTGATCTGTTGGGAGGAAGGGAGATGGGGGATGCCGGTACGTAAGGGGCTGCTGTGCGAGGAGGGGGCTCAGGCGACGGTCGAACTCGCGGTGGTGGCGCCGGTCCTCGTCGTGCTGGCGTTGATCACCTACAACATGATGGTATTCGTGTCCGCAACGGCGAGATTCGACCGCGTGGCCCCCGACATCGTCTTGGCGCACGGAAGCTCCCCGTCGGCGTCCGAACCCGATGCGGGGGCCGGGACAGGGGGCGTGGCGGATGCCGTGGCGGCGGAGTTGGAGTGTGCGATGGAAGGCTATGAGGTGGAGATCGAAGTGGAGGTCTCCGAGGAGGGGCAAGGTGGGGGCGATGGCGCGGCATCGCTCGGACTTACGGGCTCGCTGCGAGACGTCACCTGCGCGATGCGGTATCGACCGTGGCCGCAGGGGTGGTCGATCGCCGGCGTCGAGTTGGGCGCGCCGTTGTTCTTGAAACATGAGCGGCGCATCACGATCGACCCATGGCGTTCGGGGGTGATCGTGTGATGGCGCCGAAGGGTGCGGGTTCATTCAATCCCCGTGCGGCGGAGAGGGCGATTGAGGCGCTGGGGTGGTCGGGGGAGGTGAGATGGGCTTGCACGTTTCCCGCTCGCCTTTGGGGCTTTGGTCATCCTGATTTCGACAGGGGTGGCGATGAGCCGTGCGTGCTGGTGTTTCCGCATTGCTGCTCCGTGCATACCTGCGGTATGAGATTCGATCTCGATATCGCGTTCGCCGATGGCGATGGCGGAATCATGAAGCACGTGGAAAACGTGGGCGGGTGGCGCTTGATCAGCTGCCCCGGGTCGCGGTTTGCATTGGAGCGCCGATCTGACGGTGCGTGAGGTGGGTCGGGTGAGCTGGGAGGTGGGCGTCGCGATGCATGCGGCGCGCCGGCGGAAGGCGGTCGTTCCAAACTATTTCCAAAAAAGTCGCTTGACCGAGTTTTCCAATCTGGTATAGTAATCTCCGCTGTCAGCGACAGCATGACTTGGCTCGGTAGCTCAGTTGGTAGAGCAGAGGACTGAAAATCCTCGTGTCAGGGGTTCGATTCCCTTCCGCGCCACCCTCGTCATTGAAAAGACCTCCTGGAGACAGGAGGTCTTTTTTGTACCGGCTCCATGTCCGACCGATCGCAACAAGTTGGCTTGGGGTATTAGGATTGTATTGCGGCGGCTCTTGCCGCGCCGACCGAAACTCGAGGGGAGCACCGATGTCAGACAGGATCCGCGGTGTCAATTTGTCCGGCTGGTTCATCTTGGAGCCATGGGTCACACCGTCGCTATTTGCCGCCACCGGCGCCTCAAACGATGCGGAGCTTCAGCAGGTGCTGGGCGCGGTCGCCTATAACGAGCGCGTCCGCGAACACTATGAGACCTTTATTTCCGAGGCTGATTTCAAGCGCATGTCCGCTATGGGCCTCAACGCGGTGCGCATTCCCTTGCCATGGCACGTGTTCGGTTCGCAGACCGATCGCGAGTCTTATATCTCCTGCATCGACTACATCGATCGCGCGCTGGAGTGGGCGGAGAAGTACGAGATGCGCGTCTTGCTCGATTTGGCGACCGTTCCCGGTGGGCAGGGCGATGCGAACGGGTCTTCCGCGACTTCCGATATCGTGGGCGACTGGCATTCTTCCGTGAGCGGCCGCGCCGTCGCGCTCGAGACGCTCGAGCGCTTGGCGGAGCGTTACGGCGAGCGGGACGGCTTGCTCGGCATCGAGCTGCTCGATTCGCCCGTGATGAGCGTACGTAAAAACCTGCTTACCGTGACCGAGGGCATTCCCAGTCACTACCTGCGCAACTTTTATCGCGATGCGTATGAGGCGATTCGTCGTCACATGCCCTCTCGCAAGGCCATCGTCTTCTCGGATTCCGGCTATCCCGGCGCTTGGAAGCGCTTCATGGCCGGCGATCGGTACCAGAACGTCGTGATGGATGTGCATCTGTATCACTTCCGTGATGAGACTGCGCAGGACATCACCACTCCGAGGGGCCTTTCCGCCGCGCTTGGGCGCAACAGGGACCTGATTCACCGGGCGACCGATCTTGGATTCCCGGTGTTCGTCGGCGAGTGGTCGGGCGCAGCGGTGCTGGCGGGCTCCTCCCTGACCCCCGAGGGGCGCCGTGCGTATGAGCGCGTGTTCGTCTCCAATCAGCTTGCGACATTCGACGATGCGGATGGGTGGTTCTTCCAAACCTGGAAGACGGAGCGTCGCATCGCGGCGTGGGATGCCCGGGTGGCCTTGGCCCCGCTCGAGCGCGCGATGATGGAGTAACGGATGGTGGAGAACAAGGTGGAGCGCACCGGTGCCGGCGGACAGGGAGTGCTCTCCATGGTCGGCACGCCGATCGGCAACCTGGGCGACCTTACCCCGCGCGCTGCGCAGGCTTTTCGCGAGGCTGATGCGATTTGTTGCGAGGACACGCGTGTGACCTCGAAGCTCTTGGCCCATCTGGGCATTTCCAAGCCGCTTATTCGCTGTGATGAGAACGTGATCGCCCGGCGCGCTCCCGAGCTCGTTGACCGACTGCTCGCCGGCGAGCGAATCGCCTTTGCCTCGGATGCCGGCATGCCGAGCGTTTCCGACCCCGGCCAGGTGCTCGTCGACGCGGCTCGAGAGGCGGGCGTGCGCGTCGAGGTCCTGCCGGGTCCATCTGCGTGCGTGACGGCGCTCGTGCTCTCCGGCATTCCGTGCGATCAGTTTTTCTTCGAGGGCTTTTTGCCGCGCAAACACGGTGAGCGGGTAAAGCGCCTGCGCCGTCTCGCGTCCATTCCCGGTGCGTTGCTGTTCTACGAGTCCCCGCATCGGGCCGAGGCGTCCCTCGAGGCGATAGCCGAGGTGTTTCCGGGGCGCGTGGTGGCGCTGTGCCGCGAGCTCACCAAACTGCACGAGGAGGTCTTGCGCGATGTCGCACCGGATCTGCTCGAACGGGTCCGCGAGCGCGGAGAACTCAAGGGCGAGATGGTCATCGTGGTGGCACCTCCAAACGAAGAGGAAATCGAGCGTCTGCAGGCGGTGTTTGCGGCGGGCTCGGATGATGGATCGGCCGCCGATCCCGAGGAGCTGCTTGCTGCGGATATCGCCGAGGGCCTTGCCGCCGGCGAACCTGCCAACGCCCTCGCCAAACGTCTGTCCCAGAAGTACTCGCGTAAGAAACGCGACGTGTACAACCTGGTGCTCGAGGTGCAGCAAGGCGCGTAAGCGCCGGGTGGCGGTACACGCGCCCAACCTGCTAATATGGAGCATTGCACGAAAACCAAAGAGGGAAGGAAGCCGCGCGTCATGAGCTCGAAGCCGTCCTACTACATCACCACGCCCATCTACTACGTGAACGCCGACCCGCATCTGGGCACCGCGTACTCCACGATCATCGCCGATGTCCAGGCGCGCTATCGTCGCGCCGCCGGTTACAGCGTCAAGTTCCTCACCGGTATGGACGAGCACGGCCAGAAGGTCGCCGAGGCGGCCGAGGCGCACGGCATGACCCCGCAGGAGTGGTGCGACTCCCAGGCCCCGCACTTCCATGAGCTGTGGGAGGAGTTGGAGATTTCCAACGACGATTTCATCCGCACCACCGAGGACCGTCAGAAGCGCGCCGTGCAGTACCTGTGGGAGCGCATGCGGGAATCCGGCTATATCTACAAGGGCAGCTACGATGGCTGGTATTGCGTGCCGGACGAGACCTTCTTCACCGAGACCCAGGTCGAGAAGGCCGACGAGGCCCGCGGTACGCAAGGCGCCCATCTCTGCCCCGACTGCGATCGTCCGCTCGAGCGCGTCAAGGAGGAGAGCTGGTTCTTCAAGCTTTCCGCGTTCCAGGACAAGTTGCTCGCCCTCTATGATGAGCACCCCGATTTCGTCCAGCCCGATTTTCGGATGAACGAGGTCCGCTCCTTCGTCGAGGGCGGTCTGAACGACCTGTCCGTCTCCCGTACGTCCTTCGACTGGGGCATCGAGGTGCCCTTCGACGACGAGCACGTCACCTATGTGTGGTTCGATGCGCTCACCAACTACATGACCGCCGTGGGCTACGGTGCCGAGGGCGACGGGGCCGCCGCCGACTTTGCCTACCGTTGGCCCGCGCAGACCCACATCGTGGGCAAGGACATCATCCGCTTCCACTGCGTGATTTGGCCCGCCATGCTCATGGCGCTGGGCGAGGCCCTTCCCGAGCATGTTTTCGCCCACGGCTTCCTCACCGTCAAGAACGAGGAGACCGGCAAGGCCGAGAAGATGTCCAAGTCCCGCGGCAACGCCATCGCCCCGCGCGAGGTCATCGAGAAGCTCGGCGTCGAGGGTTATCGCTATTACTTCATGACCGACGTCACTCCCGGTACCGATGGCGCCATCAGCTTCGGCCGTATGGAGCAGGTCTATAACGCCGACCTCGCCAACAGCTGGGGCAATCTGATTTCGCGTTCGACCAACATGTGCATCAAGTACTTCGACGGTGCGACGCCCGCGCGCGATGCCGAGGCCGCCGGCTATGCCGAGAACCCGCTGGCCGCGGCCGCCGAGGGCATCTTCGAGCGCTATGCCGCCAAGATGGAGGCTTTCGCCTACGGGGACGCGGCCAAGGAGATCATGGACCTGGTTCATGCCGCCAACCACTACATCGAGGACTCCGAGCCCTGGACGCTGGCCAAGGACCCCGCGAAGATCGGTGAGCTCGCCAATGTGATCTGGAACCTGCTGGAGGCCATCCGCATCTCCGCCCACCTGCTTATGCCGCTCATGCCTTCCACGTCCGCCGAGGCCCTGCGCCGCATCGGCTGCGAGGGCGAGGCCGAGACCGACGACATGGGCGCGTCTTGCGTCTGGGGCCAGCTGGCCGCCGGTCTTCCGGTCGAGAAGGGCGAGGCCCTCTTCCCTCGCCTGGGTTAATCGAGTCGACCGACCATCCGAGGCCCCCGACCTCGCCGCTCATCTGCGGTGATCTTGGGTGCTTTGGGGGTCGGTCTCTTTGTTGAGCTTTTGAATGGAGCGCGTATGACCACGTCCCCGCTCGCGAACCCCACGGCCACGCGCGAGATGCTCGAGGCGTTCGGCCTGGCGACCAAGCACCGTCTGGGCCAGAACTTCCTCATCGACAATCACGTCATCGAGCGCATCATGGCGCTGGCTGAGCTCACGGGCACCGAGCGCGTGCTCGAGGTCGGGCCGGGTATCGGCACACTGACGCTCGCGCTCGTGCAGGAGGCTGCGCGCGTGACATCCGTCGAGATGGACGCCGAGCTCGAGCCGATTCTCTCGGCGCACGCCATGGCCCATCCCAACTTCCGCTTCATCATGGGGGATGCGCTCGCGGTGCCTCCCGCGGCGATCGCCGAGGCGGGCGACGGGGAGCCCACGCTGCTCGTGGCGAATCTTCCCTATAACGTGGCCGCCACGATCATCTTGCAGTTCTTCCAGGACATGCCGTCGCTTAGCCGTGCCGTCGTCATGGTCCAAAAGGAGGTGGCCGATCGCATCGCCGCTGTGCCGGGGACCAAGGCATATGGCGCCTATACGGTGAAGCTGTCATTGTACGGTGAGGTCACGGGCCGTTTCGAGGTTCCCCCTCGCTGCTTTATGCCCGCCCCGCACGTGGATTCCGCCGTCGTTCGTATCGATCGCGTGGATGTCTCCGACGCTGGGGGCGAGGGGGCGACTCCCGTCGATGCCGCGGCCGTGGCGCGCGTGGTCGATGCCGCCTTCGGCCAGCGCCGCAAGACCATCCGCAACTCCATGAGCTCGAATGGCTTTGACAAAGGCGCGCTCGACGCCGCTTTCGAAGCATGCGCGATCGCACCGACCTCCCGCGCCGAGGCGCTCACCACGGAGGACTTCATCGCGCTCGCCGCTGCGCTCGCCGCCGCGCCGAACGGGGAGTGAGGCACATGGCGATTTCGTTCACCAAGAAGAACAAGGTGTTCACGTTGCCACTGGCGCATGCGCCCCTGTTCGACACCCATGCCCACCTGCGATCGTTTTGGGGCGGGGATAAAGACCCCGTCGACGTGCTCGTCCGAGCGCATGAATCGGGCGTGCGTGAGCTGATGACCATCTTCGATCCCGTCTCGGATATGTCGGAGGAGACTCCCGATGCGCCGGCGTTCTCCCGTTGGCTGTATGGGGTGCTCGGCGCAGCCTCAGAGCGCGGTGCCCAGGTGCGCGTTCGCTACCTGGCGGGCGTCCATCCCTACGGGACGCTCGATTATGCCGATGGGCTGCACGCGCAGATCGCGGCGGCCCTGGACGACCCGCTGTGCGCGGGTATCGGGGAGATCGGCCTCGACTATCATTTCGATGCGGACGATCAGATCGAGGCCGCCCCGCGCGATGCCCAGATGGCGGTCATGGCGCGCCAGCTCTCGCTTGCCGTCGAACGCAACGTGCCGGTCGAGCTGCATCTGCGCAACGATCGCGCCGACGGGGCCCGCTCGGCCCACGCCGATGCGGTGGCCGTGCTCGAGTGCGTGGGAGTGCCCGCCGCCGGCTGCGTGCTGCATTGCTTCGGCGAGGACCGTGCGACTATGGAGCGGTTCCTCGCGCTCGGGTGCCATATCGCCTTCGGCGGTGCCGCGACGTTCAAGCGAAACGATGGCGTGCGCGAGGCGTTTGCCGCCTGTCCGCTCGATCGCCTGCTGTTGGAGACTGATTGCCCCTATATGGCGCCCGAGCCCATCCGCGGCTTGGAGTGCGAGCCGGCGATGATCGCCCAGACCGCCGATGTCCTCATATACGACCGCGCAGACCGCACGGGCGAGTTGCCCGACGAGATCGCCGCAGCGATTTGGAACACTTCGAACACCCTATTTGGAGAAGCCCATGAGTAAGAAATCGAAGCGCGATATGACCCCCGAGGAGCGTGCCGAGCTCGAGGCCGATGACGAGCGCGCGATGGAGGCCGCCCGCGAGCTGCGCGCCCGTCGCGAGGCCGTGCAGGGCCCGGCACCCATCGATCGGGAAATCCATGCCTCCCTGCCGCTGACGCGCGTGTTCTACCCTTTGCTCGGCTGCACGATCGTGGCGTTCATGGCGTCGCGTTTCGCGGCGAATATGGGGATGTCCGAGCTCGAGACCGTGACGAGCACGGCCGCGACGCTGCTGTTCCTCACCTCTTTCATCGTGTGGTTCGTCTCGCGCCATCAGGCCAAGAAGCTCACGAGGGAGGCAAACGGCAAGTAAGGTCGATCGCCGAATCGATCACATGAACGGGCCGGCCGGGAGATGTACGTTTCCCGGCCGGCCCGCTTGCCGACAAGTGCGCCCTCGACCCGCTACGCGTCCCATCCGTCGATGGAGAGCGGGTCGGGCATGGTGGCGTACACGCGCTCCTCGGCCGTCGCGGGCTTGCCCTCAAAGAGGCGTACGAGGCGGTCGAATTGGACGGCAAGCCATTCGAGGGGGTTTGGAGGCTCGAGACCGTCGGCCGTGGTGAGATCGACGGACCCGATGGCCTTGCCGCCTTGGGCGTAGGTGACCGACCCCGCAGCGGTTCCCGCCGCGTGCCTGCCGCGCAGCTCGTCGACCTCGACCTCTTGCTCGATGGCCCCGCCGAGCGTGAATACGCGTGCGGTCGCCTCGGCGTCGGCGAAGGTGAGGTCCATCAGTTTGTCGGACCAATCGGCACAGGTCGCCTCGGCGGCCAAGGGCACGCCTCCGACCTGTTTGGGGCTGGTGGCGAGCGGCAGGTCCGCAAAGTGGCCGTAGTACCAGTTCGCGAGGGTCAACGTGTCGTTGAAGCGGCCCTCGTCGCCCTTCGAGCCGAAGAGGGCGATATACACCTCGCCCTCGGGTTCGCGCGAGAACGTGCACACGAAGCATTCTCCCGCCTCGTAGGTGCTGCCCGTCTTGCCTCCAAGGTTGCCATCGCGCCCGAGAATTTTGTTGCGTACGGTGAGGGGCAGGGAGCGCGCGCTGCCGTCGGCCGAGGTGACGTGCATCTCGGTGGCGCCGCTACAGGCAAAGGAGCGGAAGGCCTCATTGCGCCATGCCTCGGTCCAGATGCGCGCGACGTCGTGCGCGGTGCTGTGCAGATTGCCGACCCAGGCGCCGAAGTCGAGACCATGGGGGTTTTCGAACAGCGTGTCGGTGCAGCCGAGTTGAGCCGCGCGGTCGTTCATGGCTTTGATGAAGGTCCCGTACGGGTCGGGGCTTGAGGGGTCGATCTTGCCACCGACGTGCGTGGCGATGGAGGTGGCCACATCGTTGCCGCTCATGACCATGAGGCCGGTGAGCGCCTGCTGGAGCGTGAGGGTGTCGCCTTCCTTGAGGCCCACGCAGGATTCGCCCACCGTCGCGGCGGCGTGATCGACGGAGAGGATCTCGGATGGATCGCAGTGGTCGAGTGCGACGAGCGCGGTCATGATCTTGGTGGTCGAGGCGATCTTGATGGGGGAATCGGCTCCGCGCTCGTAGTACACGCAGCCGTCGGGGCGCATGATGATGGCGTGGGTTGCCAAGATGTCCGGCATCTCGGCCTCGCTCACGCCGAGCTCGCGGGCGGGCGCGCCCAAGACGAGGTCGTCCAGGCTCGCGGCGGCGAGCGCGGGCGATGGGGCCATGAGCGACCCGGCTGCGAGGGTGGCGCAGACAAGGGCGATGAAGCGCCGCTTGCAGCGGATGGGGGATGATGTGCGTGAGTGTTTCATGTGCGGTCCCGGTGGTTCGTCTAAACGGTGTTTTCGAGGACGATATAGCACAGTATAGACTCTCGCGCGGACTCGTTCGCGTCCTTGATTCGATTGGCGCGAATCGCTTGTCGTTCACCGGAAGGAGGGGGGTGGGGACGCTCCGCGCGTCGCCATCGGGTGCCGTCGACGCGCCTTAAACCTCCCTTAAACATCTGGCCGCGGCGGCGCGTCGCCACGGGATGTCCCATAATGGACGTGACGGAAAGGAGCACATCGTGGACGCACCTCGCATCCTCGTCGTGGACGATGAGAAGACCATCACCGACCTCGTGGGGATTTACCTGCGCAACGAGGGGTTCGATGTGACGCTGGCGTATAACGGCGCCGATGCCGCCCGCCTCATCTTGGGGCAGGAGTTCGACCTCGCCGTGCTCGACATCATGCTCCCCGATGTGGACGGCTTCGAGTTGCTCCGCACCATCCGTGCCGAGCGCACCTACCCGGTCATCATGCTCACCGCGCGCGACAGCCAGTCCGACAAGATCGAGGGTCTCACGCTCGGCGCTGACGACTATATGGTCAAGCCCTTTCGCCCGCTTGAGCTCGTGGCGCGCTGCAAGGCGCAGCTGCGCAGGTACACGCGGTACGGCAGTCGCGAGCAGGCGGCCTCCGTCGATGATGCGGGCCCGATCATCTCCTTCAACGGCCTCGAGATCAATCGCGATGCCCGCACGGTCAGCGTGGATGAGAAGCCCGTGCGCTGCACCCCGCTCGAATACTCCATCCTGTTGTATCTCGCCGAGCACCGCGGCCATGTGGTGCCGGTCGAGGAACTGTTCCGGGCAGTGTGGGACGAGGAGTTCATGGCGGGCTCCAACAACACCGTCATGGTGCACATCCGTCACTTGCGCGAGAAGCTGGGCGACGACGCCCAGAACCCGCGCTTCATCAAGAACATCTGGGGCGTGGGCTACACCATCGAGAAGTAGGGCCCTTTGGGACTCGCCCGCTCTTTCGACGGCCGTCGCGCTTGTATTCCGAGACATCTCGAATTCGCGGTGAAAGCAGGGTAGATGAACGTTGAGAAGAAGAGGTCGGCGCGGCAGCAGCACGCGCCGGTGAACCCCATGACGGGGATGCCCAACGACCGATCGGAGGTGTCGCGGCATCCAATCGGCGACGATGTGCCCAACGTCGATGCCCCCGCGGTCCCGGAGGCCCCCGCAGTCCCCGCAGCCGGAGACCGTTTCTTCACGACTTCGAACGACTCGATCGATGGGGTCATCGCCAAGTTGCGGATCTTGCTCGACAGCCGCCTGCTCTCCCTGACGGTGCTGGTTCTCCTCTCGTTTTCGGTCATCGCGCGCGAGAGCTTCGTCGCGTTTCTCATCGCGATCGTCGTGGGCTATATGCTCACGGATCGCTTCGTGACGGTCCGCCGCGCGGTGACGCTCGGCGGTTCCGCTTGGTTCTCCGTGATCTTTCTTGGCTTCTTGCTCACGGCGCAGGTGCGCCCGCTGTTCGTCGATATCGACTACCTGTTCATGTTCTGCGGCTTCTTGCTCGCATGCACGGTGTGCGGCGTCTTCTTTGTGGGACGGGCGCTGTATTATGCGGGCTACGACCGCGGCCAGGCCGTCGCGGATCGCGTCATCGCCGGCCACCTCGTTGACCGCCTGATCGACCATCCGCAAGAGGTGGACAACCTGGACGGGACCTTCCTGGAGGTGGAGGGCGCGATCAGCCGCGTGCGCGACCAGGAGCGCCAGGTCGCCGATGCCCTGCGCGATGAGGCGCGCCGCAAGGACGACCTGGTCACGTACCTCGCTCACGATCTCAAGACGCCGCTCGCCAGCGTGGTGGGCTATCTCTCGCTGTTGCAAGAGGCCCCCGATCTGCCCGTGGAGCAGCGCGCCCGCTTCACCGGCATCGCGCTCGACAAGGCGCATCGCCTCGACGCGCTCATCGAGGAGTTTTTCGACATCACGCGCTTCGATTTTCACGACATCGTGCTCACGCGCGGTTACGTGGACCTCTCCCTCCTGCTCGCACAGGTTGCCGATGAGTTCTATCCCACCCTCGCCGAGCAGGGCAAGCGCGTCGAGGTCGACGCGCCGCTGAATCTCGTGGTTCTCGTCGATGGCGACAAGATGGCCCGCGTCTTCAACAACGTGATGAAGAACGCGATCGCCTATAGCTACGAGGGCTCGACGATCCGCATCGAGGCCGTGCGCGGGGAGGGTTGCGTGACCGTGCGCTTCGAGAACCAGGGGGACCCGATTCCCGTGGCCAAGCTGGGGACGATCTTCGAGAAGTTTTATCGCCTGGATGCGGCGCGCGCGACCAACCGCGGCGGCGCCGGCCTGGGCCTTGCCATCGCAAAGGAGATCGTGACCGCGCACGGTGGGACCATCTCGTGTGAATCGACCCCCGAGTGCACCGTGTTCACCATCGTCGTGCCCGCCTGACGCGGCGGCCCCGATTCGCGACCCGGCATTTGGGGGCAGCCCCCCGGTCATTTGGTCATTTGGGGACTGTCCCCAAATGACCAAGGTTGTTTCCAAGTGGGGTCCGTGGTCTGTAAAGGCCTGATATGCCGAGGCTGTTTGGTGCGTCTGGGCTTACACGCACCTTACATGGGGTTCACGGATGTCTGAAATGCGGGTCGTACCATGCTGAGAGCTATGAGCAAGGATGCGAGGAGGCTCGAAGGTGGATTGCACGCCCGAGGATGGTGCCCAGACGATGGCGCGCGCGGCCGAGGAGGCCGCCCTGCGCGAGCGGGGAGACGCGCCGATGGCTCCCGCCGGCGCGATGGGCGAGGCCGCCCCTGTGCACAAGACACGTATCTCGATCGAGAACGTGAACCTGTACTACGGCGATCATCATGCGTTGCGCGACGTGTCGATCGACATCCCCGAGCGCGAGATCACCTCGTTCATCGGACCGTCCGGCTGCGGAAAGTCGACCCTGCTGCGCTGCCTGAATCGCATGAACGATTACGTGAAGGGCTGTCGTATCGAGGGGTCCATCAAACTCGACGGCCGTGACATCTATGCCGACTACAACACCACGCTGCTGCGCCAGCGCGTGGGCATGGTGTTCCAACACCCCAATCCGTTCCCCATGAGCATCTATGACAATGTCGCCTACGGCCCGCGCGGCGCCGGCGTCAAGGATCGCGGCGAGCTCGACGTCCTGGTCGAGGACTCCCTGCGCCGCGCCGCCCTGTGGGATGAGGTCAAAGACAAGCTCAAGGAGTCCGGGCTGAGCCTATCCGGCGGCCAGCAGCAGCGCCTGTGCATCGCCCGTGCCATTGCGGTGCAGCCCGAGGTCCTGCTCATGGACGAGCCCACCTCGGCGCTCGACCCGATCTCGACGGTCCAGGTCGAGCAACTCGCCATGGAGCTCAAGCGCGACTACACGCTCGTGGTGGTCACCCACAACATGCAGCAGGCCGCGCGCATCTCGGACTCCGTGGCCTTCTTCTTGTTGGGAGAGCTCGTCGAGCACGCGCCCACCGCGCAGATGTTCAAAGCCCCGCGCGACCAGCGCACCGCCGATTACCTCACCGGCCGATTCGGTTGATCGGGCGGGCCGGGCGGCCGTGTCGCGCGTGGTGTCCCGGTGCCGCGCGCCGGACGGGCGCCGCGGGATCGGAGGGGATGGCCAAGAGCGCTCATCGGCGCCGTCCAGTGGGTAGAATTGTCGAAACGGTCGAGGAGGTATCGTTCGCATGATCTATTACGTCGAAGATGACGACAACATCAGGGGCCTGACCCTGTACGCCCTGCGTCAGCAGGGTATCGAGGCGGAGGGTTTCAGCTGCGACAGCGAGTTCAAGGCTGCCGTCGCGCGCCGCGTGCCCGACGCCGTGCTCCTCGACATCATGCTCCCCGATACCGACGGGCTCGAGATCATGCGGCGCTTGCGTGCCGATCAGGCCACCGAGACGGTGCCCATCATGATGCTCACCGCGAAGGACTCGGAGCTCGACAAGGTCGTGGCGCTCGACGGCGGGGCCGACGATTACCTGGTAAAGCCCTTCTCCCTCATGGAGCTCACGAGTCGTTGCCGCGCCCTTTTGCGCCGCGGCGGCATGATGGGCCGTCCCGCTCCCGAGATGTTGAGCGCGGGCGGCATCGAGCTCTCGCCGAGCCACCGCGAGGTCCGCGTGGATGGGCATGAGCTCAAGCTCACCCTTAGGGAGTTCGATCTGCTCGAGTACCTCATGCGCAAGCCCGGCGTCGTTTTCACGCGCGAGTCGCTGCTGCGGAGCGTGTGGGGCTGGGATTTCGACGGCGGCTCGCGCACCGTGGACGTGCACGTCCAGACTTTGCGCCAAAAACTCGGGTCGCACGCCGATCGCATCGAGACGGTCCGCGGCGTGGGTTATCGCCTGGTCGATCGGACCGCGGCCGATGAAGTCGCCGCGGATTCCGCCGAATGAGCGGACGCCAGTCGCTGTCGAGGCGCGTGTCCGTGACCATCCTCGGCATGTCGCTCACGACCATCATCGTGTTCGTTCTCGCCCTCACGCTGATCGTGCAGCAGCGGCTCGTCCATGCGACGAGCTCCGAGCTCGCCGACGAGGCACGTGTGGTCGCGGCTTCGCTCAACGGCGCTCCCAGCCATCTCGCCATGCTTCGTCGGATGAATTTGGAGAGCACTCGCGTCACCTTGGTCGATTCCCAGGGAGACGTGCTGTTCGACAGCGATACCGATGAGAGCAAGATGGAGGACCATGCCGGCCGTCCCGAGATCGAGCAGGCCCTCTCGACGGGCTACGGATCCGCCGAGCGTTCGAGCACGACGCTGGGCGAGGTCATGCTCTACCAGGCGGTGCGCCTTGCCGACGGCAGCGTGGTGCGCCTTGCCGAGGGCGAGGCGGGATACCTGGCAATCTTGGGAACGTTGTCCCTGCCTGTCGTCCTCATGGTCGTCGGCGGCGCCGCCGTGACCGTCGTCGTCGCACGGCGAGAATCGCGCCGCATCATCGAGCCCCTGCTCGAGGTCGATCTCGATCATCCGCGCCGCAATGTCCAAAACGCCTATTCCGAGATGGAGCCCATGTTGGAGCGTATCGAGAGCCAGCGCCAGGAGCTCAAGCGTCAGATGCGCGTACTGGCCGATAACGATCGCATGCGCCGCGAGTTCACCGCGAATATCACGCATGAACTCAAGACCCCGCTCACCACGGTCTCGGGATACGCCGAGCTCATCGCCAACGGCCTCGTGACCGACGAGGCGGATTTGCGCGACTTCGGGCGCCGGATCCACAGCGAGGCGGGCCGTCTCACCGCCCTGGTGAACGACATCCTCACCCTTTCCAACCTCGACGAGGCCGAACGCTCTGAGGGGGAGTCGGCCGCGGCGGCCCTCGGCGCGTGGGAGCCCATCGACCTGCCGCTCATGTTCGACGGAATCGTCCAACGTCTCGAGCAGGTCGCATCGTGCGCGGAGATCGATCTGGATTTGGATTGCGAGCCCGCCATGGTGACCGGCGTGCCCCGACTGATCGACGAGCTCGCTTACAACCTGACGAGCAACGCCATTCGGTACAACCGTCCGGGCGGTTCGGTGACCCTTTCGTGCGGCGTCGAGGCGACGCCGGGTTGCGATCTGCCCACACCCTACATCCGGGTCGCCGACACGGGCATAGGGATCGCCCCCGACGAGCAGGAGAAGGTCTTCGAGCGCTTCTACCGGGTCGATAAGAGTCGCTCCAAGGCGCGCGGCGGCACCGGCCTGGGCCTGGCCATCGTGAAGCACGCCGCGTCGTATCACGGCGCCCGCATCGAGCTCGACAGCGAGCTCGGCAGCGGCACCACGATCACCGTGAGGTTTCCCGCCCAGGAACAGCCCGAGGTGTAAGGCGCCCCGAGAGGTCCGTGACCGCTCCCTGAGACCGTTCACGCCGCTTGCGAGCGAGTTCCCACCGTTTGGTGGCGGTTGACGCGTTTCTGGCCGAATCCCCTGCCCGCCGATGCTCCCTCCCGCGGCTCCGTGCGTATACTGACCTTGTGGGATGGCGCGAGAAAGGGTCTGCCGTGAAGTTCTTCATCGATACCGCGAACCTGGAGGAGATCACCGAGGCGAAGATCTGGGGATGCCTGGCCGGGGTCACTACCAATCCGAGCCTGTACGCCAAGACGGGCGGCGTCCTCTCCGACTTTGAGTCACATATGCAAAAGATCGCCGAGCTCTGCGAGGGGTTGCCGGTGTCGGCTGAGACCACGGCGACGACGATCGACGGCATGGTCGCCGATGGCCGTCGGCTCGCCGCGCTCGCTCCGAATATCGTTGTCAAGCTGCCTGTTTGCGAGGCCGGTCTGGCCGCGTGCCGCATCCTCGCCGATGAGGGCATCCGCGTGAACATGACGCTCGTGTTCTCCGCGACCCAGGCGTTGCTGGCCGCCAACGCCGGCGCCCGCTACATCTCGCCGTTCTTGGGCCGCTGCGACGACATCGCGCTGGACGGGACGTCGCAGCTCGCCGACGTGATCACCTGCATCAAGAACTGCGATTGGCCCGACAGGAACCCGGACGGCGAGGTCGAGATCATCGCCGCCTCGGTGCGCACGGCCAACCATGTGGTCCAAGCGGCCTTGCTGGGAGCCGATATCGCCACCGTCCCCATGAAGGTGCTCAAAAAATGCCTCCACCATCCGCTCACCGATGCCGGGATAGCGGCCTTCGAGGCCGATTGGGAACGCGTCGCAAATGCGTGATGCGAGGGGTCGGCAAATAGCCTCGACGTGTTCGGGTCCCAGTTGTGGTAAAGCGCTTTATCGCAGGTAAACACTATAGTTTGCAGAAAAATAGTTTTGAATTTACCGTCTGCGAGCGCCCTGCTCGTCGATTGTCCCGTTATGATTGTCGCGTACATTACGCACCGCTCACCCACAAGGAGGCATCGTCCATGAGCGATGAGGAACTCATCCAGGTTGCCAATGAGGTCCGGAAGGGGGTCGTGGTCGGCACGCACGCGGCGAAGTCCGGACACCCCGGCGGTTCGCTCGGCGCCGCCGATATCATCACCTACCTCTACTTTGAGGAGATGAACGTCGATCCGGCAGATCCGCGCCGCGCCGATCGCGACCGTTTCGTGCTCTCCAAGGGCCATTGTGCCCCCGCGCTGTATGCGGCCCTCGCCGAGCGCGGCTTCTTCCCCAAGGATGATCTCGAGTCCCTGCGCCATGTCGGCTGCCACCTCCAGGGCCACCCTTGCATGAACGGCACGCCGGGTGTCGACATGTCCACCGGTTCCCTGGGCCAGGGCGTCTCGGCCGCTGTGGGTATGGCGCTCTCCGCCAAGCACTGGGGCGACGCCTATCGCACCTACTGCCTGCTTGGCGATGGCGAGATCGAGGAGGGCCAGGTCTGGGAGGCCGCCATGTTCGCGGGTAACCGGAAACTGGACAACCTCTGCCTGATCGTCGACCACAACGGCCTGCAGATCGACGGCAGCATCGAAGAGGTCAACTCCGCGATGCCCATCGCCGACAAGTTCGCCGCGTTCAAGTTCCACGTGATCGAGCTGGCGGATGGCAATGACATGGCCCAGGTCCGCGCGGCCTTCGAGGAGGCCCGCTCCGTCACCGGCAAGCCGGTGTGCATCGTGGCCGAGACGGTCAAGGGCAAGGGCGTCTCCTTCATGGAGGGCCAGGTGGGCTGGCACGGCAAGGCCCCCAACGACGAGCAGTTCGAGCAGGCCATGGCCGAGCTCGCGAAGGAGGCTTAAAGCTATGGCAGACGAGAAGAGAATCGCCACCCGTGTGAGCTACGGCGAGACCCTGGTCGAGCTGGGCGCCGAGCATGACGACTTCCTGGTCTTCGATGCCGACCTCGCGGCAGCGACGCAGACGGCCAAGTTCAAGGCCGCCTTCCCCGATCGCTTCTACAACGCGGGTATCGCCGAGGGCAACATGATGGGCCTCGCCGCGGGTGTCGCCACCACCGGCCGCGTCGCCTTTGCGAGCACCTTCGCCATGTTCGCCGCCGGTCGCGCCTATGAGCAGATCCGCAATTCCATCGGCTACCCGCACCTCAACGTGAAGATCGGCGCGACTCACGCCGGCATCTCCGTCGGTGAGGACGGCGCCACGCACCAGTGCAACGAGGACATCGCCCTCATGCGCACCATCCCCGGCATGACGGTGGTCGTTCCCGCCGACGACGTGGAGGCCCGCGCGGCGACGCGTTGCGCTTACGCCACGGATGGTCCGTTCTACCTGCGTCTCGGCCGCCTGGCCGCGCCGGTGATCAATGACCCCGAGAACTATGAGTTCGAGCTCGGCCGCGCCATCGTGATGCGCGAGGGCGCCGATGTGACCGTCGTCGCCTGCGGCCTCATGGTCGCCGCCGCGCTCGAGGCCGCCGACGCGCTCGCCGTCGAGGGCATCTCCGCCGAGGTCATCAACATGCACACCATCAAGCCGCTCGATGGGGAAACCCTGCTTGCCTCCGCGGCCAAGACCGGTCGCGTGGTCACGGTCGAGGAACACTCCGTCATCGGCGGATTGGGCGAGGCCTGCGCTGCCGTTTTGTGTGAGAAGAACCCCGTTCCCGTGCGCCGTGTGGGTGTGCGCGACGTGTACGGTGAGTCCGGCCCCGCTCTCGAGTTGCTGGACAAGTACGGCCTGAACGCCGAGGGCATCGCCTCGGCCGTTCGCGAGGTGCTGGCCTAGCGGTCCTCTTTCATCCGTTCGCGTCATGCAATGCAACGCGGCGTCGCATAAATCGCGGCGCCGCGTTTTCCATAGCGTGAAGGCGCGGGCGGGAAGATCCCCGAGCGCCCATTGCGCGTCGAGCCGGCCTGTCGGGTTGATGCCGATTTGGGCTGAGTGCGGCGCGAAGGGCCTTGAGATTGCTAGAACTCGTTGCTTCCATATGCCTTGATGGCGGGCATCAACTGCATGCGCAGGAGCTTTTGAAGCGTTCGGTACCCGCTGACGCGAATGCGCTTTCGGATGCCCAGCGTATGGAATAGATCGGTGATGAATTGCTGGAATAGGTGCTCGTCGACCAGGTCTTCGTACCATACGTTCAATATCGTGAACCCCGATCCGACGATCTTGTTCTGCCGTCGCGAATCTCTGCCCACCGCCTCGATGGAGTGGAACTCCTTACCTTGGTACTCCAGGCCAACACGTTGTTTGGGAAAGGCGACATCGACGCGTCGCTGTCCCACGACGGTTGTGACGGGGTGGTTCAGGGAGATGGGGCCAAGGCCCAGCCCGCCCTTTGTGGTTGGTAGCGAGACGAGCATGGCGAGCGTGGTTTCCATGGGGGAATTTGATAGGTCGTGCACGTGCTTTATCAGGTTCCGGGCGCGTTTGACGCCGGTGACCCTATGGATGGAATTGATAAGCCGGCCGATTTTATCAACGGAGGTCGGAGCCCCTTCTATGCAGGTGAGGCCGTCCCACGAATCGTCGAGCACGTAGGTCCCGCAAAGTTCATATCCCAAGGAGATGATGTCGAGATCACTCCAGCTTTCATCCCCGCAAATCTGTATGAAGGTGAGTTCGGGGCTCGTCGTCCAAAAGCAGTCCTCGATCTTTATGAGCGATCGGGGTGGAAGTGGCCGGTAGCAGGCGATGGCGTGGATGTCTTGTCTGCGATTGTATCCGTGGTTCCCGTCGACCAGGACATGGTAGGGTCGCTTCGTGACGCCGTGTGCGAGCATGTCGTCTTCCAGGAATTGCCGCGGCGAAACCGTGAGCCCGGCGATCTGCCCGGTTCTGGGCTTATCGAGCAGCGTTGGGATAAGGCGCTTGCTCGACCGATAAAGTTCAAGTGCGGAGGCGCCGCACGCGCAAACAATTCCTTCCATGCATAGACAATACACCCCTTTTTGCACGCTGGCTGATAATCGCGGATGTGGTCAAAAAATAGTCTCATACAGTGTTTTTGTGTGATGAAGGGGGTTTGTAATTATGATTATCGGGAAGCAATGGTCGTGAATTTGCATCCATTGGCCTCGTTGTTTTGTCGGAGGGCTGGAATCGACGGTAGATCGTCCTTCGTGCATGGTTGATAGATGCTTAGATTACTGTATTAAGTTAGTTCCTGACCAAAGTTCTCAAAACCGATAACGATGGGAAGGGCTTTGGGTCCCAACCGTCGCCAATTGGAGAGGGAATCGATTGAAAGCAATTGTGTCATCTGAATCTAAGTGATTATGACTTAGGTTTTATGAGTGCAATTGTGGGTACTATGAAAGACGTTCAACAATGACGCGCCGCGCTTGGGCGCATCGGTCGGTGAGAACCGGCTGACAAACGGTAGAAAGGGCATTTCGGGCATGCAGCAGTTCAAGACCGAGAGCAAGAAGCTCCTGGACCTCATGATCAACTCGATCTACACCAACAAGGAGATTTTCCTACGCGAGCTCATCTCCAACGCCTCCGACGCGGTGGACAAGCTCAATTTCAAGAGCCTTTCTGACTCGAGCATCCAGTTGGGCGACGAGGATCTCGCCATTCGCGTGTCGTTCGATCGCGACGCGCGCACCCTCACCGTGTCCGACAACGGCATCGGTATGACCGCCACGGATCTTGAGAACAACCTCGGCACCATCGCGCATTCCGGCAGCCAGGAGTTCAAGCAGGCGAACGCCGAGCATCAGGGTTCCGATGTGGACATCATCGGCCAGTTCGGCGTGGGTTTCTACTCCGCGTTCATGGTCGCCTCGCGCGTCCGCGTCGTCAGCCGCGCCTTTGGCGAGGAAGTGGCCCATGTGTGGGAGTCCGACGGTCTCGAGGGCTACACCATTGAGGAGGGCGAGCGCTCCGAGCACGGTACCGACGTCATCCTCACCATCCGCGAGAACATCGAGGGCGAGAACGGGGAGCCGGGCGAGAACTACGACACCTTCCTGTCCGAGTGGGGTCTGAAGGATCTCATCAAGCGCTACAGCAACTACGTGCGCTATCCGGTTCAGATGATGGTCACAAAGAGCCGTGAGAAGGAGCGCCCCGAGGACGCCGGCGATGATTACACCCCGGAGTACGAGGACTATGAGGAGCTCGACACCATCAACTCCATGACCCCGATTTGGAAGAAGCGCAGCTCCGATGTGTCCGATGAGGACTACAACGAGTTCTACAAGTCGACCTTCCATGATTTTGAGGATCCCGCTCGCACCGTAAGCTTTCATGCCGAGGGCGCGCTCGAGTACGATGCGCTGCTGTTCATCCCCAGTCGCGCCCCGTTCGACCTGTACAGCAAGGATTACGAGAAGGGTCTGGCGCTCTACAGCTCCAATGTCTTGATCCAGGACAAGTGCGCCGAGCTGCTGCCCGACTACTATAACTTCGTGCGTGGCGTGGTTGATTCCCAGGACGTCTCGCTCAACATCTCCCGCGAGACCCTGCAGCATGATCGCCAGCTCAAGGCCATCGCCAAGCGCATTGAAAAGCGCGTGACGAGCGAGCTTGAGAAGATGCGTGACAATGACCGCGCGGCTTATGAGACGTTCTTTGAGAACTTCGGCCGCGGTCTTAAGTTCGGTATCTATTCCAGCTACGGGATGAAGGCCGATGAGCTGGGCGACCTTCTGCTGTTCTGGAGCGCGCGCGAGAACAAGATGGTGACGCTGGCCGAGTACGCCGCAGCCATGCCCGAGGGCCAGAAGGCCATCTACTACGCCGCCGGCGACGATCGCGGCCGCCTCGCCAAGATGCCCGTGGTCAAGGGCGTGCTCGATCGCGGCTACGACGTGCTGCTGCTTACCACCGACGTCGATGAGTTCACTTTCCAGGCCATGCGCGGCTACACCGCCAAGAACCTCCCCAAGGTCTACGAGGACGATGCCGCGGCCGAGGCTGCCGCAAAGGCCGTGGCCGATGGCGCCGAGCCGGAGACCGAGGATCGCTTCCTCGAGCTCAAGAACGTCGCGACCGGCGATCTCGACCTGGCGACCGAGGATGAGAAGAAAGATGCCGAAGAGGCCACGAAGGAGCACGGAGACCTGTTCGACGCCATGAAGGAGGCGCTGGGCGATAAGGTCGAGAAGGTCGCGGTGTCCGCACGCCTGACCGACGCCCCGGCCTGCATCACCACTGAGGGCCCGTTGTCCCTCGAGATGGAGAAGGTGCTCGCCCGCGGTCCCGAAGCAGATCGCGGCGAGATGCCCAAGACCCAGCGCGTGCTCGAGCTCAATGCAAAGCACGCCGTGTTCGACAAGCTTGTGGCCGCGCATGAAGCCGGTGACGAGGACAAGCTCGCGCTGTACGCCGGCCTGCTGTACGACCAGGCGTTGCTCGTCGAGGGCATTCTCCCGGCCGATCCGGTGGCCTTCGCGCAGAGCGTCTGCGAACTCATGTAGACGAGCTCGAAATCGATATGCCGGACCGAATGCCGGCCGATTCGCCGGGGCGCCTCAGACGGGGCGCCCCGGTTTTACACGGTGGGGACTCGCAATGGATTCCTGGTAGTTTGCAGAAAGTATCAAGACTCGCGTCAGATACCGTTACAACTGTTGTTTTACTAACGCGCGTAGTATAGTTCTGCACCGAACAATAAATCGCGAGGCCAAAGGATGAGACAAGCGTGAGAAAAGCATGGGAGATCTTCAAGCGCGATGTGCTTCGTCTATTGCGCAACCCGGTGGCGATGGTCATCACCGTCGGCGTGTGCATCATCCCGTCCCTGTACGCCTGGTACAACATCGAGGCGAACTGGGATCCCTACGGCAGCACCGAGGGCGTTAAGATCGCCGTCGCCAATGAGGATGTGGGTGCAAAGACCGAGCTCACGGGGGAACTCAACGCCGGCGAGCAGACGATCGACAAGCTCAAGGAGAATCACGACCTGGGCTGGGTCTTCACGGATGCGAAGACGGCTGAGGAGGGCGTGCGCCGCGGTGACTACTATGCGGCCATCGTGATCCCGCGTGACTTCAGCGAGAAGCTCACGAGCATGCTCACGGGTGATTTCGAACAGCCCGAACTCACCTATTACGTGAACGAGAAGAAGAACGCCATCGCCCCGAAGGTGACCGATACCGGTGCCGAGACCATCGAGACCCAGCTCAACGAGACCTTTGTGGGCTCGGTTACGAACACGCTCGTGACCGAGGCGAAGAAGCTCGGCGTGGATATCGATGCGGCGGGGGAGCGTGCGCACGTCGGCGTGATGGCCGATGTGGCCCATTCGGTGGATGCGCTCGATCGGGTCCGCGCGGCCCTATCCGACATGAACGCCACGATCGACGCTGCCAAGAAGGCCGCCGCCGACGCGAAGTCGGCCCTTGGCGGCATGGACGGGGAGGTCCCCTCGCTTGTCGAGACGCTGCAGCGCGGCGATGCCTTGCTGGGCACCACTCGCTCCGCCGCCCGCGATTTCCACACGGCGCTTTCCAGCGCGCTCTCAAACGGCGCATTGCATCTGGGCACCGCGGCCTCCGACGCGAACAGCGCGGTGGGCGCGATCGCCGGCGCGGCGAGCTCGGCCAAAACCAAGATCGATATCTCCCTCATCGATTTCCAGTCCGTGATCGATTCCAACGCACGTGTCATCGAGGTGCTGCGCAAGATCAACGGCCAGCTGGGCGACAACGGCGACATCGAAATCGCGATTCGCGAACTCGAGCGGCAGAACCAGGGCCTGCAGCAGGTCAAGGATGGCCTCCAAAGTCAAAGTGACGCCCTGGGCAACGATGCGGCGGCTTTCGAAAAGGCCTCCGGTTCCATGAACGACGCCATCCAGGGCAGCGTCGAGGGCCTCGGTGAGACCCAGAAGCGCATCAACGACGAGGTCATGCCCCGCCTGAGCGATGGCTTGGATGCGTTCTCGAACGTCTCCGGCGACCTGACCGGGGTGGTGCGGAGCTTGAAGCCGACCATCGGCCAGTCCATCTCGATGCTCGACCAGCTCGACGCCATGCTCGACCAGACGCGTCAGGCTCTTGCCAGCTCCGATAAGACCTTGGCCGATCTGCAGGCGACGCTTGAAAACGTCGAGACCGACCTTTCCGCCCTGCGCAGCTCCGAGGCCACGGCCGAGCTCGCCACCATCCTCGATATGGACCCTGACGATATGGCCGACTTCATGTCCGCCCCCGTGACGCTGCGCACGGAGCCGGTCTACCCGGTTGCCAATTACGGCTCCGGCGTCACGCCCTTCTATACCAATCTCGCGCTGTGGGTGGGCGGCTTCGTGCTCATCGCCATCTTCAAGCTCGAGGTCGATGGTGAGGGCCTGGGTCACTTCACGTCGAACCAGGGCTATTTCGGCCGTTGGATGCTCATGGTCTTGCTCGGATTCGTCCAGTCGCTCATCGTGTGCGCGGGCGACCTCGCCCTCGGCATCCAGTGCGAGCATCCGGCGCTGTTCATGCTCGCCGGTGTGTTCACCTCGTTCGTGTACGTGAACATCATTTACGCCCTGGCCATCTCGTTCAAGCATATCGGCAAGGCCATCGGCGTCATCCTCGTGATCGTGCAGATCCCGGGCTCCTCGGGCATGTATCCCATCGAGATGATGCCCGGTTTCTTCCGGGCGCTTCACCCGCTGCTGCCTTTTACCTATGGCATCAACGCGATGCGTGAGACCATCGGCGGCATGTACGGTATGAATTATCTGATGAACCTCGTCTCCCTCGCCGTCTTCCTGCTGATCGCCCTGCTCGTGGGCGTGTGGCTGAGACCCAAGCTGCTCAACCTCAACCTGCTCTTCGACCGTGAGCTCGCGGGCACGGGCGTGATGATCTGCGAGCACGGCGATATGGCCCGCGAGCACTTCTCGCTCCGCTCCACCGTGCGCGCATTGCTGGACACCGAGGCGTACCGCCGCGACGTGCTCGAGCGCGCCGCGCGCTTCGAGTGCCGCTACGCCACGCTCATCAAGACGGGCTTCTGCCTCGTGTTCGGCCTGCCCATCCTGCTGTTCATCCTCACGGCCACGCTTGATTTGGGTATCGACGGCAAACTCGCGATGTTGCTGCTGTGGATCGTCGCCGTGATCGGCGCCGACGCGTACATGATCTTCGTCGAATACCTGCGCAAGAGCCTGAAAGACCAGGTGCACATGAGTGCCTTGCCTGCCGACGAAATGCGCCGTGAGCTGGGCCGCACCGTGCCCGGCGCGGATGAGAAAGGAGGCGAGGAGTAGATGAGGAACATCATCGCCATTCTCAAACGCGATCTTTCTCGCGTCCGTGGAAGCGTGGTCGCGCTTATCGTGGCGGTCGGCCTGGTGGCCGTCCCGACGCTGTACGCGTGGTTCAACATCGCCGGAAGCTGGGACCCTTACGGAAACACCGGCAATCTCAAGGTGGCCGTGGCGAACTCCGACGAAGGGTATATGAGCGATCTCATACCGGTGCGTGTGAACATCGGCGACACGGTGGTATCGGCCCTGCGCGAGAACGACCAGCTGGACTGGAGGTTCGTGAGCGAGTCCGACGCCGTCGAGGGCGTGCGGTCGGGCGAGTACTACGCCGCCGTGGTCATTCCCGAGAATTTCAGCTCTCGTATGATGACCGTGTTCTCCAGCGATGTGGAGCACGCCGAGATCGTGTACTACGAAAACCAGAAGGCCAACGCGATCGCGCCGCGCGTGACCGATAAGGCCGCGAGCACCGTGCGCCAGCAAATTGACGAGACCTTCGCGAAAACCATCAGCGATGTGGGCCTTGCGACCACCTCGAGCCTGCTTGAGTTCATGGACGGCGATCAGATCGCGGTCTACGCCGGCAACCTGTCGGGCACGTTGGCCGGCGCCATCACGACCCTGCGCGACGCTTCGGGCAGCGTGGGCGAGTTCGCGGGGCTGCTGCAGTCCTCCACCGGCCTGCTCGATTCGACGAGCGACTTGCTGGCAAGTGCCGGCACGGCGAATAAGGACGTCGAGGGCCTCGTGAGCGACGCGAAATCCGGTTTGAGCGGCATGCAAGATGCGTTGGACGCGGCGGCTGCGGCCATCAACCAGTCTCTTAAAGACAGCGCGGGCGATTACGATGCGGCCGTGAAGGCCGTCGACGAGGCTTTCGGTGCGGCCGACGCTCACGTGGCGCTGACCGTCGCCCAGCTGCGCGATGTCTCCGGGGATGTGGCCAAGCGGGCTTCCGGCATGCGCGACGTGCAGAACGACATCCTCGCCGTCGAGCGCGATGTCGAGGAATCCGATCTGCCCGAGAGGCTCAAGGCCGATCTGGTGCAGCAGATAGACATCGCCGCCAATTCCGTGGGCAACGTGGCCAATCAGCAGGAGCTGCTCGCCAAGCACCTCTCCGATGCGGCTGCGTCGCTCGAGACGGGTGCCGCCGACGCGCGCGCGAAGGCGCAGGCCGTGAAGGACGGCATCGCCGAGGCGAAGGGGAGCATCGGCGGTGTGAAGGACTCGTACAACGAGACCCTCAAGCAGCAGATCGGCGATCTGTCCGACGCCGTGGCCGATGTCGCCCGTCGCGGCTCCGATATGGCCGACGACTTGGGCAAGACCGTGACCGACCTGTCCCGCGCCGCCTCGGCGCTCTCCGATGACTTGGGAGAAGCCCAGGCGGTTCTCACCGACGCGTCCGCCGATCTCACCGCGGCCGCCGATGACCTGCAGCGTCTTAAGGAGGGTTTGGACACCGCGGTGACCTCGGGCGACCTCGACCGCGTTCGCGAGCTCATCGGATCTGATCCCGCGGCCCTCGCCGACGCCCTCGCCGCACCGGTGGCCCTCGACCGTCAGGCCGTGTATCACATCAAGAACTATGGCAGCGCCATGGCCCCGTTCTACACCACGCTTTCGATTTGGGTCGCGGGCATCGTTTTGGCGGCCATGCTCAAGGCCAATATCGACGAGGCCGACGTGAAGTCCCTCGGAAGCCCGCGCCTGCACGAGCTCTACCTCGGTCGTTATGCGTTCTTCGCCCTGTTGGCGCTTGCGCAGGCCACGCTTGTTTGCGTCGGGGACCTGATGTTCTTCGGCATCCAATGCGAGCATCCCTTCCAGTTCATGCTCGTGGGCTGGCTCTCCGGGTTCGTGTTCAGCAACATGATCTACACGTTGACGGTGAGTTTCGGCGATATCGGCAAGGCGATCGCGGTCGTGCTGTTGGTCATGCAGGTCGCCGGTTCCGGCGGCACCTTCCCGATCGAGATGACCGCCGACTTCTTCCAGGGCGTCTACCCGTTCCTGCCGTTCACGCATGCCATCAACGCCATGCATGCCGCCATGGCGGGGGCGTACGGCATGGAGTTTTGGAACGAGCTCGGCACGCTTGCGCTGTACCTCATTCCGTCCCTGGCTTTGGGCCTGGTGTTCCGTCGCCCGGTGATTCGCGCCAACCGCTGGATCATCGAAAAACTCGAGGAGACCAAGCTCATGTAAGGCCTCAATTGGGGACAGGTACAAATTGCTCATTCTTGTGGCCGGGCGCCCGTCTGCGCAGATGCGCTGGCGGGCGCCCGCCTCAAAGGGGCGGTCAAGTCGGCCTTGAATTGATCGCGACATGGTAAGGGCCTCCCTGCGGAGGCCCTTGCGCCGAGTCTGCTTGTTGGTGCTGCGGTTATGCGATGGTCTGCTGTAATTGCGGCACGTCGAGGATGTCGAGCAGATCGCTGTACGAGCGCAGGAGGTTGACCCGCTGATTGCTCGACCGTGTACAGGTGGTGGGTTCGAGGAGGCCCTTTCTCTGTGTCGGGGGGAAGGAGAAATGGTTCGCGCATCCGAGCTGCGGCCGGGGGGTCCGGGCGCGCTGGGCATCGCAATACGACGGCATGTTCGGACCTCCTCGTCATCCACCGGTACGAGCACCCTCGGACCTCGCTGCCGGCCCTCGGGTGATGTCTTCATTATTGCCAGTGCGGCCCGTCTTATCCGCATAAGAAAGTCTTACGAGGCTTTGAGCGAGCGATGAAATACAAGGTCATCAGCTATAAATGAGGCGGGAGTGACCCTGGAGGCGCCGTTGCGTCTTACGTACACCTTAAGAAATCGACCGCTTGCCATGGCGCTTCTGTGGCAGCACTGTCGTGGAATTGTGAAGCGCGCGGAGGGCTCCCAGATGGGGCAGGTGCAGATCGGCGCGCTTGCGATGTCGGACTCGGCATGCGTTCGACGTAACGGGCGCAGCGGTGCGGTCGAGCAAAGTGCGCAATTCGTACCTGTCCCCATTTGAGTATGTCCCCATTTGGGCGAACATGAGACTCTACGCATTCTGTGCGGCTATGGAGTGAGACCTGGTAAACCACGTATACTGTTTCGATGCGAAGCGATGCAGCGTAGCAGGGGCGTCGCGGTGACGTCCCTCTCGTTTCGCGATGAGAAAGGGAGCCGTCATGCAGACGATGTATCAAACGATGGGTGACGCCGAGCTGGTCGCCGCCATCGATGATCTCAAGGCCCGCGTCGCCGAGGTCAAGGCGCTCGAGCTCAAGCTCGATATGGCTCGAGGCAAGCCGTCGCCCGAGCAGGTGGCCATATCTCGCCCCATGCTCGACCTGCTCCGTGCCGATTCCGACCTTACCGACGGCGGCGTGGACTGCAGCAACTACGGCTGCTTCGAGGGCATTCCCTCCGCCCGCCTGCTCGCCGGCGAGTTTTTGGGCGTCGACCCGTCCCAGACGCTCGTGCTCGGCAGCTCCAGCCTGTTGATCGAGCATGATTGCGTTGCCATGTGCTGGATCAAGGGCACCTGCGGCCATGCCCCGTGGTCCGAGTTCCCGGCCGCCCACGACGGAGCTCACGTCAAGTTCCTCTGCCCCGTCCCCGGTTACGATCGCCACTTCGGCATCACCGATGACCTGGGCATCGAGAACGTCCCCGTGCGCATGACCGAGAACGGCCCGGATATGGACGAGGTCGAGCGCCTCGTCGCCGCCGACGAAGGCATCAAGGGCATCTGGTGCGTTCCCAAGTACTCCAACCCTACGGGCGATACCTACTCCGACGAGACGGTCCGTCGTCTCGTCTCGATGAAGACGGCGGCCCCCGATTTCCGCATTTTTTGGGATAACGCCTACTGCGTGCACGATCTTTACGACGAGGGCGACGAGCTCCTCAACGTCTTCGATGCCGCGCGCGAGGTGGGCAACGAGGACCGCGTCATCGCCTTCGCCTCCACCTCCAAGATCACTTTCCCCGGTGCGGGCGTGGGCTTTGTCGCCGCATCGCCCGTGGTGGTCAAGGAGATCGCGCATCACCTGCAGGCCGGTCTCATCAGTGCCGACAAGCTCAACCAGCTGCGTCATGTGCGCTTCCTGCCCGACCTGGACGCCGTGCGGGCCCATATGCGCCGTCATGCCGAGTTCATGCGCCCACGCTTCGAGTGCGTCGACGCCAAGCTGCATGAGGGGCTGGACGGAACCGGTTGCGCGACCTGGACGCATCCGCGCGGCGGATATTTCGTGAGCTTCGACGGCCCCGAGGGTTCCGCCAAGCGCGTGGGCGCCCTGTGCCGCGAGATGGGCGTCACCCTCACCCCGGCCGGCGCTACCTGGCCCTATGGCGAGGATCCGCGTGACACCAACATCCGCATCGCCCCGAGCTACCCCAGCGTCGAGGACCTTTCCTCCGCGCTCGAGGTGCTCGTGTTGGCCGTCAAACTCGTGAGCGCCCAGCTCGCGCTCGAGGAGCGTGCCTAAATGACCGCCGATTTCGACGAGTTCTTCGACGACGAGATGGCTGGGACCGAGCCTGAGCACGTGCCCGATCCCACGCCCGAGCCCGCGTCCGGCGCGGTCGCCGAGGCGGGCGAACGCCGCGCGTCTGCCGAGCCTGCCGCGACGTTCGACCCTGATCTCGCCTGCCCCCAGCGTCAGTCCCCGCCGTTTTGGATGGTGCTCGCCATCGCCGGCGTCTCGTTGGCGCTCGGCGCGGTGATCGGCTATCTCGTGGGCACCACGGTGACCATCAATGAGCTGGCCACACGTGAACCGCAGCCCGGCGCCCCCGAGGACGCCTCGGTCGAGATGCCCGAGGGCCATCCCGACATCGAGCTCGATGAGGAGGGCAACGCCAAGGTGGTCGACGGCACTGCCCCCGTTTCGAACGACCCGCTCACGCTCGCAAACAATTTCTTCGACATGGGCATGTCCGCCATGAACGGCGCCAAGAGCGAGGAGGACCGGCAAAAGGCCCGGGACGTCCTCGCCCAGGCCATCACCCACTACGACGAGTACCTCGAGGACAACGCCTCCCCCGCAGCGGAGGTGGACCGCGCCATCTGCGTGTTCTACACCGGGGAGCATGAGCGGGCCATCGCCGACCTCGAGGCCTTCGTCAAGCGCGATGCCACGTTCGCGCCCGCATGGGCGAATCTCGGCATGTTCTACGAATCCCATGGCGATGCGGGCAAGGCCGAGAAGGCCTACCGCAAGGCCGTCGAAACCGCCTCCGAAGACGATACCTACGGCGTGGGCGATTACGCCCGCGAGCGCCTCGAGGCGTTGAGCAAGTAACCGATCGCGCTGAGCGCGACCCAATCGAAAGGCATGGATATGGAACTCGCCATCACCACGCATCCCAGCGCCGAGCGCTATCTCATCACCGTCGAGGGCGAGATCGACATCTCGAACGCCGACAAGCTCCGCAATGCGATCGACCTGGCCCTAGAGCAGCCAACCGACCGCGTTGAGCTCGACTTCTCCCAGGTGGCCTATATCGATTCCACGGGCATCGGCGTATTGGTCGGCGCCGCGCGCCACGCCGCCGACCGCGAGCGCGCCCTGTCCATCACGGGTGCCCAGCCGAACGTCTTGCGCGTGGCGCAGCTTTTGGGCGTCGATAAGGACATCAGCATCAGCGCAGCGTAAGGCTTTATTCGCACAAAGACTCGTCGCGCGGCACGGCGTCGTGCGGCGCTATACTTGGAATATTGCCGCTTTTGACGGCGCAGGTGGCGCCGCGTGGACATTTGAGGAAACTGGGAGGTATCCCATGCTGGGAATCGGATCGACCGAGCTGGTCATCATCCTGGTATTCGGCTTCTTGCTGTTCGGTCCGGACAAGCTGCCGCAGATGGGCCGCACCATCGGCCGCGCCCTGCGTCAGTTCCGCGAGACGCAGGAGAAGCTGACCGCCGTCGTCCAGACCGAGGTCGTGGACCCCATGGCCGCTGCCGCCAAGGCGCCCAAGGTGACCGCCGCCGCCGATGATGCGGACGCCGACGCCGAGGGCCCCTCTTCAGCCGAGGAGGCCCCGGTGCGCAAGGAGACGTTCGCCGAGCGCCGTGCCCGTTTGGCCGCAGAGCGCGCCGCCAAGGAGGCCGAGGCCGCTGCGAGCGATTCCGAGGACGGGGCGAACGCCACCGTCGGGGATGCGCCGGTGGCCGAGGCCACCGCTGCCGACCCCGAGCCCGAGCCCGAGCAGGCCGTCGAGGCGGCTCCCGAACCCGAGGTGCTGACCACCGAGGACCTGTACGCCCGTCGTCCGCGCAAGCGCGCCTCCGCCCTCGCTGCGGAGGCCGGAGACGCGTCCGTCGAGGATGAGTCGAAGGGAGGGGAGCAGTAATGCCCATCGGACCCGCGCGCATGCCGCTCATGGACCATCTCGGCGAGCTGCGCCGCCGCCTCACGATCGTCGTCGTGTCGGTGCTCGCTGCCACCGTCTTCATGTACTTTGCCGCCCCCACGTTGGTGGACATTCTCAAGGATCCGATCAACGGCTCCCTGCAACCCGGCGAGCAGCTCTCCGTCATGACCTCTCTCGGCGGATTCTCCATCAAGTTCAACATCGCCATCAAGGTCGCGCTCGCCATGTGCACGCCCATGATCATCTGGCAGATCCTGGCGTTCTTCCTGCCGGCCCTGCGTCCCAACGAGCGCCGTTGGGTCGTGCCCACGGTGCTGGTCGCCACGATGCTGTTCTTCGCCGGCGTCATTTTCTGCTACGCGTTCATCGCGCCGGCGGCATTTGAGTGGCTGCTCGAGGAGACCCGCTCCATCGGCGCCGCCATGCCCCAGCTCGAGGACTTCATCAACACCGAGCTGTTGCTCATGATCGGCTTCGGCGTGTCGTTCGAGTTGCCGCTCATCGTGTTCTACCTGGCTGTGTTCCACATCGTGCCCTACGCCAGCTTCCGCGCGGCATGGCGCTACGTCTACGTGATCATGCTCGTGGTCTCCGCGTCCATCACGCCCGACGCCTCGCCCGTGACGTTGATCTTCATGTACGCGGTCATGTTGTCGCTGTACGAGGTTTCCCTCATGATCACCCGTTTCGTGGTCGTGGCCCGCGATGGCAAGGCCGGCCTCACCGAGAGCCGCCTCGGCCTCTTTGGCGATGACGAGGATGACGACGAGTAGCGCGTGAACCATATGGATATACGAGCGCCCGGGACCGGTGTCCCGGGCGTTTTGCGTGTGCGGTGCGTCATGGCGTCATGTCGCCTCGGCGTGTCGCCCCGCTGCGGCGTTTCGGCATGTCGCCCCGGCATATCGCCTCGCCGCGGCGTTTCGGCATGTCGTTCGATCTGCCTTTTTGCCTGTTCATTTACCGAAAGATAGCCAAAGTCACACCGTGCCGCGCTCGAGATGCAACCAAAGTCACAGAATCGAGGCTTGATTTGTGACTTTGGTTGCATCTCGATTCGGCCCACTCGGTTACGGATGCCGCGACGAGGGGCATGGAAGGTTGCCTCTCGTCGAAGTTCCCGCAGGTCCGCACAACCCGCGCCTCCGCGAGAGCCCCACGTCCAAAGGGGCGCCGGCGTGGGCTTTTCGCGTGAACGGTGGAACTCGTGTACACTGACCCACACTTATATATACAGTCGGCCGCCTATCGGCCGCCGTTCGCATTCATCACAAAGGAGCCCTCGTGAAGCTCGTCGTTGCAGAGAAGAACATCGCTGCGCAGAAGATCGCGCAGCTGCTGGCCGACGCCGGCGCGCCGAAGAACGACAAGGTCTATAACACGCAGGTCTACCGGTTCAAGGTTGACGGTGAGGACTGGGTCTCGATGGGCCTGGCCGGTCACATCCTCGCGCCGGATTTTCCCGACGAGATCCTTTTCGACAAGAAGATGGGTTGGTACGGTCTGACCGAGGACGGTGAGGTGTTACCCGCCGGCGTACCCGACGGTCTCGCGCGCCCGCCGTACGACACCAAGCGCAAGCCCTTCCTCGCCAACGGTATCAACATCAAGGGTTGGAAGGTCGAGAGCCTGCCGTACCTCACGTGGTCCCCGATCATCAAGAACCCCGCGGAGAAGGAGATCATCCGCGTTCTCAAGAACCTCGCCAAAAAGGCCGACGAGGTCATCATCGCCACGGACTTCGACCGCGAGGGTGAGCTCATCGGCTCCGACGCCCTCAACATGATTCGAGAGGTCGCCCCCGAGCTGCCCGCCCGTCGCGCCCGCTATTCCGCCCTCATCAAGGGCGAGGTCACCGAGGCTTTCGCCAACTTGGTCGAACTCGACCAGGACTTGGCCGACGCCGGCGAGTCCCGCCAGTACATCGACCTCATCTGGGGCGCCGTCCTCACGCGTTACCTCACGCTCGCCAAGTTCGGCGGCTTTGGCAACGTGCGTTCGGCCGGCCGCGTGCAGACCCCCACGCTCGCCCTGGTGGTCGAGCGTGAGCGCGAGCGCATGGCCTTCGTGCCCGAGGACTACTGGCAGATCCGCGGAATGGGCGAGGCGTCCGATCAGGAGTTCAAGATCGCGCACACCACGGCCCGCTTCACGGACAAAGAGGCTGCCGAGACGGCGTATTCGCATGTCGAGGGGGCGAACACCGGCACCGTCACCGCCGTGGCAAAGCGCAGCCGCAAGCAGCAGCCCCCGGTGCCGTTCAATACCACCGCGCTGCAGGCGGCCGCGGCCGCCGAGGGCATCAGCCCCGCGCGCACCATGCGCATCGCCGAGTCCCTCTATATGAGCGGCTTCATCTCCTATCCCCGTGTCGACAACACGGTGTATCCCAAGACGCTGGACATCGAGGGCATCGTGAAGGGCCTGGCCTTTGGCACCCCCGCGCTCGCGCCCGTGTGCAAGAAGGTTCTCGCCGGCCCGCTCACGCCCACGCGCGGCAAGGTGGAGACCACCGACCACCCGCCGATCCATCCCACCGGCCAGGGGGACCCCGCCACCCTCGACGGCGGCCAGCTCAAGCTCTACAACCTGATCGCCCGCCGCTTCCTGGCGACGCTCATGGGCCCGGCCACCATCGAGAACACCAAGCTGTCCATCGATGTCGCCGGCGAGCCGTTCGCCGCCAGTGGGGACGTGCTGGTGGAGGCCGGCTTCCGCGAGGCCTACCCGTATGGCCTCAAGCGCGACGAACAGCTGCCCGCCCTGGAAGAGGGCGACGTCATCGACGTGCGCGACATCAAGCTCGAGGCCAAGCAGACCGAGCCCCCGGCGCGGTACAGCCAGGGCAAGCTCGTCCAGGAGATGGAGAAGCGCGGTTTGGGCACCAAGTCCACGCGTGCGAGCATCATCGAGCGCCTTTACGCGGTGCGCTACCTCAAGAACGACCCCATCGAGCCGAGTCAGCTCGGCATCGCCATCATCGACGCGCTCTCGGAGTTCGCCCCGCGCGTCACCACGCCGGACATGACCGCCGAGCTCGATGCCGACATGACCAAGGTGGCCGAGGGCGCCGACACGCAGGAGCACGTCGTGGACCATTCCCGCGCGCTGCTCGCCGGCATGCTCGATGCGCTCATCGAGCACAAGGACGATCTGGGCGAGGCCATCTCGGACGCGGTCACCGCCGATGCACGCGTGGGCGCGTGTCCCAAGTGTGGCAAAGACCTGGTCATGAAGACGAGCGCCAAGACGCGCGGCAGCTTCATCGGCTGTATGGGTTGGCCGGATTGCGATGTGACCTACCCCGTGCCCTCCGGCGTGAAGGTGAGCCCGCTCGAGGGCGAGGCCGCCGTGTGTCCCGAGTGCGGGGCGCCGCGCATCAAGTGCCAGCCGTTCCGCCAGAAGGCGTACGAGCAGTGCGTGAACCCCAAGTGCCCCACCAATTACGAGCCCGACCTCAAGGTGGGCGAATGCTCCGTGTGCGCCGAGGCGGGCCGTCACGGCGATTTGATCGCGCACAAGAGCGAGAAGAGCGGCAAGCGCTTCATCCGCTGCACGAACTATGACGACTGCGGTGTGAGCTATCCGCTGCCCGCCCGCGGCAAGCTCTCCGCCACCGGGGAGGTCTGCGAGCACTGCGGAGCGCCCGTCGTGGTGGTCGAGACCGCCCGCGGCCCGTGGCGCATCTGCGTGAACATGGATTGCCCCGGCAAGGAGAAGAAGCCCGCCCGCGGCAAGGCCGCCGCCAAGAAGGCCCCGGCCAAGAAGACGCCCGCCAAGAAGGCCCCGGCCAAGAAGGCCGCCGCCAAGAAGAGCACGACCGAGAAGGCGTAGGGTATGAGTTCGCGAGGCCTGTTCATAACCGTCGAGGGCATCGACGGCTGCGGGAAGTCCACCCAGGCGTCCCTCATCGCGTGCGCGCTCGAGGCCGCCGGCCACGATGTCTTGCGCCTGCGCGAGCCGGGTGGCGTCAAGATCTCCGAGAAGATCCGCGCCGTCCTGCTCGACCCCGCCAACGGGGAGATGGGCGACGTGTGCGAGCTGCTGCTGTATGAGGCCGCCCGCGCCCAACTCGTGCACGAGGTGATTAGACCCGCACTTGCCGCGGGCAAGACGGTGGTCTGCGATCGCTTCTACGATTCCACCACGGCGTACCAGGCTTTTGCCGACGGTCTGGATCGCGACATGGTCGCCCGCGCCAACGAGCTCGCCGTCGACGGCTGCCGTCCCGATCTCACGCTCGTCTTCGATGTGTCGGTCGAGGAGGCCTCGCGCCGTCGCTCAGACCGAGCGGCCGAGGATCGCCTGGAACTCAAAGGCCTGGAGTTCCAGCATCGCGTTGCCGCGGGTTTCCGCGCCGTGGCCGCCGACGAGCCGGGCCGCGTGAAGCTGATCGACGCCGGCGGGCCCATCGCCGAGGTGTTCTCCGGCGTCGTCGCCGAGCTCCGCACGGCCGGTATGGCCGTGTCCGAGGATGATGCCGCCGCGGCTCTCGCGACGCTGTCCGCGTACCAGGGGAAGTGCTAGCCATGCCCGACCGCCTCGCCCCCAACAGCCTTCTCGCCAAGCTCGATACGCAGCCGCGCGTGCGCGAGTTCCTCGCGCGTGCGGTGGCGAGCGGACGTGCGAGCCATGCCTACCTTTTCCTGGGCTACCCCGGTTCGGGCAAGCTCGATGCGGCCTGGGCGCTGGCCCAGGCGCTCCTGTGCGGCCAAGAGGGAGTCCCAGGTGCCTGCGCCTCCTGTGACGACTGCGGTCGCATCGCCCGCCGCACCCATCCGGACGTGCATTATTTCGCGCCCGAGTCCGCCACGGGCTACCTCATCGCGCAGACGCGCGAGCTACTCGAGGACGTGGCGCTCGCGCCCATCCGCGCCCGCGGCAAGGTCTATATCGTCGACCGCGCCGAGCAGCTGCGCGCGAACACCGCCAACGCGCTGCTCAAGACCCTTGAGGAGCCGCCCGCCGGCGTGACGTTCATCCTGCTCGGCTCGAGCGCCGACGTCATGTTGCCCACGATCGTGTCGCGCTGCCAGTGCGTTCCGTTCCGCCCGCTGTCACTCGAGGACGCCGCCACGGCGGTCGAGCACGCGACCGGTCTGCCCGCGGGCAAATGCCGCATGGCCGTCGCGGTCGCCGGAAGCCCCGCCCGCGCGACCGAGTTTCTCAAGAGCGGCGACCGTCAGGCAGCGCGTCGCGCCATGGTGCGCGCCGTGGACTTGCTCGCCCATGCCGACGAGGCCGATATCCTTTCCGCCGCCAAAGACCTCATGGGCGCGATCAAGGCTCCGCTCGCCGAGGTTAAATCGACCCAGCAGGCGGTTCTCGAGCAAAATCAGGATTATCTCTCCCGTGGTGCTTTAAAGCAGCTGGAAGACCGCAATAAGCGCGAACTGAATGCTCGCGAGCGTTCGGGTATCATGGAAGCTCTGGCGAGTGTCCGCTCCGTGCTGCGCGATGCCCTGGTCCGCCTCGCGTCCGAGTCGGAGCCCATCGTGAACGAGGACGTGTCAGACGTCGTCGAGCGCATCGCCGCCCGCGCCACGGTGACCGGCGTCACCCGTGCCCTCGATGCCGTTTCGAGCGCCGAGGCCCGCATCGCCAGAAACGTCACACCCCAGCTGGCCGTCGAGGTCATGCTGTTCGATATCAGGAAGGCACTGCAATGCCCGTAGTCGTACCAGTAAAATTCGCGTTCGCCGCGCATGAGCTGTGGTTCGATCCGCGCGATCTGGATATCCTCGCCGGCGATCACGCCATCTGCACCACCGAGCGCGGCACCGAGATCGGCCTTGTCACGGCCGATCCGTTCGAGGTGCACCCCGAGGAGCTCGCCGCCCCGCTCAAGCCCGTCGTGCGCATCGCCACCGACGCCGACCTCGACCGCGCCGACGACCTGGCCGACGCCGGCGAGGACGCCATGTTCGATTTCCGCCGCCTGGTCGAGAAGGGCGGCCTGGACATGAAGCCCGTGGGCGTCGAGTACCTGTTCGGCGGGGAAAAGGCCGTCTTCTATTTCGCCGCCGAGGACCGCGTGGATTTCCGCCAGCTCGTCAAGGACCTGTCCGCCCATTTCCATGTGCGTGTGGACATGCGCCAGATCGGCGTGCGCGACGAGACCCGTCTGCAGGGCGGTTACGCAACCTGCGGCCAGGAGCTGTGCTGCACCCGTTTCGGCGGGCAGTTCGAGCCCGTCTCCATCCGCATGGCCAAGGAGCAGGACCTGCCGTTGAACTCCGCCAAGATCTCGGGCGTGTGCGGCCGTCTCATGTGCTGCCTGCGCTATGAGTTCGAGGCTTATAAGGATTTCAAGAGCCGCGCCCCCAAGAAGAAGACCCTCATCGACACGCCGTTGGGCAAGGCCCGCATCGTGGAGTACAACACCCCGCGCGAGCAGTTGGTGCTGCGCCTGGAGAACGGCAAGGTCTTCCGCGCCGATCTCGCCGATATGACGAGCACCGAGGAGAACGAGCGGCGCTGTGAGGCGCAAGGGTGCTCCTGTCGCCCCGATTGCGTGACGCGCGACGTCCTCGAGCGCCTCGAGTCGCCCGAGCTGGCCCTCGCCCTCATGGAACTCGATCGCAAGAACGGCGTCGATGTGGGCGATGGCCTGGACACGGCCGACCGCATCGTCGCCACCGGCCCCACCCCGCGCCGCAAGCGCATGCGCGAGGAGGATGCCGCCAAGTTCGAGCAGGGCGCCTCCGGCCGTCGCGGCCGCAAGGGCGCTTCCTCCAAGGGCCGCTCTCAGGAAACCGAGGAGGAGCAGGCGCCGCAGCCATCGCGCCGCCGCCGTCGTCGCTCCGGTTCCGCCGGTCAGACGGCTCCGCAGGTGGTCGAGGCCAAGACCCCGCGATCGGACGCGGACTCGGACCCCGCGCAGCCCTCGCGCCGCCGGCGCCACCGCGCGGGCGCGGCTACCGCACCGGCATCCGGCGCACCGCTTGAGCGCGACGCCCCCGCCGATGCCGCGCCGGCGAAAGGCCGCCGTCGCAAGCACACCCCCTCCGGTGCGGAGACCGCATCCGGCGAGGGTGGTCAGCGCCCCCGCGCCCGCAAGCCCGAGACGCCCTCTGTGGCCGATCAGGTCGCCGATGGCGAGGTCAAGGTCCAACGTCGCCGCCCGGGCGACGGCGGAGGTGCCAAATCGCGCCCCGCGACCGATGGCCCCGCCCGTTCCGGCTCCGATGAAGCCGACGGCGCTCCCAAGAAACGTCGCCGCCGCCGCAGCCGCAAGCCCAAGCAGGACGGCGGGGACGCCGCCGCGTCAGCCGAGTAAACCGTGCGCGCGCCTCGCTTCCAGGCCGCATCCGCATCGGACGTCGAGCCCCTTCCCGCATCGGCGGGGAGGGGCTCTTTCGCAAAGGTTGGAAACGGGGAGGAAAAATCGGGTCGCAGTTCCGTTTCGGTCCTGATTGAGTCCGTCCTCGAGCTGATCTCGCCCACGAGATGCGCCGGTTGCGAGCAACCGGGAGAGCTAATCTGCGGGGCGTGCGAGGACGCCATGCAGCTCATAGATCCGCTGCGCTCCTGCCTGCGCTGCGGCGCGCCCTTCGGGGCCATGGTGTGCACGGAATGCGCGGGAGCGGGGACCGCCCTCGATCGCTGCCTGGCCGCCACCGTGTTCGACGGGTCGGTCGGCCGTATCGTGCGCGCGTACAAGGATGGGGGCGAGCGCCGTCTGGCCGCCGAGATCGCGCGCATCATGCTCGCCGCGGCCGTGCGGGCGCAGCGGGAGGCGCCTGGGCGATACGGAGGGCTGCTCGTGCGCGCCGACGCGGTGGCCTTCGTCCCCGCCACGGCCGCCGCCTTCCGTCGACGCGGGTTCGACCATATGGAGCTTATAGCGCGGAACTTGAGCGGGCGCTCGGATATTCCGCTGCTGGATGCGCTGGTCAAGCACGGCTCTTCCGACCAGCGGGAACTCGGTCGCTCCGAGCGTCTGGCCAAGGCGTTCGGCGCCTACGAGGTGGTGCTTCCCGTGCGGGGAAAGCGCATCTTGCTGCTCGATGACGTCATCACCACGGGGGCGACCATGTCCGCCGCGGCGTCGGCGCTCAAGAGCGCGGGGGCGTCGCATGTCGACGGTCTCGCATTCGCCCGCGTGTGGGGTTGAGGTGGCAAGTCGGTCGTCCGCGCCGAGCCGTGGGGGCGATTGCGCCCGCGCCCGTGCGCGATCTGCGTGTTACCTGCGGTATAATGCCCCGAAGTTCCTCCCAGGCTGTGGTTGCGGGTGCGCGCGGGCCATCGGCTCGCCGCGTTCCTCAGTCCAAGACAGACGCGGTCGAAGGGATCCACGTAAGCCGTCGCGTGCGCGCGAGGGCGATCATGGCGCGTCCTAGAAGTAAGTCGCACCGTCCGTCTCTACTTTTTTGAGGCAATACGTGCCTCGCGGGCGAGCGGGCTAGTCGTGATACCGTCGCGGCGGTACGAGCAAACGCCCCGGTGCGCTGGTGTGGGGTCAAAAACCAGGTCAGCTGGGAGGATCGCGGTAACTGCCGCCCGCGCGCACAGGCGCGGGCGTTCGGGGCCCCGGCTGCATGGGCCGGCGGGAGAGTGGGGGAGTGTCGAGATGATCGGTCGCAAGTTCGTCGCGATTCGCAAGGGTATGGTCGGTCTGGTCGCGTGCGCGATGGCGGTGGGCCTGTCGGGCTGCTCGCCGGTCACACCCACGCGCGCCGAGGTCGAGCCCGAGCCCGTCAAGGCGACCCTCGGGGCCGGCGACCTTGTCGAGGACGGCGTCCTCACCGTCGCCATGGACATGACCGACGCCCCTCAGGCCATGATGGGACAGGAGGGCGAGCCGAGCGGCTACTACGTCGATATCGCCCGTCTGCTCGCCGATCGCATGGGCCTCGACCTGCGTGTCGTCTCCTCCGCCGATGCCGCGGGCTCGCTTTCCAAGGGCAAGGCGGACCTCTACATCGGCGCGCGCCCCGGTGAGGACGATGTCGTCGAGAGCGGCGCCCTGGTGCAAAACGCCTCCTCCGTCTTTGCCAAGTCGGCCGATGGTTCTCGCGAGGTCCCCACGGCCTCGGCGGCCGCCCTGCGCGGCGCCCTCGTCGCGGTCCAGACCGATTCCGCCGCGCAGGATGCCCTGGATTCCGCGGGCATCGACGCCACGCTCAAGACAAAACCCAACGTGAACGAGTGCTTCGAGGCCCTCGCGGCCGGTGAGGTCGACTACGTCGCCTGCGACGCCACCGCCGGCGCCTACCTGGCCCGCGCCTATCCCGGCACCGTGTTCGTGGGCGCCATCGCCCCGGCGGCCTCCTTCGACGCCATCGCCGTCTCCGGCACGGATCTTGCCGACCAGGCGATGGGGATCCTTGAGGACGCCTTGTCCGACGGAACGCTCGAGGCCATCTTCCGCCTGTGGTACGGTGACCTGCCGTTCACCCTCGACGGTCTCACGCTCGATGGCGTGACCTTCGAGCAGGAGGCTCCCGAAGGCGAGGACGCCTCCGCCCCCGAGGTCGAAAAGGACGCGCTCGCGGCGTCCGACAGCCTGAACTCCCTGGGTTAGGCGCGTCTTTCGCCGCTACCCGTTCGCACCCATGCGGCGCATGGGAATTCGGCGGTCGGTCCGGGTGCTCCAGCGAACGGACGCATAATTTCCCCACGTGTGTCTTCATCCAACTTGGGTACAACAGCTGTACGAGTACTATCCCCGGATAGATTGGAGCCACGTATGGAAATCAAGGTCTCCGGTCGCAAGACCACGGTCACCGATGCTCTGCGTGCGCATGTCGACGAGAAGATCGGCGAAGCCCTCAAGGTGTTCGACATCAAGCCCATGACGGCCGATGTCGTCCTGCGTTATGAGAAGAACCCCTCAAACCCCAACCCCGCCATCGTCGAGGTCACGATTCGCGCCCGCGGTTCGGTGATCCGCGTGGCCGAGCACGGTGCGGACATGTATGCCGCGATCGATCTCGCCGCCGAGAAGGCGATGCGCCAGCTCCGCAAGTTCAAGACGCGCGTGGTCGACAACCGTCAGCAGGGCCTGTCCGCCGCCGAGGTCGCCCCGGTCGCGCCCGTCGCCGATTTGGCCGACCTGCTGATCTCCGAGGATGAGGACGATCAGCTCGTGCGCGTCAAGGAGGTCGAGCTCACCCCCATGACCGAGGAGGAGGCGCTCGTCCAGACCGATCTGATCGGCCATGACTTCTATGTGTTCGAGAACAGCGTCACCGGCCTGGTCAATGTGGTGTATCACCGTAAGAATGGTGGATACGGCATCATCAAGCCCAAATTTGAGGTCGAGGGCGAGTAAAATAGCGTCCATTGCATGATCTGGGTGGCGGCCATCCCATGTGGGTGGCCGTCTTGTTGTATTGAGGAGCGTCCATGGGCAACGCCACCGCCTCGTACGAGGTCCCGAGCATGTGCCGCATCGTCATCGACACCTGTGCCGATCTCACCCCCGAGATCGCGGCCACGCTCGAAGTGGACATTTTGGGATTCCCCTACATCCTGGATGGCGTCGAGTACACGGATGACATCTGGAGCACCATCACGCCCTCGAAGTTCTACGACAAGTTGCGCGAGGGCTCCAAGGCGTCGACTTCGGCCATCTCGATCGGCCAGTACCTCGAGTTCTTCACCAAGTGCGCCGAAGAGGGCACGCCCACGGTGTACCTGTGCTTCACGAGCGCGCTCTCCTCAAGCTACAACTCCGCCTGCCATGCGGCCGAGCAGGTCCGCGCCGCCCACCCCGAGTTCGAGCTCTACGTGGTGGACAATGCCTTGCCCTGCGCGTGCGGCGAGTTGCTCGCCATGGAGGCCGTGCGGCAGCGCGCGGCGGGCTTGAACGCGCGCCAGTTGGCCGAATGGGCCAACGAGGCCAAATCCTACATCCACGGCTACTTCACCCTGGACAGCCTCGACGCGCTTTCCGCCGGCGGACGAATCCCGCCTGCGGCGGCCTCGCTGTCCTCCAAGCTCGATATCAAGCCCGAGCTGTCCTTCGACCTGGCCGGGGCCCTTTCGCTCATCGGCGTGAACCGCGGCCGCAAGAAGGCGCTCAAGGCGCTCATCAAGTCGTTCGCCGAGAACTACGAGTTCGACCCGACCCTGCCGCTCGCCATCGTCTCCTCCGACGCCGAGAAGGACGCCGATTGGCTCGAGGCGGCCGTGCGCAAGGAGCCCGGCTGTGCGGACCTCACCATCCTGCGCGGCTCGGTGGGCCCCACGATCGGCTCGCACGTCGGGCCGGGTATGGTCGCCCTCATCTTCTGGGGTAAGAACCGTTCGGAGAAGATCTCCCTGACCGATCGCATCGCCAACCGCGTCCGCGGGGAATAGCGAGCATCGGCTCCGATCCGCCATATCGCCGACGGCGGCGCCCGCCACCGTCGGTCAATCGTCGAGCATACGTCAAAAGGAGCGTTGCATATGGAAGATAAGAACCTGAAGATCGCCTTCATCGGCACCGGCATCATGGGCGCGCCCATCGCCGGCCACATCATGGACGCGGGCTACGAGCTCACCGTCTACAGCCGTACCAAGGCAAAGGCCGCCGATCTCATCGAGCGCGGCGCCACCTGGGCCGGCTCCGTCGCCGAGGCCGCCAAGGACGCCGACGTGGTTTTCACCATGGTCGGGTTCCCCACGGATGTGGAGGAGGTCTACCTGGCGGGCGAGGGCCTGCTGGCATCCGCCAAGGACGGCGCCTACCTCATCGACCTCACCACCAGCGCCCCCGAGCTCGCCCGTGACATCGCCGGCGCCGCCGAGGTGTGCGGCAAGCACGCCTTCGACTGTCCCGTGACGGGCGGCGAGTCCGGCGCCATCGCCGGCACCCTCACGGCCATCATCGGCGCCACCGAGCGCGATATCGAGCCTGTCCGCGAGGTGCTCGAGACCTTTACCTCCAAGATCTGCTGCTTCGGCGGGGCCGGCAAGGGCCAGGCCGCCAAGCTCTCCAACCAGGTCGCCCTGGCGAGCGCCATGGTCGGCATGGCCGACGCCCTCTCCTTCGCCCAGCAAAACGACCTCGACCTCGAGCAAGTGCGCGAGATGATCTGCTCCGGCACCGGCAACTCCGGCGCCATGCGGCAGCTCGCCCCCAAGGCGATCGACGGCGACTACAAGCCCGGCTTTTTGGTCGAGCATTTTCTCAAGGACCTGGGCCTGGCGCTCACGGTCGCCGAGGAGAAGGAGCTCGCCCTGCCTGGCGCCGACACCGCGTTCACCCTGTACGACATGCTCGACGCCATCGGCGGTGGCCGTATGGGCACCCAGGCCATCACCTTGCTGTACCAGGAGGAGGCCGACGCCGTCGCCGCCGGGCTGGATTGGTCGCTCTACACGGCCCAGCATGGGCATGACGATGAGTGCGATTGCGGTTGCGACCACGACCATGGCCACGACCATGACGGTCACGAGTGCGCCTGCGGTCACGATCACGGCGAGGACCATGAGTGCTGCGGCGGTCACGGCCACGGCGAGGACCACGAGTGCCACTGCGGTCATCATCACGAGGGGTAAGCGGGCATGCCGGCTAACTGGGTCTACATCATCACCTACGTCATGGTGTTCGGCTTCGCCGTCTACATCGGCTTCCTGGCCGGTCAGGAGCTGAGCCGCCGCCACCTCGTCACCGCCCGCGCCTACTGGGCGGCCAATATCGGCGGCCTCGTCGCGGTCGTGTTGGCCGTCGCGCTCATCCCCGCCATGATGGTTCAAATCATCTTGATGGGTGTCTTGGCCGGTTACATCGCCGGCCTCAAGATGGGTTTCGGCGAATCTTCGGGTCCCTGGAGGTGGCTCGACAACTTCATGGACGTCAACAGGCGCCATCGCAAGGTTGCCGAGAAGGGCACCGGTGAAGCGTATCGGCGCCGTCGCAAGACCGGAGCGGCCGGCCCCGACCTGATCTCGGTCGATGAGAAGGGCTCTGCGGGTTCGCCTACGAGGCGATCCCGCGATGCCGAAAAGTAACACCTCGGGGCGCTCACGGACTCCCGCGGCCGCGCTCGGATGGGGGTGTGGGCGGCGGCCGCGCTCGAAGCGTGCCGTCGCCCCTTCCCGCCCACGCACATTCGCCCTGGACCGATGGGTCCGCCCATACGATAATTCGAGTATTCGCCGTAAGAGAAAGATAAGAGGTACGCACCCATGGCACAAGAGAATCTCGTCGAGCTTTCCTCCGAAGAGGCCGCCCGCCTCGCGAGCGTCGAGAACAACGCCGACGCCCTGTCCGCCCTCATCGAGGACCTGTCCAGTTCGAGCCGCCGCACGCGCCAGCTCGCCGGACGCGTGGTGCACCTGCTCGCCGAGCGTGAGTCCGATCTGCTGGTCCCCTTCATCGAGCAGCTGGTGGACGCCCTGTATCGTCCGGAGGCCCAGACTCGCTGGGAGGTGCTCGATGCGTTGACGCTGCTCGTCCCCGGGCACGCCAAGGAGTGCGGCGCCGCATACGAGGGGGCCGAGGCCGCCCTGTTCGATGAGATCTCGGCTCCGCTGCGTTTGTCCGCCTTCCGCTTCCTCGTGGTGTGGGGCGCCACGGAGCGCCGTCGCTCCGAGAAGGTGTGGCCCATCATCGACGAGGCCATCCAGTGCTACCACGGCGATCTCGAGTACCGCGACATGCTCGCGTTGCTCCTCTCCTTCGCGCACGGCCAGATCTCGGGCTCCGTCGCCGCCGAGTTGGCCGGCCGCCTGCAGTTCGACGCCGAGAACGGCAAGGGCAGCTATCTGCGCGTCCGTTCGGGCGAGATCTACGACTCGCTGGTCAAGCGCTTCAAGCTCGACAACCCGCAGAAGAAGGTGCGCGCCAAGAAGAGCGATGCCGAGGACGAAGACGAGGAGTAACCCATGGCCCACGACGTTGTCCTGATCCCCGGTGACGGCATCGGCCCCGAGATCACGAGCGCGATGCGTCGCGTGGTCGAGGCGACCGGCGTCCCGATCAACTGGGATGTCCACAACGCCGGGTCCGGCGTGATGGACGAGTACGGCACGCCGCTGCCCGAGCATGTGCTCGAGGCGGTGCGTTCCACCAAGGTGGCCATCAAGGGCCCCATCACCACGCCGGTGGGTACGGGTTTTCGCAGCGTCAATGTCGCCCTGCGCAAGGAATTCGACCTGTACGCCTGCGTGCGCCCCTGCTTGTCCCAAGCCGGGGACGGTTCGCGCTATCGCGATGTCGATTTGGTCATCGTGCGCGAGAACACCGAGGACCTCTATGCGGGCATCGAGTTCGACGAGGGGACATCCGAGGTCGCCAAGCTCGGCGAGCTCGTCGAGGCCTCGGGTCAGAAGGCATTCCTCGCCGATTCGGCCATCTCCATAAAGCCGATTTCCATCACGCGCTCGCGGCGCATCGTCGAATACGCGTTCGAGTATGCCCGCCGCTGCGGCCGCAAGAAGGTCACGTGCGTGCACAAGGCCAATATCATGAAGGCGACCGACGGTCTGTATCTGCGCGTGGCGCGCGAGGTGGCCGAGCGCTATCCCGACATCGAGTTCAACGACAAGATCGTGGACGCCACCTGCATGGGCCTGGTCCAAGATCCGCATGATTTCGACGTGCTCGTGTGTTTGAACCTGTACGGCGACATCGTGAGCGACCTGTGCGCCGGCCTGGTGGGCGGCCTTGGCATGGCACCCGGAGCCAACATCGGTGTGGATGCCGCGATCTTCGAGCCCACGCACGGCAGCGCGCCCGATATCGCGGGCAAGGACATCGCCAACCCCACGGCAGAGATCCTCTCCGCCGCGATGATGCTCGACCATCTGGGTGAGAGCGAGGCCGCCGGCCGCATTCGCGCCGCTGTCCGCGCCACCCTCGCCGAGGGGACGTGCGTGACCGGGGACGTGCGGCGCGCGCTCACCGGCGGCATCGAGGGGGCCGCGGGCACGCAGGCATACGCAGACGCAGTCATCGCGCATCTTACGTAGCGCGTCTCGGCGATGCGCTTCGCAATTAAGCAAACCTTAACGGGGATACGCTCGTTTCGCGGCGTACCCCCGTTTGTTTTTGGGTATCGTATCGGCTTGACGCGATAATCCGTCAGGCAAGGTGAAGGGAGCGGACCGTATGGGTCTGATCATGAAGAAGGACGATTCCGAGGATAACGAGTACATCGACGGGATCGAGGTCGTCGGTCGCGGCGAGGGACCGAACGGCGACGACGGGGTTGAGCGCGTGGAGATCCACGAGGGCCTGACCGCCGAGGACATCTCCGGCAAGACGGCGGCGGCCGAGGCCGAGCGCGAACTCGAGGCCGATCCTGAGCTGTTGGATGCCGAGGCCCCTGAGGACGCCGAGGGCGCTGGCGCCGAGGACGCCGCGCAGGAGGGGACCGGTGACGGTGACGCCGCCGACTTCGATGACGGTGACGCCGCCGACTCCGATGACGCCGTCGAAGAGCTCGAGGCGGACGCTCCTGCAGACTCCTCTGCCGCATCTGCCGCGAAGCCGCGCCCCGCGGCGCGTCCCAAGAAGACCCGCATGCAGCGCGCCATGACCGGCAAGCACAAGTACTTCATCGTCGGTGCGCTGGCCGCCGTGATCGTCGCCGGAATCGCCGGGTATTTCCTCGGCTCCGGCGGTTTTGGATCCAAGGGCGTGAGCGCCCCCGTCTTTGCCGAAAGCGAACTCGATGCGACGGTCGCAACTTGGAAGTTCAAGGGCGCCTCGCACAAGATCAGCGCGCGTGAGGCCATCGAGAGCCAGTACAGCCTCGACAGCGTAAAGGACGAGGACGGCAATTACCCCGCCCCTTCCGCCGATTCGATCCTCGCCTATGTGCGCAATCGCGTCCTGCTGGAGGAAGCGTCCAAGCAGGGCATCGAGCTGAGCGATGAGGAGCTTTCCTCCTCTGCCGAGGCCTCCCTGGGCACCTCGGACTTCTCCGCCATCGCCGGCCAGTACGGCGTGAGCGAGGACCAGGCAAAGCAGATCGTGCGCGAGCAGGGCACCATCCAGAAGCTGTATCAGAGCGTGATGGAAGATGCCCCCGCCATGCCCAAGGCGCCCGCCGAGCCCGAGAGCGGAGATGAGAACGAGGCCAAGGCCGAGTACGCCGCCTACATCATCGATCTGGCCGGTAAGGAATGGGATGCAGAGGCCGGTACCTGGGCAAAGCCCGACGGCGCCTACGCAACTGCGTTCGCGGGCGAGGAGATCACCCCCGATTCCGCGACGTATGCCCAGGCCCAGAAGGCCTATGCCGTCGCATATCAGCAGTACATGGTCGAGTCCCAGGGCGCGAGCGCCAAGTGGACGTCCTACGTCAACGGGCTTTTCGGCGAGGCCGATATCGAGCTGTTCGGTCTGTACGCGTAGCAAGGGCGCGCCGCCCACCCGCCGCTCACGGGTTGCGTCTGATACCGGCGAACGACTTGCTATCCTGAAGAAGTGCCTGCGGGGGAGGGGCTTGACCCGCCCCCGGCTTCAGTAAGGAGAAAGGACGGTCGTCATGGATGAGACGCTTGAGAAAGTCGCCGCGTGGTGCAAGCCGACCATGGAGCATCCGCTCGCCATCGTATTGGGCAGCGGCCTGGGCTCGCTGGGTGAGCGCGTTCGCGTGGTGCGCCATATTCCCTACACCGATATCGATGGATTTCCCACGGAGGCGATCCCGGTGGAGGGCCATCGCTTCACCGTTCTCGTGGGTGAGCTCGACGGAGTCCCCGTGGTGGTGTATCCCGGCCGCGTGCACATGTACCAGGGCTATGACGCCCTGCAGGTCAGCTCGCTCGTCCGCCATGCCCATAAGCTCGGATGCCGCGGCATCGTGTTGAGCTGTGCCACCGGTGCCGTGGGCGATATCGAGCCCGGCACCGTCGGCATCATCACCGACCAGCTGAATCTCACCGGTCGCAATCCGCTTGCATCGCCCTTGGGTGTCGCCGCCGCTGGTTTGGACAGCCCGTTCGTCTCCATGACGGGGGCCTACTCCCCGTATCTCTCCGGCTTGGCGCGAGAGGCTGCGTCCGAGCTCGGTATTGAGCTCGCAGAGGGTGTGTACGCCGGTTTGCTCGGCCCCAGCTACGAGACGCCCGCCGAGATCCGCATGCTTGATGTACTCGGCGCCGATTATGTTGGCATGTCAACCGTGTGCGAGGCCATCATGGCCCGCGCGCTCGGCATGGAGGTGCTCGGCATCACGCTCGTAACCAACAAGGCCGGCTGCCCTGGCGAGAGTCATAACAGGGTTCTCGGCGCCGCCGATGCGGCCTCCGAGACCATGCAGGCCCTCGCCCTCGCCACGATTCGCCGCATCGGCGCCTAGTGGTCAACTGGGGACAGGTACAAATTGAGCATGTCTGCCCCGGTCGCCCGCGGTGGCCGGGGTTCTTGTTTTGATGGGGGCGCAGACGATCGGCAAAAGAGATTGTCTGCCGCGGGCATTAGGTGCTTGCGTGGCGCCGCGTTTCCACGTAATATAGACAAACGTCGGAACGGCCAAGCCCGTGCCGCCATGGAGTCGCCAGCGTAGCTCAGTTGGCAGAGCACCGCTCTCGTAAAGCGGGGGTCACCGGTTCGAGCCCGGTCGCTGGCTCCATCGAAATTAGCAGGTCAGATGCCTTGTGCGTCTGACCTGTTTTGTTTTTTGGATTCCTAGAGATCGCCGTCCACGCGCTACCAAAGTTCCGGATTCCTCTACCGGCCCCACCTCGAAGGCTCGAGGGGGATTTCGAGGCGTTGAAAATGGGGTCCAGCATGGTGCGGCTTGCAAAGTGTACGTTTTGGGGCAGGTTTTACCCCTCATCGAACTCTCTCATGAGATTCGGCCTGCAAAAACCCCAGGTCGCCAAAGTCCGGTGCGGCCAAACTTGCGCCTAGGGAGTGAAAACCTGCCCCAAAACGTACACCTTGAGTTTTCGCGCACCCGGTTGGACAATTTCAAGCGGATACAAGCCCTTCGTGGTCGGGAGCGCACCATGGATTTGAACCGAGTCGACTACATCGTCATGTCAGAGCGCGTTTTTACGAGCGAAGCCGAGCAGCCCGCCGCGCGCCCCCTGGCTTTTGCCGTGGCGGAGGATCGCATTCTCCTCACGGGCGAACCTGCTACCGTCCGCGCGGCCTGTCCGCCCGAGACCCCGGTCATCGACTACGGCGATGCACTGATCTGTCCCGGTTTTCACGATGCTCACCTGCATTTCTTCCATACGGCCCTTGGTGAATCTCCCTACCTGCTCATGCACATGGGTGCCAGTGAGGCCGAGCTCGTCGAGCGCACGAAGGAATTCGCCCGGAGCCTGCCGTCTCACGCCTGGGTGGTCACCCAGGGTTGGCGCGATTACCGTTGGGATCCCCCGGTGCCGCCAACCAAATGCTCGCTCGACCGGGCATTTCCCGACCGCCCATGCGTGATGTATTCGGGCGACGGCCATACGCTTTGGATGAACACCTGCGCCCTCGAGGCACTCGGAGTATCTCGCGATTCCGTGCCGCCCCAGGGTGGGAGCTATGACAAAGATGAGAGCGGAGAGCTCACGGGCATTATTCGCGAGGCCGCGGCTATGGAGCTGCTGCCCCGCTGTCTGGAATGGCTCACCGAGGAGGACATCGCCTCCGCTTACGAGGCCCAAATGGCGCGCATGGCCGAGCAGGGCATCACCTCGATTTGCGATATGGCGCTCATGCCGCATCCCGGCTGCGATTTCATTCGCGATGACGTGTACGAGAGGCTTTCGCGCGAGGGCAAGCTCACCTTGCGCGTGCACATGTATCCCACGCTGCTCGATGATCAGTCGCGCCTCGAGGACCTGCAGGATCGCTACGCGGGCGAGGAGTTCCCCCTGCTGCGCGCGCCGGGATTCAAGCAGTTTTTCGACGGTGTGAGCAGCCAGCACACCGCGTGGCTTACCGATCCGTATGCAAACGCGCGCTTCGACGGCGATTGCGGGCGCCCCACGGTTCCGGCCGATCGCATGCGCGAGTTGGTGCTCGCCGCCGCCGAGCGCGGTCACTCCGTGCGCATACACACCATCGGGGACCGCGCCATACACGAGGCGCTCGACATCTTCGGCGAGGCGATGGCCTGGTACGGGGCTCCCATGCAGGGCCGCAACACGCTCGAGCATCTTGAGAACCTGCTGCCCGAGGACATCGACCGCCTGGCCGAGCTCGGAATTTTGGCAAGCTCCCAACCCGGGCACATCACGCTCGATCCGGGCGGCCCCGAGCGCGACCTGGGTGACGAGCGCAGTCGGGTCATGTGGCCGTTCGCGACCTATGGGCAGCGGGGTGTGGAGCAGGCCTTCGGGACCGATTCGCCCATCACGGCCGTGACCAGCATGGACGTGCTGTATTGCGCCGTCACGCGCCAAGATCCGTTCACCCATGGGCCCGCGGGCGGCTGGCTACCGGATGAGCGCATTTCGGCTGCCGATGCGCTTCGCATCTACACCGCCGGCAGCGCCGCGGCGGTGGGCCGCGAGGACGAGCTCGGTCAGATCGCCCCGGGCATGCTCGCGGACTTCACGGTCCTCGACCGCGATATCACCGCATGCGACTCGCAAGAGATCCAGGCGACGCGGGTGCTCGCGACCTATGTGGCGGGTGAGCGGGTGTTTGAGCGGTAGGGGGCGGCCTCGGTGGGTCGCGGCGTTTCCGCGCGCCCCGCGATCGACGGGCCGATGCGCCAAGGTGCCGTTCCGCTTTGCGGGGGCAGCTGAAAGCGCCTTAACACGGGTTTCCGCCGACCGCCTGTCGCTGGTAAATGAGCGCTCAGGAAATCTAAGTGTCAAGTTATAAGATTTTTTGAAGTCGTGTTGTATAAGTCCGAATTGCTGGGTACCATTCATCGCGTACACAAACCGCATGGTTCCCCGGCTCGCACCGGGGCCCCAGCAAAGGAGGACAAGCATGTCTTTGAAGCCGCTTGCAGATCGCGTTCTGGTCAAGCCCGACGCTGCCGAGCAGAAGACCGCTTCCGGTCTCTACATCGCCAGCAACGCCCAGGAGAAGCCGCAGCGCGGCACCGTCGTCGCCGTGGGCGCCGGCAAGCTGAACGACAAGGGCGAGCGCATGGCGCTCGACGTCCATGAGGGCGACGTCGTGATCTACGGCAAGTTCGGTGGCAACGAGATCAAGGTCGACGGCGAGGACTACCTGCTCATGCGCGCCGACGATATCTACGCCATCGTCGAGTAGCACCGCATTTTCACGCCTTGGGGGTTCGGCCGGTCCGGCACGTCCCTCATCGAGGCGCTCTCACGCCCTCCGCGGTACGCGACTCAACTGCGGTAGGCACTGGATTTCTCTCATTTGGAGGATTGAACAATGGCTAAGAACATCACGTTCGACACCGACGCCCGCGCCAAGCTCGCCAAGGGCGTCAACACCCTGGCCGACGCCGTCACCGTCACCATGGGCCCCAAGGGCCGCTACGTTGCTCTGCAGCGCTCCTTCGGCGCTCCCATGATCACCAACGACGGCGTCTCCGTCGCCAAGGAGATCGAGCTCGAGGACAACATCGAGAACATGGGCGCTCAGCTGGTCAAGGAGGTCGCCACCAAGACCAATGACACCGTGGGCGACGGTACCACCACCGCCACGCTCCTGGCCCAGGCCATCGTGAACGACGGCCTCAAGAACGTCGCCGCCGGCGCCAACCCGCTGGCCATCCGCCGCGGTATCGACAAGGCCGTCAACGCCGCCGTGGCCGAGATGAAGAACCTCGCCAAGCCGGTCGAGACCAAGGAGCAGATCGCTTCCGTCGGCACCATCTCCGCCGGCGACGCCGAGGTCGGCAACAAGATCGCCGACGCCATGGACGTCGTGGGCAAGGACGGCGTCATCACCGTCGAGGATTCCCAGACCTTCGACATCCAGATCGACACCGTCGAGGGCATGCAGTTCGACAAGGGCTACGTCTCCGCGTACTTCGTCACGGACAACGACCGCATGGAGGCCGTGATGAAGGACCCCTACATCCTCATCACCGACCAGAAGATCTCCAACGTCCAGGACATCATGCCCGTGCTCGAGGCTGTCTCCCGCGCCGGCAAGGGCCTGCTCATCATCGCCGAGGACATCGACGGTGAGGCTCTGCCCACCCTGGTCCTGAACAAGATCCGCGGCGCCCTCAACGTCTGCGCCGTCAAGGCCCCGGGCTACGGCGATCGCCGCAAGCGCCTCCTCGAGGACATCGCCGTCCTTACCGGTGGCCAGGCCGCGCTCGACGAGCTGGGCATCAAGGTCGCCGACATCACCGCCGACATGCTCGGTACCGCCAAGAGCGTGACCATCACCAAGGACAACACCACCATCGTCGATGGCGCCGGCTCCAAGGAGGCCATCGCCGACCGTGTGGCCGCCATCAAGGGTGAGATGGAGCACACCGAGTCCGAGTTCGACCGTGAGAAGCTCCAGGAGCGCCTGGCCAAGCTCTCCGGTGGCGTTGCCGTCATCAAGGTCGGTGCCGCTACCGAGACCGAGCTCAAGGAGATCAAGCACCGCGTCGAGGACGCCCTGCAGGCCACCCGCGCTGCGGTGGAGGAGGGCATCGTCGCCGGCGGCGGCGTCGCGTTCATGGACGCCCTGCCTGCGCTCGATAACATCGAGATCTCCGATCCCGAGGAGCAGATCGGCATCGACATCATCAAGAAGGCGCTCACCGCTCCGGTGTCCACCATCGCCAAGAACGCCGGCTTCGAGGGCGCCGTCATCGTGGACAAGGTCTCCGAGCTTCCCGCGGGCGAGGGTCTGAACTCCGCCAACGGCGAGTGGGGCAACATGATCGACATGGGCGTGCTCGACCCGGTCAAGGTCACTCGCACCACCCTGCAGAATGCCGCCTCCGTGGCCTCCCTCATCCTCATCACCGAGGCCACCGTGTCCGACGTTCCCAAGAACACCCAGCTCGAGGATGCCATCGCGGCCGCGACCGCCGGCGCCCAGGGCGGCGGTATGTACTAAGCCGTATATAACAGGGCTTTGAGAGTCCCCGGCGATCGCGAACCCTTATTTGGGTGCACCGCGGTCGCCGGGGCTTTTTTGCGCGACTTGCGTCGAATCGCACATGGCGCGGGCCGACCGGATCTCATGGGCGAGAGCCTTGCCGATTAAATCCCATCACCGAAATGAGGCATGACGCCGTTAGCGGGAAAAGATATACCAATCGCGGAAGTATGAATAAAATGTTCGATACTGAATGATATTGTCCGAACTTGTATGTTCGGCCGCACAGTCGGCATGACCGATTGGAGATGAATGAGTAGAAGGACATTTTCGATTCCGCCCCTGCGGATTCCCCTGAACAATGCATGGCGGCGTTCCCGCAACGCGGTTGCCTGTCTTCTGACGGGCGCGGCCTTGACCGCCACCTGCCTCACCGCAACACCTTTCGCATGGGCCGACGCGCCAAGCGTCCCCGGTAATCCGGTCGGTCACTGGACCTTCGATAAAAAAGAGGGGGATTCCTACGTCAACGAGGGCTCCAACAAGGACTTGAAGCTCACGGTTTCCGGTGAGGGCGCCACGGTTTCCGAGAGCGACCTCAAACTGCTCGGCAACTCCTTGACTCTCGCCGACAAGACCAAGGACTTCGACGTGAGCGTCGAGAA
>JARIBW010000049.1 GCA_029264355.1 Collinsella sp. | reverse complement strand
CCGCCCTCGAAGCGCGCGACGCCGCGTTTGCGCGAAGGCTCGCGTTGGGCGTCACGAGCAGCAGCGGTTGCTTGGACGATGCGCTCAACGGCGTGTTGGATGACCCGCGCTCCATCTCGGCCGACGTGCGCGATGCGCTTCGCATCGGCGCCTATGAGATGCTGTATTTGGAAACCGCTCCGCAGGTGGCGGTGAGTCAGGGCGTGGAGCTCGCGCGCGTGTGCGCTCACGGGGCCGCCGGACTTGCCAATGCCGTGCTGCGCCGGGTTGCCGAGGGCGCTGACGCATTCCTCGCCGCACGGGATGTCGCCGAACAACATCGCGCGATGGTCTCCCTCGCGCGCCATGCCGGGCTGCCCACGTGGCTCGTCCGCAGGATCGTCGATTCGCTGGGCGAGGAGCGCGCGCGGGCCATGCTCGCATCCCAGCTCGAGCCCGCGCCGATCGCGGTCCAGGTCAACCCGTTGCGCATCGATGCCGTCGTAGACGCGCTCGCCGCCGATGATGGCGAGCCCCTGGACCTTCCCGGTGCATATACGGTGGCACGCGTGGGCGAGCTCGTGCGTTCGGGCGCGTTTGCGCATGCGGATGCCGTCGCCTCCGATTACCATGCGCAGCTCATCGCGGCCGCGGCGACGCGCGAGGGGTCCTGTCTTGAGATCGGCGCCGGTCGCGGCACCAAGACCTTCATGATGCTGGCCCACGCCGAGCGTCGCAATCTTGGGCATGAGCATGTTGCTCTCGATCTGTACGAGGGGAAATGCCAGGCGAATGTCCAGCGCATCGAGAGTTCCGGCCTGGGCGAGGTCGCTGCGGTGTCAGGAGATGCCACCGATCTGGACTCGTGCCTTGCCGATTACGACGAGCAGCTGGGTCGAACCGCCCTGTTCGACACGGTGTTCGTGGATGCGCCGTGCTCGGGAACGGGCACCATGCGCCGTCACGGCGAGATCCCCTGGCGCCTCACGCCCCGGGAGTGCGACCGAGAATTGCCCGAGTTGCAACTTGCGATGCTGCGGGAGGCGGCGCGTCGCGTCGCGCCCCACGGCCAGCTCATCTACGCGACGTGCTCGGTGCTGTGCGCGGAGAACAGCCATGTGGTCACGCAGTTCCTCGGATCACCGGAAGGGGAGGGCTTTGCCCCGATGCCGCTGTCCGACGCCCTCGCAGGTGCGGGACCCGCGTATGCGGGCGCTGCCCGTGAGATCGCCGCGCACGAGATCCCCATCGGGACCTTCCAGAGCTGCCCGCACCCAGGTGGTTTTGACGGTCACTTCTGCGCCCGCTTCGTCCGCGTATAACTGTGCAATTGGGGACAGGTACAAATTGCGCCTTTTGACTGAGGCCCCAAGTTCGTCGTTCCGTGCAAGTCAGCCGGAGGTATTGCCCTCCGGCTGACTGCTTTTTCAATCTGGATTCGCGCCTAACTCGGCTCGCACCCGCCTCGGCTCGCGCGTACCGCGACCCGTCGTAACCCGTGACAACTTCGCGCCCCCTCCTGGAATCGTTGAAAGCCAGGAGGGGGCGAAAACGCATCAATTTGTACCTGTCCCCAATTGCGCACGGTTTTTCGGGAACAAAAAACTTCCCCCACGGGCGCATTTGATCCGTGGGGGAAGTTTCAGAATGAAAAGGATAGGTGGGTTACGCGTTCTGGCAGCAGCTGCAACCGCCCGCCGCGTCCGCGCAGGAGCCACTGCCGCGCTGGTCGGTGTTGTAGAACCCGGAACCCTCGAACTTGATGCCGCTGGCGTTGAAGACCTTTTCAGTCGCGTTGCCGCAAGACGGGCACATCACCTCGGGGTGCTCGGTCATGCCGTGCTCGACCTCGAACGTGGTCCCGCAGGAGGTGCAACGGTAATCGTAACGTGCCATATCGAATAGCCTTTCGTCCATGAAGGGGCGCCGAACCTTCCGATCCGGCGCCCGCTTTGCGTGTTGATTGTGAATCACTCTACCCAAAACCGCGTCGTGCCATGCGGCGGTTTCATGCTTGGGCGCGTCCCGTCTCGGAAAGAACATCCGCAATGACGCCCTCGGCGTCGCAGATCGACGCCTCATCGGCCTGCCAACTCCAGTTGCCCTCGGCCACGCCGGGGACGTTCATCCGGGCCTCGTCTCCGAGTTGCAGGAGGTCTTGCAGCTGCATCATCACGACGTCCGATTCGCTTTCCAAGGCGCGGCGCAAGATCTCTCCCGCAAGGCGGATCGCACCTTGGTCATCTGAGTCGGGACAGAAGGAGCCCTTGCAGAACCCGACGAGCGTCGAGGTGTCGTGCGTGGAGGTGTAGAGCACCTTGTCTTTGTGCGGGGCGATACGCTCGCGTACGTCGTAATCTGCGAACTCGAGAACGTCCATGCCGGGAAAACCGCAGCTCGCAAGCAGGGCGCGTACACCAGGGGTGAGTATGCCCAGGTCCTCGGCGATGAGCGGCAGCGGGCCGAACTCCTCGAACGCGCGCTCGAACAGCTCGATGCCCGTCCCCGGCTTCCAAATGCCGTCTGCCCCGGTTCCGCCCGCGGGAATGGCGAAGTAGTTGTGGAAGCCCAGGAAATGGTCGAGGCGCACGCGGTCGTACAGCTTGAAGGAGCGGCTCAGGCGTGCGAGCCACCAGATGTAGCCGTCCTCACGCATGTGCTCCCAGTTGTAGGTGGGGTTGCCCCAAACCTGTCCGGTGTCCGAGAAGCGATCCGGCGGGACGCCGGCGATCTCGTAGGGCATGCCATCCTTGCCGAGCGAGAACATCTCGGGCTCGCTCCAGGCGTCGGCGGAGTCGTCCGAGACGTACATGGGGATGTCTCCGATGATCTGCACGCCGCGTTCATGCGCGTAGGCGAGCATCTCGCGCCATTCACTCTCGAAGCGGAACTGCACGAAGGCATGGTAGCGGGCGCGGTCGGAGAAGCGCGCATCGGCGAAGATGTCGACATGATAGCGTCGCAGCTCATCGGGCCAGTCGTGACGGATCATTCCGTTCATGGCGTCCTTGACGGCCATGAACGCGCAGTACGGATCGAGCCAGCTCTCGTTCTCGCGTGCGAAGTCGAAAAACGCCTTGCCGGTAAAGCCACCCTCCGTCTTGAAGCGCTCGAAGGCGCGCTCGAGCTCGGTCGGGGTCTCCTCCAGCAGGTCTGGGTTGCCCGCGAAGGCAGATGGCCCGGCGTATGGTGAGCCGAAGGAGTCGGTGGGATTGACCGGAAGAACCTGCCAGTAGCGGATGCCCATCGTCGCGAGGTGGTCGATGAAGCGGCGCGCGGGCGCGCCGAGGGTGCCCGCGCGGCCCGCATTGGGCAGCGAGGTGATATGCGCGATGACGCCGGCGCCGCGTGCGAGGGGCTCTTGCAGGCGCTGCCCATTGCCGGAATAGACCATGGCGGAGCCGAGCGGCCACAGATGCACTTCGGCGCAGCCATCGTCCCCGCGTTTGAGGTCGGCGCCGGAGATGAGGTCGAGGGCATGGTCCCCCTCGATGGGAACGCGTACGGAGTGCGCGTCGGACAGGCTGTGATTGATGAGCACACTTGCCGTTTGGCCATCCGAACTGCGGCGACGGTAGCACAGCACGTCGTCGTTGCACGCGAATGCGTCAAGCGAGCCGTCCACGAGGAAGGGAAGGGCGCGACGCAGCATGACGGTGTTGCGCACCATGTTGAGCATGTCGTAGTCGTGCACGGAGTCAGGTGTCGGCAGCGTGCGACGGTTGCCGGGATCGGAGAGGCCCTCGAGGGCGTATTCATCGCCGTAGTAGATGGAGGGGACGCCGGGCAGCGTCATCTGCATGAGCGTTGCGAGCCAGAAGCGTCCCTTTGCCAGCCCCATCGAGTTCTCGTCAAGGCGGAACCGACCGCGCTCCTCCTCGGGCAGGCGGCTCTCGTCGGGGCCGCCGCCGAGTACGGAGGCGATACGCGGTTTGTCGTGGCTTCCGAGCAGGTTGAGGCAGCAGGCCAGCGCCTCGGGCGGGTAATTCTCGCGCAGGGTCTCGATGCGCTCGGCGCACTGGTGGGCGTTCTCGCCGTAGACGAGGAAGCCCAGGATGGCATCGCGCAGCGGGTAGTTCATGGCGGAGTCGAGCTCGTCGCCAAGCAGGTATTTGCGCAGCTTGCCATAGGCGAGCTTGTTGGACGCATCCTCCCAGACCTCGCCGAGCAGCAGGCCGTCGGGGCGCTCCTCGAGCACCGCGGCCTTGATGTCCTCGATAAGCTCGTCCGAGAGCTCATCGGCCACGTCGAGGCGCCAGCCGCGGGCTCCGGCGCGCAGCCAGGTGCGCACCACGCCTCCCTCGCCGAGGAGCAGCTCGCGTACGCGAGCTGACTTCTCGTTGAGGTTGGGCATGTTCTCGATGCCCCACCAGGAGCCGTACGTGCCGTCTTCATTCCAGCAATATGCATCGCGCCAGGGCGAGTCCTCACCCTGCCATGCGCCCTTTCCGGGGTAGTTGCCAAAACGGTTGAAGTAAATCGAGTCGTCTCCCGTATGGTTGAACACGCCGTCGAGGATGAGCGAGATTCCCAGTTGATCGGCGTCCGTCGCAAGGTGGCGAAAATCCTCCTCGGTCCCGAGCATGGGGTCGATCGTCAGGTAATCGGCCGTGTCGTAGCGGTGATTGCTCTGCGCCTCAAAGATGGGGTTGAGGTAGATTGCCGTGACGCCCATGGCCTGCAGGCGCGGAAGGTCCCGGCGGATGCCCTCGAGCGATCCACCGTAAAAATCCCAACTGCGGATGGATCCATCCCCATTGCGGTCATAGACCGGAGGCTCGTCCCAGTCCATGACGAGGTGTTTGCCGGGGCCCTTGCGGGGCGCGTCCACGACGGGCCGGGAGCGCTCGAGCCAATGCTCGTCGCGCGCATAGCGATCGGGGAAGATCTGATAGACGATGCCGCGCTCGTACCACGAGGGTCGCGTCTCACGGTGTTTGTACACGGTGATCTGGAACGATGGCACGTCAGCGCGGTCGGTGTAGGTGAGCGACTCACCGCCCGTGGCGCCATCGCGCGCGCCGACCATGAGCATCGCCCCATCGGGGCACGTCACGCGAAAGCTGTACCACAGGATGCATGGATCGGGGCAGTCGATGGACGCAACTAGGGTGTTCGATTCGCCGAGGGCCATCGGGATGAGCTCCTCGCCGCGATCGTCGATCCATGTGCGGATCTCGCCTTTGAGGGATCGGGCATCGCTGTCTTCGACGCGCAGGGTGAGTTGAACGGTGGATCCGGCCGGGACCGCACCGTAAGGCATGCGGTATTCCGACTGGCGTGAATTATGGAAAAGCCTCATGAGCAAGCCAGTTGATCGTATTGATAAAGCCTGTTCATTATACAAGTCGCAGTGGGTTGTTCGTGAAAGAAACGGGCCGGGAGCATGGAGCTCCCGGCCCGGTCGATCAAGTCGTCGCCCTTGTTCAAGGCGTCGTTACTTGCGCTTGCCCTTGTGGGTGATCTTGGGGATGGTCTTGGTCGCGGACGTGGAGACCGGGGAGGTTTTGGGCTCGGCATGGGCCGGGATGTGCGGCTCGGCGCTCTTGGCGGCGGGTTTCGCAGCTGGTTTGGCAGCCGTCGCGGCCGTTGCTGGCTTCGCAGCTGGCTTGGCGGCCTTGGCGGGCTTCGCTACGGGCTTAGCAGGTTTCACGGCAGTTTTGGCGTCGAGCTTGAGCTCGCCTTGGGCGGGCGCGGTAGGGGCCTTGGCCGCTTTTTTAACCGCACTGGTTTTCACGGGTTTGACCTTGGTGTTCGTTGTGGACTTCGCGGTCGCGGCAGCCTTGGCGGGCTTGGTGGTTGTGGCGGCATTTGCAGCCACGGTCTTTTGCGCGCCCGGCTTCTTCACCGCTTCGGCGGGTTCATCCTTCGCGGGTGTTTCGGTCTTGGGCATCTCGGGTTGAGGCAGGGGGATATCCGGGCGCAGGTTGTGATACATCGCCATATATGCATCGGCCGAGCGAGTCCAGCTGAAGTCCGCCGCCATGGCGTTGTCCACGAGCGCGTCGAACGCGTCTCGATCATCCCAGAACAGGCGCGCTGCGCGGAAGACGGTATCGGCCATTTCATCACCGTTGAAGTTCGCGAACGAGAAGCCGGTGCCCTCTCCCGTGAATCGATTGTACGGAACGACCGTGTCCTTCAGACCGCCGGTCTCGCGCACGATGGGCAAGGTGCCATAACGCATGGCGATCATTTGGGACAGGCCGCAGGGCTCGAATAGCGACGGCATGAGGAACAGGTCGGCGCCGGCGTACATGCGCTGGGACAACGCGGGGTCGAACTGGATGCGCGCGGCCATGGTGCCGGGGTACTTTCCCTCGAAATAGCGCAGCGCGTTCTCATAATCGGTGTCACCGGTGCCGAGTACGGCCACTTGGACACCGCCGGACAAGATCCGATCGAGTGCATAGGTGACCAGGTCCATGCCCTTTTGGCGGGTGAGGCGCGTGACCATGACCATGAGCGGGCGGTCGTCGCGGACCTCCAGGCCGAGCTCTTCTTGCAGACGGGCCTTGCAAACGGCCTTGCCGGACCGGTCGGCTGCGGTGAACTGCGCGGGGATGCGCCGGTCGGTGGCCGGGTCGAACCCCGTCGTGTCGATGCCGTTGACGATGCCCTGCAGGATCGGCGCCCGGCGCCGCAGGATGCCATCGAGCCCCTCGCCGAACTCACTCGTCTTGATCTCCTCGGCATAGGTGGGGGAGACGGTCGTGATGGCGTCGGTGTAGTTGAGGGCGCCTTGCATATAGTTGATGGCGTCGGGGCCGCAGGTGAGCTGGAAGGCGGCGGCCGGGATATGGCCCAGGCCCAAAATGTCGTGCAGCACCTTGGCGCCGTACTGTCCCTGGAACGCGATGTTGTGGATGGAAAACACCGTCTTGATGTTTTGATACAGCGGTGCGGCCTGGTAGAACTCGCGCAGGAACACGGGCGCCATGGCGGTGTGCCAGTCGTTGCAATGCAGCACGTCGCACGTGAAGCCGTTTAAGACCTCGGGCAGGTACTGGAGGGTCTCGACGATGGCCTTTGAGAAGAAGGCGAAACGCTCCCCGTCGTCGAAGAACCCATACGGATACCCGCGGCTGAAATAGCGTTCATTGTCGATGAAAAGGTAATCGACGCCGCGATGGCTCAGCCGTTCGATGCCGCAGTACTCGCTGCGCCAGCCGAGCGGGACGTAGAAGTCGCACAGGTGCTCCATACGGTCCTTGTACTCCTGGGCGATGGAGTCGTACTTGGGAACGAGCACCACGACCTCGGCGCCCGCGGCTTTGAGGGCCTGGGGCAGGGAGCCCGCCACGTCGCCCAGGCCACCGGTCTTGACAAAGGGCGCGGCTTCGGCGCTGGCAAATGCGACATGGAGTTTCTGCTGGGTGGTTTCGGTCATATGGATGCCAATCTCTTGACGCTCACGTGGTCCCGCGGCGTCGAATTCAGTGATTCCGTGCGGACGCACCGCCCGTTGCAAGCGCGCGGGGCGATGCGTCCATCATATGCGAGCCTGCGCGAGCCCGGCTCGCCGGGGTGCGTCGGGCTCGCATGCGGCCCTAGTTCTCGATTGCGACCTTGGGCACCACGAGCACGTTGTCGGGCGTGCCGGTGATGACGGTCCCGGCTTCGATGACGTTGTTCTTGTCCACGATGGCGTTCTCGACACGCGCGCCGCACTTGATGACGCAGCCCTGCATGATGATGGAGTTGGCCACGTAGGCGCCGCTCTCGACGATCACGTCGCGCGACAGGGTGGAGCCGCGCACGGTTCCGTCGATGCGGCAACCGGCGGAGATGAACGAGTTGGTGGCGTTGGATCCGGAGCTGTACTTCGCGGGCGGGGTGTCGTGCGCCTTGGTCATGATCGGGCGGCAGTGCGTGAACAGCTGGTGCATGACGTCGGGGTTGAGCATCTCCATGCTGCGCTGGTAATAGCTCTCCTCGCTGAACATGCCGACGGCAAGGCCCTTGAATTCGTAGGTGCACACGTCGATGCGGCCGAAGTCGGGGCGGATCGCGTCGAACAGGTCGAGGTAATCGAGGGTCTCATATTGCTCGCACAGCTCGAGGAGCAGGTCGCGGTTGATGATGAAGCAGTCGAGGAACTGGTTCTCACCGTAGGTGCAGCCGGACCTGATGTCGGTGACTCGGCCGTTTTCGTTGATGTCGAGCTTGGCCACGTCGTCGATCTGGCGCTCGGCCTTCCTGTAGATCATCGTCACGCCCGCGCCGCTGCGCTCGTGCGCGTCGATGACGGCGGAGAGGTCCATGTTGAAGACGATGTTGGTTGCGCTCATGACCACGTAGGGCTCGCTGGCGCGCTGAAACATCATCTTATTGGTGTTGATGTCGCGCAGCAGGAAGCGGATGCCCTTTTTCGCGGTGCCGTAGGCGCTGCCCTGCAGCAGGAACAGACCGCCCTTCTTGCGATCGAGCTCCCACTCGCGCCCGCTGCCGAGGTGGTCGACGAGTGAGCGGTAATTGCCCGGGAGCACCACGCCCACGGTTCGTATGCCGGCGTTCATCATGTTGGAAAGCGGGAAGTCGATGAGACGGTAGCGGCCCATGAACGGGATGGAGGCGAGCGGACGGCAATCAAGCAGGGGACTGTGCTCCTTGCTCGTGTAGTTGGCAGTGATGTAGCCGATGGCCTTGCGATTGATCATCGGATCATTCCCCCTTCCCGATGACGACGTCGTTTCCGACGACGGCGGTATCCTTGGTCGTATCGACGCTTCCGAGTTTGACGCCCTCTTCCACGATGGCGTTCTCGCCCAGGATGGCGCGCGCCACGTGCGCCCCGTCCTTCACGATGGCTCCCGGCAGCAGGACGGAGTCCTCGACGATGGCGCGCTCGCCCACGATGCAGTCCGTGGAGAGGATCGAGTGGCGCACGGTGCCGTAGACGCGGCAGCCGTTGGAGACGAGGCAGTCGTCGATGCGACCCTCCGGTCCGATGAAGTGGGGTGGGCGGGTCGAGTCGTTGCTCATGACCGGGAAGGACTTGTCGAACAGGTCGAACTCGGGGTTGTCGCCCAGCAGGTCCATCGAGGTCTCGTGGAAGCTCGCGATGGTCCCGACGTCCTTCCAGAAACCGTTGAACTCGTACGTGTGCAGGCGCTTGCCCTCGGCGAGAAGCTTGGGGATGATGTCGTTGCCGAAGTCGTGGCTGGAGCGCTGGTCGACGGCATCCTCCTCGAGGGCCTTCACGAGCACGTCGGTGGAGAAGATGTAGATGCCCATGGAGGCGAGGTTCGAGTCGGGCTTCTCGGGCTTCTCGGTGAACTTCACGATCCGGCCGTCCTCGGGATCTGCGGTTATGATGCCGAAGCGGCTGGCCTCCTCCCACGGGACGGGCATGACCGATACGGTGAGGTCGGCGTCGTGCTCGATATGGCTCTCGAGCATCTTGCGGTAATCCATGCGATACAGGTGGTCACCGGAGAGGATGAGCACGTACTTGGGGTCGTGGCTCTTGATGTAATCGAGGTTCTGCGTGATCGCGTCGGCCGTGCCGGCGTACCATGCGCCGCCGTCTTGCGTGGCGTAGGGCGGCAGGATGGAAACACCGCCGCCGTGCTCTGCGAGATCCCACGCGCGACCCGAGCCGATGTACTCATGGAGCTGGTACGGGCGATATTGGGTCAGCACGCCCACGGTGTCGATGCCGGAGTTGGCGCAGTTCGACAGCGAGAAGTCGATGATGCGGAACTTGCCGCCGAAGCTGACGGCCGGTTTGGCGATCTTGGAGGTGAGGGCCATCAGTCGGCTGCCTTGGCCTCCCGCGAGGAGCATCGCGATGCATTCTTTATTCGCCATCAATCTCTCCCTTTATCCGTTGGATGGTTGCGGGTGTCTTGTGCGGGATATCCGTATCCGGAGGGGACGCCCCGTCTTCGCCCCCTCCGTCGCCTTATGGGTGCGCCGGCCGTTTCCCAGCGCGCCGCACCTCCTTTATGCGTGCCAGATCTCGTCTCGGTATTCGCGAATGGTTCGGTCGGAGGAGAACCAGCCGGACATCGCGGTGTTATGCAGCGCGCGGCGGTTCCAGCTCTCGGTCTCGGGGTACGTCGCGGTGAGCTTCTCCCAGGCGTCCACGTAGGAGTGGAAGTCCTTGAGCACGAGGTCGTAGTCGTTGTTGAACATGAGCTCGTGATGGATGCTCTCGAAATTGCCGGACTGGGCGGCGAAGGTGCCGTCGACGAACTGGTCGATGATGCGGCCGAGGCGCGCGCGATCGGAGTTGACGACATCCCAGGCGAAGTACTGGCCGGAGGCGCGCAGGGCGTCGACCTCGGGCGTGGTGAGTCCGAAGATGGCCTCGTTCTCGCGGCCGGCCAGATCGACGATCTCGATGTTCGCGCCGTCCATGGTGCCGAGCGTGAGGGCGCCATTCATCATGAGCTTCATGTTCGAGGTGCCGGAGGCCTCCTTGCCGGCCGTGGAGATCTGCTCGGAGATCTCGGCGGCGGGGTAGATGAGCTGGGCGTTCGAGACGCGGAAGTTCGGGATGAAGCAGACCTTCATGACGTCGTTGACGCGCGGGTCGTTGTTGACGACCTCGGCCACGCCGTTGATCAGGCGGATGACCTCTTTGGCGAAGGTGTAGCTCGAGGCCGCCTTGCCCGAGAAGATGAAGGTGGTGGGCTGGATCTTGAAATTCGGGTCGGCGAGTCGGCGGTTGTAGAGGTCCATCACCTTCATGATGTTCAGGAGCTGGCGCTTGTAGGCGTGGAAGCGCTTGACCTGGACGTCGAAGACCGTGTTCGGGTCGATGACGAGCCCGCACTCGCGCTTGACGTAGTCAGCCAGGCGCTGCTTGTTGGCGAGTTTGGAGGCGCCGACGCGTTCGAGGAAGCAGGCATCGCCTTCGAAGGCGGTGAGCTTTTCGAGTTCGCTTGCGTCGTCGAGCCAGCCGTCGCCGATGGCCTCGGTCACGAGCTTGGCGTAGGTGGGGTTGGCCTCGGCGAAGAAGCGGCGGTGGCTGATGCCGTTGGTCTTGTTGTTGAACATCTCCGGCCGCATGGTCGCGAAGTCCTTCAGCGTGCTGGCCTTGAGGATGTCGGTGTGGATCTTGGCGACGCCGTTGACGGAGTGGCTGCAGATCACGGACAGGTTGGCCATGCGGACCTCGCCGTCCCACAGGACGGCGGTCGCGCGCAGGCGCTCTGCGCTTTCGGGCTTGCTCGTGTCGAAGCCCTCGCGCCAGCGGCGGTTGATCTCGTCGATGATCTGGTATACGCGGGGCAGCAGGGTGGAGAAGGTGGAGATGGGCCACTTCTCGAGCGCCTCGGGCAGGATGGTGTGGTTGGTGTAGGACACCGTATTCGTCACGATCTCCCAAGCGGCATCCCAGGTCAGGCCCTCTTCGTCCATGAGGATGCGCATGAGCTCGGGACCGCACATCGCCGGGTGCGTGTCGTTGGTGTGGATGGCGACATAGCGAGGCAGCTCGTTCCAGGCCTTGCCGTGTTCGCGCTCGAAGGTATCGAGGAGCGTGCGGATGCCCGCGGCCACGAACAGGTATTCCTGCCTGAGGCGAAGCAGGCGGCCGTGCTCGCCGGCATCGTTGGGATACAGGATGGCGGAGATGGCCTCGGCGTTGGCGCGGTCACGGTCGGCACCGGTGTAGTCGCCGGCGTTGAACGCGTCGAGATCGAAGTGGTCGTCGATGGGCTCGGCGCTCCAGCAACGCAGCTTATTGACGGTTTTGCCACCGTATCCGACGATCGGGATGTCGTAGGGAACGGCCAGGACGTCATCGATCCCCTCAACGGAGTAGAGGGTGCGATCGCCCTCTTGACGGGAGACGACGTGGCCGCCGAAGCCGATGCGAACGGCCTTGTCGGGGCGCTTGACCTCCCAGGGATAGCCCTTGGAGAGCCACTCGTCGGCGACCTCGACCTGGCGTCCATCGACGATCTGCTGCTTGAAAAGGCCGTAGCGATAGCGCATGCCGTTGCCGTAGCCCGCGATGCCCTCATGGGCCATGGAGTCGAGGAAGCACGCGGCGAGGCGACCGAGGCCCCCGTTGCCCAGCGCCGGATCGGGCTCTTGGCGCTCTATCTCCTCGAGATCGCCGCCCATGTCGGCGATCGCGTCGGCCACGAGGTCTCTGATGCCGAGGTTCAGCAGGTAGTTGTCGAGCAGACGGCCGATGAGGAACTCGATGGAGAAGTAGTAGACGCGCTTTTTGCCCTCGGTGCGGTTGCGCTCGTCGGTTTTTGCGGCGATGACGCGGGCGTCGCCGGCGACCATGTTGGCCAGCGCGGTGAAACGGTCGATATCGCTCGTGTCCTCGAACTCCTTGCCGGAAAGCGCGCGGACGTGCTTGCGGTACTGCTCGATGAACTGCTCTTTGTTCTCGTAGATCTTTTCCATGGTTTCCTTTCGAGAGGAGGTCGGATTGACGTTGGCCGCGCATGCGCGTCCGGCCCGGCGCTCGGCGCCATTTCGGGCGGGCGCGCCTCGGGATCGGCGTTTACTCGGTGCGAGGTGTCCGGGGCTTGGGCAGGGGCCCGGCCTTTACCGCGTCATCCCCGAGGACTTTGGGTTCTGCGTCGGGCTCGGGCTGACCGTCGGCCGTGTCCGGCATCGCAGATTTCCTCCTGGAGGCTTTGGGAGGCTTGTAGGAGGAGGTGCGGCGACGGCGGTACACCAGGCCCGCGAGGCCGGGGACGGCGATGTCGATCGAGTTGTCGCGCATGTTCCAGGGTTCGGGTTTGGAGGGGGCCATGTCCACCACCGGGAAGCCGGATCCGCCGAAGGCGGGGTCGTCCGTATTGAAGACGAGCTCCCAGTCGCCCTCACGCGGGGTGCCCACGCGATACGTCTCGTAGGATGCCGGGTCGAAGTTGATCAGGATGAGCAGGTCGTCTACCGGCTTGTCGCCGTGGCGCACGAAGCTCACGATGGACTGTTCGGAGTTGTCCGCGTCGATCCATTCGAAGCCCAGTTCGCTGTAAGCGTTCTGCCACAGCCCGCGCTGCTTGGCATAGAAGTGGTTGAGTGCCTCGATAAAGCGCTGCTGGGCGCCGTGGGTGGCGTCGAAGTCCTCGGCGAGGAACCACTCGATCGACTCGTAGTAGCGCCACTCGATCTGCTGGCCGATCTCGTCGCCCATGAAGGAGAGTTTGGCCCCGGGGTGGGTCATCTGGTAGAAGGCGAGCGTGCGCAGGCCGGCGAAGCGACGCCAGTCGTCCCCGGGCATGCGTCCGATCAAAGAGCACTTGCCGTTCACGACCTCGTCGTGCGATAGGGGCAAAACGAAGTTCTCCGAGAACGCGTACATGATGGAGAAGGTGAGCAGGCCGTGATTGCCCGGACGCCAGGGGAAGTCGCACTGCATGTAATGAAGCGTGTCGTTCATCCAGCCCATGTCCCATTTGAGGTGGAAGCCCAGGCCGCCATCCTCCGCGGGATAGGTGACCAGTGGCCAGGCGGTGGACTCCTCGGCGATCATCATGACATCGGGGAACTGCCTGCCCACGGCGCAGTTGACCTGGCGGATGAACGCGGAGGCGTCGAGATCCTCCTCGGTGCCGTACTTGTTGAACTTCTTGTCCGCCGGGTTGTCCACGCCGAAGTTGAGGTAGAGCATGCTCGACACACCGTCCATGCGGATGCCGTCGACATGGAATTGCTCGATCCAGAAGAGGGCGTTGGACACGAGGAAGCTGCGGATCTCGGGGCGGGAAAAATCGAACTTGTGCGTACCCCAGTTGGGGTGAATCTCGCGCTCGAAGAGCATGTGCCCGTTGAAGGTCGCAAGTCCCTCGGCGTTGGCGCAAAAGCCGCCGGGGACCCAATCGAGGATCACCCCGATGCCGGCCCTGTGGCAGGCGTCGATGAAGTGCATGAGCTGTTGGGGCGTGCCGTAGCGGGAGGTGGCGGCGAAATACCCCGTGGCTTGGTACCCCCAAGACCCGTCAAAGGGGTGCTCGGAGAGGGGCATGACCTCGATATGGGTGTAGCCCATCTTCTTGACGTAGGCCACGAGCTCCTTGGAGAGGTCGTCGTAGGTGTAGTACGTTCCGCGTTGCGCCGGGAACGGATCTCCGGGACCGGGCCAGGTGCCGTCTTCGCGCGGCTCGCCCTGCGGCTCGCTGCCATGGCGCTTCCAGGAGCCCAAGTGCACCTCGTAGATGTTGAGGGGGCTTTTCATGATATCGCGCTCGGCGCGGCGCCTCAGCCAGACGGCGTCCCTCCATGTGTATCCGCCGAGATCCCAGAGTTTGGATGCGGTCCCGGGGCAGGACTCGGTGTAAAAACCGAAGGGATCGGCCTTCCAGAGAAGCTCCCCCGCATCGGTCTCGATCGCATATTTGTAGAGCGACCCCTGTTCCAGGCCGGGTACGAAGACCTCCCATATGTCGCTGTCGGCCGCCCGCGTGAGCGGTGTGGCGCTGGGGTCCCAGCCGTTGAAGTCGCCCACGACGTGCACGCTTGCGACTTGGGGTGCCCAAACGCGGAAAAGCCAGCCCTCGGTTTCGTTTTGAACGTCCTTGTGGGAACCCATCTTCTCCCAGGCGCGCTGCCACGTGCCATTGCCGAACAGATGGATATCGTCGGCCGTGAGCATGAGGTTGGGCTGCATTCCGTCGATGGGGCCCCCGACGGCTCCCTGGGGCGTGCGTCCCGTCTTGCTGGCGGTTTTCGATGCGATGGTCATCTCAACCTTCCGATCGTATGCACGGCGTTATGCCGCAAACCAACGAAACGTCTCGGGCTCGGCGCGCGTACTTAGACGGAGGGGGACGCAGATGTTCTGCGTTCGTTCCACTCGCATCGACGCATGTGGAACCGGTGACGGTACTTACCGTATCACTCGACCATCACAAAATGGACAAGAATGCGGCAATCGGTATGAATCACCCCATGGGTGAAACAATCATATTTTAGCTTGACATGCTGGGGGTTTTGGTAAATGTCCCGTAAGCGAGGAGTTTGCCCGGGGTCATGCCGCAAGGGGCCGTTTCGCGCTGGCCGCGCGGTGTGCGGACACATGGCAGATTGGGTAAGATGGCACGTTGTCCGTTGTTGTGCTAGGCGTCAGGTGGTCTTATATGGATGGCATGGGCGATGCCCTGGAAACTCATGCGGAGGCGTTGCGCGTCCTTCTCGTCGGAGGTTCGCCGGAGGTCTGTGACGCCGCGTTTCTCAAGCGTCTATCCGCCGATTGCGATTTGGTCGTGGCGGTCGATCGGGGCTTGGATGCGGTGCTGGGAGCCGGGTTGCCATGCGATCTGTTTTGCGGCGACGCGGATTCGGTGGGCGATCGCGGCCTGTCGTCGGTTCGTCGCTGCGAGCAGGGGCGTCCGTCCGAAGTCGCGGCCGTCGAGCGCTATGACCCATATAAGGATTTCACCGATTTGGCACTTGCCCTGCGTGCGATCCGATCACGTTGGGGGAGCGCCGAGTTGGCGTGCACGTGTTTGACGGGGGGAAGGCCCGATCACGCCCTCGCTGCGCTCGGCTGCCTTTTGAGATGGGAGGGCACGGTTCGCCTTGAGGAGGAGGGGTTCACGGGCCGTCTGCTCAAGGCGGGTATGTCGTGGAGGATGACGGGGCTTGAGGGGTCCACGTTCTCGTTTGTATGCCTGAGCCCTGCGAGCGTCGTTTCGGAGCGGGGGATGGAATGGGAGCTCGATCGCGGGCGCGTCGAGTTGCTGAGCGACCTTGGAATCTCAAATATCCTTTCGGACGATGCCGAGGTGGTTTGCCACGAAGGTGTCATCGCAGCGTATCTCATCCGTTGATTCGAAAGAGGCGGTCTGAAAAGCGAACGTCCCCGGAGATCGACGATCTCCGGGGACGTTCGCCATGAACACGCTCGCGTGTGGATTGCCGGACAATTAGCCCATGTAGTCCACGACGTCGATCCAGCTCGTCAGGAACTCGTCGTTGACGTCGGTGCGCTTGCGGGAGAGCTCGGCGGCGGCGACGATGGACATCCACTGGCGGACGACCTGCATCGGGACGTCGGCCCGGTCGCAGTACAGCTCGAGATAGGCATCGGCCTGCTGCTTGTCGTTGAGGGCGAACAGCAGGTAGGTCATGGCCGCATCGGCCGCGGGGGATCCCTGGGTCGCGTGCGCCCAGTCGCAGACGTAGAGCTTGCCGTCCTCGCCGACGATCACGTTGCTGGGGTTGAAGTCGCCGTGGCAGATCTGGAACTCCTTCTTCATGCCGTCCAGACGCTCCATCAGGTTGTAGCGGGTGGTGGCGTTGATGTGCGGGAGTCCGTTGATCATGCGGGCGTACTTATCGCGCTGACGGTTGAGCAGCGGGGAGCGCTCGGCGTGGATCTCGACCTGGAGGTCGACGAACTGCTCGAGGTACTCGTAGAACTTGGCCGGTTCGGCGGCCATCTTCTCGGCGAGCGTGACGCCGGGGACCTTCTCGGTGAGCAGGCCCCAGCCCTCGCCCGCGACCTCGGAGACCTCGAGGGCCTTGGGGGCGCGGATACCGGCCTCGGTGATGCGGGCCAGGTTGAGCGCCTCGTTGAAGACGTCGGAGGCCGGCTTATTGGAGTTGAAGACCTTTGCGATCTTGTCGCCGAGGTCGTAGACCTTCTTGTTGGAGTGCTCGACGATAACGGTCTTGGACTCGGGAAGATTCATGGTGTGCCTTCCTTTCTGAATCGGTCTACACCATCGTAGAGCGCCCGCGCCGCCGCTCGCGAAGAGTTGGGTGAGCGGCGGCAAACGGGCGGGAAGCGGCTGCGCTTACAGGACGGCGTAGTCCTGGGGCTCGCGGCCGTAATAGGCGTCGAGGTAGAGATCCTTGATCTCGCTCATGAGCGGGTAGCGCGGGTTGGCGCCGGTGCACTGGTCGTTGAACGCCTGCTCGGTCATCTCGTCGAGGGTGTCGAGGAAGTACTTCTCGTCCACACCGTAGTCGGCGATGGTCTTCTTAACGCCGATGTAGTCCTTGAGCTCCTCAAGCTTGGCGATGAAGTTCTCGAATACCTCGGCGTCGTCCTTGCCCTCGACGCCGCAGTAGCGGGCCATCTCGGCGTAGGCGGCGCGAGCGTTCGGGTAAGGATACTGGGAGAAGGTGCCCATCTTGACCGGGGCCTCGGCGGCGTTGTAGCGCATGACGCGGGTCAGGATGACGGCGTTGGCGATGCCGTGGGGCAGGTGGTGGAAGGCACCGAGCTTGTGGGCCATGGAGTGGTTGAGGCCCAGGAAGGCGTTGGCGAATGCCATGCCGGCCATGCAGGAGGCGTTGTGCATCTCCTCGCGGGCGTGCGGATCCTTGGCGCCGTTCTCATAGGAGCTCGGAAGGTTCTCGAAGACGAGCTTCGCGGCCTTCATGGACAGACCCTTGGTGTAGTCGGAGGCCATGATGGAGACGTAGGACTCGATGGCGTGGGTCATGACGTCGATGCCGGAGGCGGCGGTGAGGCCCTTGGGGGCGGTCATGGCGTTGTCGACGTCGACGATGGCCATGTTCGGCAGCAGGGCGTAGTCGGCCAGCGGCCACTTGATGCCGGTGTCCTTGTCGGTGATGATGGCGAACGGCGTGCACTCGGAGCCAGTGCCGGAAGAGGTGGGAACGGCCACGAAGTAGGCCTTCTTGCCCATCTCGGGGAAGGTGAAGATGCGCTTGCGGATGTCCATGAAGTCCATGGCCATATCCTCGAAGTTGCACTCCGGGTGCTCGTACATCATCCACATGATCTTGCCGGCGTCCATTGCGGAGCCGCCGCCGACGGCGATGATGACGTCCGGCTCGAACAGAGCCATCTGCGCGGCGCCGCGACGGGCGCACTGCAGCGACGGGTCGGGCTCGACATCGTAGAAGCAGTCGTGTGCGATGCCCATGGAGTCGAGCTTGGCCTCGATGGCGCGGGTGTTGCCGTTCTTGAAGAGGAACTGGTCGGTGACGATGAAGGCGCGCTTCTTGCCCATCACGGTGCCGAGCTCGTCGAGGGCGACCGGCGTGGAGCCCTTCTTGAAGTAGACCTTCTCGGGAGCGCGGAACCACAGCATGTTCTCGCGGCGCTCGGCCACGGTCTTGACGTTGATCAAGTGCTTCACCCCAACATTCTCGGAGACGGAGTTGCCACCCCAGGAGCCGCAGCCCAGGGTGAGGGAGGGCTTCATGCCGAAGTTGTACAGGTCACCGATGCCGCCCTGGGAGGAGGGGGTGTTGATGACGATGCGGCAGGCCTTCATGGTGTGCTCGAAGAGGGAGATCTTCTCGGCCTGGGCCGGGTGCACGTAGAGGGAGGCGGTGTGGCCGGGGCCGCCGGCGAGCACCAGGTGCTCGGCCATGTCGACAGCGGTCTGGAAGTCCTTGGCCTTGTACATGGCCAAGACGGGGGAGAGCTTCTCGTGAGCGAACTCCTCCTTCTCCAGGTCGACGGAGGTGACTTCGGCGATCAGGATCTTGGTCTTGGCGGGAACCTCGATGCCGGCGAGTTCGGCGATCTTGGCAGCGGGCATACCGGGGATGCGGTGGTCGAGCGCGCCGTTCTTGAACATGGCCGAACGCAGGGCCTCCATCTCGGCGCCCTTCTTCACGAAGTAGCAACCGCGACGGGCGAACTCGGCCTTGACCTCGTCATACACGGACTCGAGGACGGTCACGGACTGCTCGGATGCGCAGATCATGCCGTTGTCGAAGGTCTTGGAGTGGATGATGGAGTTCACCGAGAGCTTGATGTCGGCGGTGTCGTCGATGATGACGGGGGTGTTGCCGGCACCGACGCCCAGGGCGGGCTTGCCGGAGGAGTAGGCGGCCTTGACCATGCCGGGGCCGCCGGTGGCCAGGATGATGTCGACGTCGGCCATGACCTTGTTGGTGAGGTCGATGGAGGGGACGTCCACCCAGCCGATGATGCCCTCGGGGGCGCCGGCCTTGACCGCGGCGTCGAGCACGAGCTTGGCGGCGGCGATGGTGCACTTGGCGGCAGCCGGATGCGGGGAGATGATGATGGCGTTGCGGGTCTTCAGCGAGATAAGGCACTTGAAGATCGCGGTGGAGGTGGGGTTGGTGGTCGGGATGACCGCGCCCACGATGCCGATGGGCTCGGCGATCTTGGTGATGCCGTAGGCGTCGTCGCGCTCGATCACGCCGCAGGTCTTGGTGTCCTTATAGGCGTTGTAGATGTACTCGGCGGCATAGTGGTTCTTGATGACCTTGTCCTCGAGCACGCCGCGGCCGGTCTCCTCGATGGCCATCTTGGCCAGGGGGATGCGGGCCTTGTTGGCTGCCATGGCGGCCTCGTAGAAGATCTTGTCGACCTGCTCCTGGGAGTAGGTGGCAAAAATCCCCTGGGCCTCGCGCATGTGCGCGAGCTTGGCCTCAAGGGATTCGATCGAATCTACGATTTCGGGGGCGGCGGCAACGGTAGGTTTCTTCGCCATTCTGCTCTCCTTTGCGAGAAGCGGGTTTTCCCAACAAGCCGTACTCTATAGTAGTGAAACGCTTCATTAAGGTGAATGGCGCAAATTGAGCTGTAAACGGTCGAATGGAGCGCTTCAATAGCGGGGGATTTCGCAAATTGTGTTCAAACCGTGGCCGAAGTCAGCGAGATGAAACGATTCAATCTCATTCATCAATTGGGGGAGTCAATTGGGGACAGGTACAAATTGCTCAGCATGAGCCATCTCTCGCATGTGTGTCCACATGTCTGGCCCGCGTCTACCCAATATCTGGTTTCGATGCTGCCGGGTCGGTTGGATTTTGATCAGCTGCGAGCGCAGATGACGCTTCAGATAATCAAGTTGTCGGCGTCCCGTCTTAGGCACCGGTCGAAAATAAGATCAATCTCGCCGCGCTTGCATGGACGGTGGACGAACAACGGCGATTGATATGGTGGTCGAATGAGTCGAATGGGGAGAGCGTTTAGCGAAACTGGGCTGTATCACGTGACGATTCGAGGTTGCGGGCGCCAGATTATTTTCGAAGACGATCGTGATCGCATGGCGTTTCTCGATCGAATGGGTGCGTGCTCGCATGATGAGAAGGTCGAGATCATAGGGTATTGCCTTATGGACAACCATGTTCACATGATCTTATATGACCCCGAGTCGGCCCTCGGAACATTCATGCAGCGTATATGCACATTTTACGCCAGGTATTTCAATGACAGGTACGGTCGAACGGGGCATGTTTTCCAGGACCGGTTTGCGAGCGAACCCATTGAGGACGAGCGCTACCTGCTCTCCGTTGTTCGCTATGTCCACGACAATCCGATGAAGGCGGGCGTCTCGACGCGCGAAGCCTTCAGATGGAGCAGCTATGGCGACTATGCTTTCGATAGGGGCCCCACCTTTCGAGGATTCGTGTATTCCGCAATCGGCGGCGCGGCGAGGTTCGAGGATTTTTCCGCCGAGGGAGACGATGGCGTCGATCTTGCTCGCATAATGCGTGCGGATGGCCAGCGCGACCTGGACGTGGCGAGAGCCGCACTTGGAGGTGGAGACCCCATTTCGGTGAAATCGCTTCCAAAGCCGCGACTGGATGCCGCGGTTCACACCTTGGCTCGGTGCGGCCTGAACCTTTCGGCGATCTCGCGTGTGACCGGCGTCTCTCGCGGGGTGGTGGCTCGCGTCGTGCGTCACTCGGGTTGATGCGCGGGGACGATGAACGGCCGCGAGGGGGCGGCACGTGGGGCGTGATGGGTGGGGTGGTGAAAGGGCGATCGTTTTGCTGGACAGTCGTTTCGGTTATGTGGGGGCCCGGTCGGTTTTTTGATCAATTTGTACCTGTCCCCATTTGCAGCATTTGTAGCCAATTGAGAGAAAAACGCCCCGGGGATGCCGGGGCGCTGCGTATGCAAGCAAACGTTTGTCCAAAGAGGGGAGTGCTTAGGAGCGGGCCACCTTCTGGGCCTTGAGGCAGCTGGTGCACACGTTCATCTTGCGACGGACGCCGTTCACGACGACGTACACGCGCTGGATGTTCGGACGGAACTTACGGTTGGAGACGCGGTGGGAGTGGCTGATGGAGCGACCAGCAACGGGGTGCTTACCGCAGATTTCGCAAACTTTGGACATGTCAGTGACCCTTCTTAGGCGACCGAAAACAAGGTCGCGTGAACAAACAGCAATGAACTATACCATAGAAGCCCGTTCATGTGCGGAATCTCCACAATGAACGAGAGGCGTGCGCCCTGCGGCGTGGGATGCAGTGCGCGGTCCACATTATACGGCCGCGATGAATGCGCGCAAGTGGTCGTACCCGCACCAATCCCAGATGGTTATGAGGTACCTAAATTATTGAGCTTTTATGGAATGGGTACCTTACGGTTTCAGAGTGCTCGGGGAGGAGAGAATACCGTTCGTTCAATTCGTCGCCTGTGTTGAAAGTGCGTATGGGGGAGGCACCGGTGAAGATATTCAGGTTCCTGAGACATCACAAGGCCAATCTCGCATTGGCGCTCGCGCTTCTTATGGTGCAAGCGTATTGCGAGCTCACGTTGCCCTCGGTCATGAGCGAGATCGTCGACACCGGTATCAGCCGGGGAGGCATCGAGGACGTGGTGCCCGATCGAATCACCGCCGCCGATCTTGGCGATGTCGAGCTTTTGCTGACGTCGAAGGAAGCCGACCGCGTCGAGGAGCTCTATTCGGGCCCCGATGCCGACGGCGTCCGCATCTTCGAGGGCGACCGGCGGGACCGCGATGAGATCAACGGGTTCTTGGGCGAGGCCGAGATGATCGCGTTCATGCTTGAGCGCGGCGTGCCCGTTGATTCCGTTGTCGAAGATGGTCGCGAGGCCGAAGCGCTCAAGGCCGTGGTGGGCGACACCTTGACCATCGATGCGATCAAGGCGCTTGCGGGGGCCCATGCGGGCTCATCCGATTCCGCGGCGTTTGACCCATCGGCCATTCGCGACGGCCTGCATCGCGCGCTCGGCTCCGACGGCGGGGCGGTCGTGACTTCTCAGGCCATCGAGTTCGTGAAATTCGCTTACGAGCGCGCGGGGGTTGACCTGGCGGGTGTCCAGACCGACTTCCTCGTCCGCGAGGGTGCCCGCATGCTGACGTATGCGCTTATCGCGGCGCTGTGTGCAATCGCCGCCGCGTATAACGCCTCGCGCACCGCCGCCCTCATCGCCCGCGATCTCCGCCACGACGTATACGAGCGCGTTTTGTCGTTCTCACCCGCCGAGATGGGTCGTTTCTCGGAGGCCTCGCTCATCACGCGAGCCACGAACGACATTCAGCAGGTGCAGATGGTGCTGGTCATGTGCATGCGCATGGTGCTGTTCGCCCCCTGCATGGGCGTCGGCGCGGTCGTGAAGGTGATCGGGTTCGGCAGTACGGGGCTTCAGTGGATCATCTTGGCCGGCCTTGCCGTCATCATGGTCGTCATCGGCGTCCTCATGGGTCTCACCATGCCGCGTTTCCGCCGGATGCAAGATCTCGTGGACCGCAACAACCTCATCGCGCGCGAGATCATCACCGGAGTCATGCCGATCCGCGCCTTTGGGCGCGGCGACAGCGAGCGCGAACGCTACGACGAGGCCAATCGCGAACTTACCGCCACATATATATTCACGAATCGCGCGATGTCGTTCATGATGCCCGTGCTGATGATGCTCATGAACATCATCTCGATCGCCATCGTGTGGTTCGGCGGCCACGCCGTGGATGCGGGCGGCATGCAGGTCGGCGACCTTATGGCGTATATGAATTACACGATGCAGGTGATCATGTCCTTCATGATCATCACGATGGTCGCCGTCATGCTCCCGCGTGCAGACATCGCCTCCGAGCGCATCATGGAGGTGATCTCCACCGAATCGAGCATCGTCGACCCCGCCCACACGCTCGAGGGCCCGCAGGGGCATATGACCGCCGACGGGTCGAGCCTCGACTGGAGCGGCGTGTTGAGCTTCGATGACGTTTCGTTCACATATCCCAATGCAGAGGCGCCGACGTTGGAACATGTCAGTTTCACGGTGAGGCCGGGTCAGACGCTGGGCATCATCGGCTCCACGGGATCGGGCAAGACCACGCTCGTCCAGATGATTCCGCGCCTGTACGATGCGAGTGCGGGCACCATCACGGTCGATGGAGTGGACGTGCGCCGCATGTCCTTGCATGAGCTTCGCTCGCTCATCGGCTATGTCCCGCAGAAGGGAATGCTCTTCTCGGGCGATATCGAGGGCAACATCGCCTACGGCGACCCCGACATGCCCCATGCGGATGTTGAGCGCGCCGCGCGGATCGCTCAGGCCTCTGAGTTCATCGATGCCAAGCCCGACGGCTATGGCTCCGCGATCGCGCAGGGCGGGTCGAACGTGTCCGGAGGTCAACGGCAGCGCCTGTCGATCGCCCGCGCGCTCGCGATCGACCCGAAGATCCTCGTCTTCGATGACAGCTTCTCTGCGCTCGACTACAAGACCGACGCTGCCTTGCGCGCGGGGCTTTCCCATGAGTTGCGCAGGACCTCCGTCGTGATCGTCGCCCAACGCATCGCGACCATCATGCACGCCGATCAGATCTTGGTGCTCGATGACGGCAGCGTCGTGGGCCAGGGTACCCATGAGGAATTGCTTCGCTCGTGCGAGGCGTATCGCGAGATCGCGATGAGCCAGCTTTCTTCTGAAGAGCTCGGCCTGGATGAGGGGGAGGCGCGTTAGGATGCCTGGACATATGCGTCACGGTCACGGTCCCACGACCGAAAAGGCCAAGGATTTCAAGGGTTCCGTCATCAAGGTCGTCCGCTATATCGCACATGATAAGCTCGCTTTGCTCGTCGCCATCGCGTGCGCGGTGGGTTCGGTCGCGTTCAACGTCACGGGCCCCCGTGTGCTCGGAGAGGCGACCACGGAGTTATTCCGCGGCATCGCCGCGAAGGTCGGAGGTACGGGCGGGGTCGATTTCGCTCTCGTCGGCCGTATCTTGGCCACCGTGCTTTGCATCTACATCACTTCCTCTGTGCTCAACTTGGTGCAGGGTTGGCTCATGACGGGCATCACGCAGCGCGTTTGCTATCGCCTGCGTCGCCAGATCATCGAGAAGATCGATCGCATGCCCCTGGCCTACTTCGAGCGCGTCAGCACCGGAGACGTGATGAGCCGCGTGACAAATGATGTCGATACGCTCGGCCAGTCGCTCAACCAAAGCGTCACGCAGTTGATCACCTCGGTTGCCCAGCTGGTCGGCGTGAGCGTCCAGATGATGCTGATCTCCGTCGCCCTGGCGGGCGTCACGTTCCTGACGATTCCCCTGTCGTTACTCGGCGTCGTGCTGGTCGTGCGTGCGTCCCAGCGCCACTTCAGGCGCCAGCAGGCGTTCCTCGGCGCGGCCAACGGCATCATCGAGGAGAGCTTCGCCGGGCAGACGCTCATCCAGGCTTACAACAGGGGTGAGCGGGCGCTCGTCGAGTTCGATGAGGTGAATGAAAAGCTGTATGAGTCGGGCTGGCGTTCGCAGTTCCTTTCCGGCGTCATGCAGCCGATCATGGGCCTCATTGGCAACCTCGGCTATGTCGCCGTCGTCATGACGAGCGCCTTCCTCATGATCTCGGGCCGCATCACGGTCGGCAACGCGCAGGCGTTCTTCCAATACATCCGCAACTTCACGCAACCCATCACGCAGCTCTCGCAGGTATCCAACATGTTGCAGATGCTCGCCGCCGCCGCCGAGCGCATCTTCGAATTCCTGGACGAGGACGAGGAGGACGACCCTGCGTCCCTTTCTGCGCCCCCTCGGCCCACGGGCTCCGTCGAGTTCGACCACGTCAGGTTCGGCTACGTCCCGGAAAAGCCCGTCATCCACGACTTCAACTGCTCGGTCGAGCCCGGGCAGACCGTCGCGATCGTCGGGCCTACGGGCGCGGGCAAGACGACGCTCATGAAGCTCCTCATGCGTTTCTACGATGTGAACGGCGGCGCGATCCGCGTGAACGGCGTCGATGTGCGCTCGCTGCCGCGCGAGGAACTTCGGTCGAACTTCGCGATGGTCCTGCAGGACACATGGCTGTTCAAGGGCACTGTCCGTGAGAATATACGCTATGGCGACATCGAGGCCGACGATGCGATGGTCGAGGCCGCGGCCCGCGCGGCGCTGGCGGACCATTTCATCCGAACCCTGCCCGGAGGGTATGACTTCGAGTTGAACGAGGACGCCTCCAACGTCAGCCAGGGTCAGCGCCAGTTGATCACCATCGCGCGGGCCCTCCTCGCAGACCGCCCGATCCTCATCCTCGACGAGGCGACGTCCAATGTCGACACGCGCACCGAGGAGCGCATCCAGCGCGCCATGGACACCCTCATGGCCGGTCGCACGAGCTTCGTCATCGCGCATCGCCTCTCCACCATCCGCTCCGCGGATGTGATCTTGGTGCTGCGCGATGGTGACATCGTCGAGTCCGGTTCACATGAAGAGCTGCTCGCGAGGGGCGGTTTTTATGCCGCACTCTATAACAGCCAGTTCGATGAGGGGGCGAATGAATAAGCGCCCCTCGTGTGCGCCGTCTGTTTTATCTGCGCCTGGGCGCGCGGAGTTGTAGAATATTCGGATGTATGCTCGATACGCCGACGCGTTCGCGCGGAAGGAGAACCCCATGACTGAACCGATCGCCGGGACCTTGAGCGTCTCGAACGAGGTCATCGCCGATATCGCCGGTTACGCCGCCATGTCTTGCTATGGCGTCGTCGGTATGGCCGAGCAGATGCAGGGCGCGGAGAGCGTCCGTCTGCTTCCCGGGCAGCGCCTGCGCAAGGGCGTGCTCGTCACCACCGCCGAGTCCGGTCTGATCATCGATCTGCACGTCGTGCTCGAGGCGGGCGTCAACATGCGCTCCGTTTCCGACAACCTCTCCAGCTCCGTGGCCTTCACGCTTTCCGAGATCGCGCAAATCGATCCCGCGAGCCTCAAGATCGCCATCCATATCGACGGGATGAAGTCCCGTTTCTAGGCGTTTAACGCCCTCCTGCATTCACGAGACGAAAGTGCCAGAACAGATGATTGCAAAGACCATTCGAACCTGTTTCCCCGTCGCCGTCGCGGCCGTCGCCGACAAGGCCGAGGAGATCAACAAGCTCAACGTGTTCCCGGTTCCCGATGGAGACACCGGCACCAACATGTCCCTCACGCTCCAGTCCGTTGTGAAGGAGCTCGCCGCGCTCCCGGTCGATGCGGACATGGAGGGCATCGCCGCCGCCATCACGCACGGCTCGCTCATGGGGGCCCGCGGAAACTCCGGCGTCATCACCTCGCAGATCCTGCGCGGTGTGGCCGAGGGCCTGCGCGAGGCCGGGGAGCCCGTCTCATCCGCCGACATCGCCTCCGCGTTCCGCCGTGCCGTCAAGGTCGCCTTCCAGGCGGTTCGCAAGCCGATCGAGGGCACCATCCTGACCGTCCTGCGCGACGTGTCCACCAAGGCCGATGAGTGCGAGAAGCGCCGCATGAGCGTTGAGGAGACCCTGGATGCGCTTGTGGTCGAGGCATATCAGTCCGTCGCCCGCACGCCCGACTTGCTGCCCGTTCTCAAGGAGAACGGCGTCGTCGATTCGGGCGCCTTCGGCTTTGCCATCTTCCTCGAGAATTTCGTGGCCGCGGCGCTCGGCCGCACCTCCAAGGTCGAGGACTTCTCCGCCACCTTCGACACCGACGCCGATTCCGCCAAGGCCGGCGCGCTCGACCGCGTGAAGATCGAGGCGAACGACGACTGGGAGGGCTCCGAGTTCCGCTACTGCAACGAGTTCCTCTTCAAGGCCGAGAGGCCCTTCGATGAGGATGAGGCCCTGAAGTTCCTCGGCTCCATGGGCGATTGCGAGCTGCTCGTCGGCGCGTATCCGGACTACAAGGTCCACGTCCACTCCAACACCCCAAACCTGGTACTCGAGCACATGCTCCAGTTCGGCCAGGTCTACGAGGTGTTCATCCACAATATGGACCTCGAGGTCGCCGAGCGCACCGCCAAGATCCAAGCCGATCGGGAGGCTGACGTCGCGCCCGCCAAGCCCCTGGGCTTCGTGGCCGTCGCCGCGGGTTCCGGTGAGGCCGAGATTCTCGCGTCCCTCGGGGTCGATGTCGTCGTCTCCGGCGGTCAGACCATGAATCCCTCCACCGCCGACCTGCTCGAGGCCGTCTCTCGGGTGAATGCCGAATCTGTCATCATCCTTCCCAACAACGGCAATATCCGCATGGCCGCCGAGGCCGCCGCGAGCGCGTGCGAGGACAAGCATGTCTTCGTCGTGCCCACCAAGACCGTGCCCCAGGCGTTCTCCGCGCTGTTCGCCGTCATGCCCGATATGCCCGTCGAGGATCTCGTCGAGGCCATGACCGAGGCCAAGTCCGCCGTCCGCGACGGCGAGGTGACCCGCGCCGTGCGCGACTCCCAGGCGTCCGATGGCACCCCCATCCATGATGGCGACGTCATGGGCATCATCTGCGATTCGATCGATATCGTCGGCTCCGATGTCCAACAGGTCACGTTGGATTGCATCAATCGCATGATGGATGAGGAGGAGGGCGACGCGCTTACGCTTCTTGCCGGCCAGGATATGTCCGACGGGGAGTTCGAGCAGCTCATCGCAGCCATCGAGGAGGCTCAGCCCGATTTGGAGATCGACGCCCACCGCGGCGAGCAGCCCTTGTATCCCGTCATATTCTCCATCGAATAGGTTTTCGAACGCATGGCCGCAGATCTGAGCATCCCGCGCGCCTCCGCCCGTCTCGCGCGGACCTGCGCGCTGAACGAGGATATAACGCGGCTCAAATTTGTGTCAGGTACACGTGAGGAGGCCCTTCGCCGGCTCGGCATCGAGCGGGTTTGGGACCTCCTTTCCCATATTCCGTTTCGCTACCTCGACTTCACGCGGGCCCACTCGATCGAGGCCGCGCCGTTGGGCGAGGTCTGCACCATCGTCGGTACGGTCGACAAGGTCTCCAACCGTCCGACCTCCAAGCGCGGTATGACCCTCACCGAGGTGTTCCTCGTCGATGAGTCGGGCGTTTTGAAAGTCGTTTTTTTCAAGCAGCCCTGGCTTGCCCGTGAGTTCTCGCGCGGTGATCGCCTCGCCTTGATCGGCAAGGTCGAGTTCGCCTACGGGTTCAAGCAGATGGCGTCTCCTCACTTCGAGAAGCTCGACGATGGGGGAGCGCGCGCCGGAATCCAACCTGTGCATCGCGTGGGAGAGGGCATATCGCAGGCCTGGATGCGCCGCATAGCGTCGGTTGCGCTCGAGCAGGTCGGCGTGTTCTGCGACCCCGTGCCCGCCCCGCTTCGCGCGCGCAGGCGGCTGATGGGCCTTTCGCGCGCCCTGCGCGCCATTCACTTCCCGCGGCTTATGGGCGAGACGCTGCTCGCACGCCGCCGTTTGGCATATGATGAGCTCGTGTACCTGCAGCTCGCCTTGCGCTTGCGAAACGACGGCGACCTTCTCGACGTTGCCCCGTTCGCGCACAAAGAGGGCGCTCGCGTTCGCGCCATGCGCGAGGCGCTTCCCTTCTCTCTTTCGGATGAGCAGCAGGCAGCGGTCGGCGATATCCTCGGCGATATGTGCGATGCCGGACACGTGATGAACCGGCTGCTCCTCGGCGATGTGGGTACGGGCAAGACCGCCGTGGCCTGCATGGCGCTCGCCTGTGCGGCGGATTCGGGCAACCAGGCGTGCGTCATGGCTCCCACCGGCGTCCTCGCCCGTCAATATGCCGTGAAGAGCGGGCCGCTCCTCGACGCCGCTGGCATATCGTGGGCCCTGCTCACCGGCTCGACGTCGGCGCGGGACCGTTTCGACATACTCGAGCGCGTCGCATCGGGTGCGCTCGATGTGGTGTTCGGCACCCACGCCGTCCTCAACGATGAGTTGCACTTCAAACGCCTGTCGCTCGTGGTCATCGACGAGCAACATCGTTTTGGCGTGGGCCAGCGAAACATCTTGCGCGGTAAAGGGCCCGGAGCGGATTTGCTCGTCATGACGGCCACGCCGATCCCGCGCACGCTGGCTTTGTCGGTTTACGGCGATCTCGACACAAGTATCATCCGGCGGCGCCCGGTGCCGGGCGCGGGCGTCTCGACGGTCGTCCTCGACCGTGGGAGCCGTGATATCGCGTACGGCGCGTTGCGCGATGCCCTGGCCCGGGGGCATCAGGCCTACGTCATCTGCCCCATGGTCTCCCCGCAAGACCCGTCGGGGCAGCTCGATGACGTTCCCGGCCTCGACATCGACGAAAACGGACGTGCGCGACAGGCCGTCACCTTGCACGATGTCGAGACGGAGGCGTGCGATATCCGACGCCTCATTCCCGACGCACGCGTCGAGGTGCTGCATGGCAAGATGACACCGAAGGCGAAAGACGAGGTCATCGACGGATTTGGAAGGGGGGAGATCGACATCCTCGTCTCGACGACCGTCGTCGAGGTCGGCGTCGACGTGCCCAACGCCACCGTCATGCTCATCGAGAATGGCGAGCGTTTCGGTTTGGCCACGTTGCACCAGCTGCGCGGTCGCGTGGGGCGCGGGACGGATCCCGGCACCTGCTTTGTCCTGACCGAGGTCAGGCCCAAGCGCGGGTCCAGGTCTCCCGCTTGGGACCGACTTCAGGCGCTTGCCAAGACCGACGATGGATTCGAGCTCGCGGAGATGGATCTCAGACTCAGACACGAGGGGGAGATCCTCGGCCTGCGCCAGCACGGTGGCGTCATGTTGCGCTTCGTCGACCTCGATGCCGACACCGAACTCATCGAGGCCGCCCATGAGGACGCTGAGGAATTGTTGCGATACTCCCGCGATTTGACTGCTTGCGCTACCATGCCCATGCGCCATGAAGTCATTGCGCGCTATGGAGATGTGTTCAAGGAGGTAAGCGGCGGATGAGAATCGTTGGAGGGGAGTGGCGCGGCCGTCCCATTGACAGTCCCAAGGGGCGCGATGTGAGCCGGCCCACGACCGACCGCGTGCGCGAGGCCATCGCTTCCATGCTCGAGAGCGCGCTGCCCGACGGCATAGAGGGCGCACGGGTGCTCGACGCGTTCGCCGGTTCGGGCGCACTCGGCCTCGAGATGCTTTCGCGCGGTGCGGCACATGCCGTATTCTTCGATCTCGATCGGACGGCCGTCGCGCTCGTGAAGCGCAATCTCGCAAAGCTCTCGTGCGCGCCGGCCCGTTCGCAGGTGGTTTGCGGGGATGTGGTCTCATCCGCGCGTCGCGGGCGCATTCCGGGCGGGGCGGTCGATGCGGTCCTCATCGATCCGCCGTATGCGCTCGGTGCGCAGCCGGCCGTCGAGCTCGTTGGGGCCCTGTGCGAACATGGCCTGCTCGCCGACGGTGCCGTCGTGATGTTCGAACGCACCTCCTCGACGCCCGCCCTGTCCATCGACGGGTTCGAGTCAATCAAGGAGAAGCGCTATGGCCAGACGTGTGTCGATCTGTTGCGCATGAAATAGGGAGAGGGCATGACTCAGAAGATCTCGCATGTGCTGGTGCCCGGCACCTTCGACCCGATCACGTTCGGCCATATGGACGTGATCCGCAGGGCGTTGCGCATCTGCCCGCACGTGACGGTGGCCGTGGCCGAAAGCTTGGGAAAGAACGGCGTGGGCACGACGTTCACGCTCGAGGAGCGCGTCGAGCTCGCACGCCGCTCCCTTGATGGCATGGTCGGCGTCGACGTCATGCCCTTTACGGGGCTGTTGGTCGATTTTGCCCGGGTGGTCCAGGCCGATGCGGTGGTCAAGGGCCTCCGCGCCATGACCGACTTCGAGCACGAGCTGCAGCAGGCCGACCTCAACTACCGGCTGGATGCGGGGCTCGAGTCCATTTTCGTCATGAGCTCGCCGGAGTACGGCTATCTCTCCAGTTCGGTGGTTCGCCAGATCGCCTCGTTCGGGGGAGAGGTGGACACGTTCGTCCCGCCCTGCGTGGCCGCTGCCCTCAAAGAGCGATTTTGTGGTCTACCAGCCGCAATCTGAAATATGGGCAGATGTGGTACCATGAATCGCTAGAGTAAACAGCAGAAAGGAGACCCTCATGCCGGTCGATAACCTCCCGGGTGAGCGCATCGAGAGCTTGGTCGATGAGCTCGAGGGCATTATCGAGGAGGCGCGTCCGCCGTTCGGCAAGGGCGCGCAGCAGAAGATCATCGAGACCGATGTGTTCTTCAACATCCTCGATGAGATTCGCATGAGCTATCCGGAGGAGTGGCAGAAGTCCCGCCGCATCATCAAGGAGCGCGAGGAATTGCTCGCAAGCGCCGCCGCGCAGGCGGATTCCATCATCGCCGATGCGCAGCAGCAAGCTCTCACCATCGCCTCTGAACAGGAGATCGTGCGTCTCGCCCAGCAGCAGGCCGACGATATCCGCGATCGCGCCAACCAGTACGAGCGCGAGACCCGCTATGCCGCCGAGGACTACGCCGAACAGGTCTTCACGCATCTGGAGGAGAACCTCAAGAGTTTGACGGGCACCGTCTCCCGTTGCCGCCAGCAGCTCAATGACAGCGCCTCTCAGAACCAGGGTCAGGGCTGGTAGCCATGAGTTGCCTGGGTTCCGTGACGGTCGATCTGTCTGACAAGCTCGAAAATCCCGGTGAGTCCCTCCCGGTCTCCGGTCACATCGATGTTGATTCGTATACGGTGGGCGACAAGGATCTCGCCCTGCCGCATGGCGCGAATTACGACGTCGTTTTGACCAACGCCGGCGACGGCATCCTCGTCAGCGGCATCGTGCGTGCGGATGTGACGGGGGAATGCGATCGCTGCCTCGAGCCCGCCGCATTCGAGGTTTCCGGTGAGATCGAGGAGTACTATCTTTTCGAAGAGCCCGAGGATCCGGAGGAGTACGAGGACGGTTTCGAGCTCGTGAGCCCCGATCGGGTGATCGATCTCGGCGATGCGATCTCGGACGCCGTTGTGATGGACACCCCGTTCGTCGTTTTGTGCCGTCCCGATTGCGAGGGGCTGTGCCCCACGTGCGGCGCGAATCTCAATGATGGCGATTGTGGATGCGCGAAGCAGGCCGAGCAGGCTTGGGCCGATTCCGACGAGAACCCCTTCGCCGCGCTCAAGACCCTGAAATTCGACGACTCGAATGGCGAGTAGCCGCAATTTATCGGGATTGTTTTTAATATTTTGTGTGTAACGGTGATTTCTGCTACCATCAATGCTTGCGCGTAATCGCCGCCAGTTATGAGTTGTAAGGAAGGTCAACATGCCAGTACCTAAGCAAAAAAAGGGTCGCGCCAAGACGCACTCTCGTCGTTCGACGAACATGAAGATCAACGCTGCCTCCCAGTCCACCTGCCCCCGTTGCGGCGCCGTGAAGCTTCCGCATCACGTGTGCGGTAACTGCGGTTTCTACAAGGACCGCGAGGTCATCGTCGTCGAGTAAACTCGACTGGCGGTTACGTTGAGTTTCATAATGGCCGGCTCCTCGAGTCGGCCATTTCTGTTTAGAGAGGCTACGTATGAGCGATGTTCGCATCTGCGTCGACGCCATGGGCGGCGATGAGCCGGCAGAGGTGGTTCTCGCAGGCATCGAGGCGGCCCTTGAGGCCGATCGGTCCTTGACGGTGCTCGTCGCGGGTCCCGAGGAGGTCGTCGTCCCGTTCTGCGATTCCCATGAGCGCGCCGAGGCCCTCGTCGCGCCCGACGTGATCACCATGGAGGACGATCCGATCAACGCAGTCATGACCAAGCGCAGGTCCTCCATCGTCTTGGGATGCCGTGCGGTCAAGAAGGGCGCGGCCGACGGCTTCTTCTCCGCCGGGTCCACCGGCGCCGTCACCGCGGCGGGCACCGCCTACGTCACCCCGTTCAAGGCCGTGCGCGATGGCAAGAAGACCGCTATCCGTCCCTGCCTCACGAACGCGCTCCCCAATCGTCGCGGCGGGTTGACCGTCATGTGCGATATGGGCGCCAACCCGGATGTCGAACCGTGGGATATGGTCCGCTTCGCCCAGATGGGCTCCGCCTATGCGAGCTGCGTGCTCGGTGTCGTCGATCCTCGAGTCGGGTTGCTCTCCAACGGTACGGAGGAGCACAAGGGCAGCTCGTTCACGAGATCTTGTCATTCGCTCATGGCGGAGCACGTCGCCGGCTTTGCCGGCAACTGCGAGGGCGGGGACATCACGAGTGGGTCGGTCGACGTCGTCGTGTGCAACGGATTCGACGGCAATATCGCCCTCAAGTCCATCGAGGGGGCGGTCAAGTTCATGATGGACGAGCTCAAGGCCGGTATGACCGCGAATCTCAAGGGCAAGGTGGCGGCCCTGCTCATGAAGGACACGCTGCGCGCCCTCAAGCGCAAGCTCTCCGGCGACGCCAAAGGCGGGGCGATCCTGCTCGGGTTGCAGGGCGTGGTCATGATCGGCCATGGGGCCACGAGCGCGGAGGCTGTGAAAAACGGCGCGCTTGCCTGTGCGGAGGCGGTGCGCGGCGGACTCGTCCAGCGGGTCCGCGCATCCATGGGGCTCGAGGCGTAGCGTCCGCACACCCATCTTGATACCCCGGCTCTTCGCCCGTTCGGGAGCCGGGGTTTTCCATGCGTCGCGCTCTTGAGCCCGCTCGCCTCGGTGAAATGCGAACCTTGCGACGCTTTTCCTGAGCGCGGGTCGAGGGCGATGCTTAGGGTAGAATGAGCACCATATATGCAAGGTCGGCATTTCCGGCCAATCGGAAGGGAGCTATTCATGGCGCTGGATCGTAATGATATTTTCGCCAAGGTGTGCGATATCGCGTCCGATGTCCTCGGAGTCGAGGCGGGTGAGCTGACCGAGGCGACGACATTCGACGACCTCGACGCGAATTCCCTCGATCGCCTGCAGCTCGTCACCGCCATGGAGGATGAGTTCGACATCGAGATCGACGACGACAAGCTGATGGCCATCAACTCCGTGGCCGAGGCCGTCGACGCCATCGCGCAGACGCTGGGGGAGTAGGTTTTGTCCATCGCGGATAAGCTCGCGCTCGCGCAGGAGATCTGCGGTCACGAGTTCACTGACGTACAGCTGCTCCGTAGCGCCATCACGCACCCCTCGGCCGTTGAGGGGGAACCCGTCTCGGCCTCCTACGAGCGCCTCGAGTTCTTAGGCGACTCGATTCTCGGTTCGATCGTCGCCCTCTCGCTTTTCAAGACCTATGGGATGTTCGACGAGGGCAAGCTGACCCGACTCAAGGTCTCGCTCGTCTCGGGCGCCACGCTCTCGGAAGTCGGCCTCGAGCTGGGCATCGACAAGATCATCATCTTGGGTGCCTCCGAACAGGGGACTGGCGCCCGCGGAATGCACTCGGCTCTTGAGAACGTCTACGAGGCCCTGGTCGGGGCCCTGTATCTGGACGGAGGTTGGGATGTCGCCGAGTCGTTCATCACGCGTACCCTCAAGCCGCATCTCGCCGACGAGCGCGCCGAGCATCCGTCCAATCCCAAGAGCTATCTGCAGGAGTGCGTCCAGTCCGACCACATGGATCCGCCGGCCTACAAGGTGATCGGCGAGGACGGCCCGGCCCATCAGCCGACCTTCACCGCCGTCGCACTCGTCGACGGCATCCGGCGCGGGCGCGGCACCGGCTCCTCCAAGAAGGAGGCCGAGGCCGCTGCGGCCCTCGACGCCCTCGAGCGCATGGGCTACACCACCAACGGCGTCATCTTGAAAAAGAAACTCGGGTAGCGAGGGGGTCGCGTGTATCTGAAGTCGCTGACCCTCAAGGGTTTCAAATCCTTCGCGGACCGCGCGCACATGTCGTTCGAACCGGGCCTGACGGTCATCGTCGGCCCCAACGGCTCGGGCAAATCCAACGTCTCCGACGCGATCCTGTGGGTCTTGGGCGAGCAGAGCGCCAAGCAACTGCGCGGCCAGGCCATGGAAGATGTCATCTTCTCCGGGTCATCCGCACGCAAACCGGTCGGGGTCGCCGAGGTCACGCTCGTTCTCGATAATTCCGACCACATGCTGCCCGTCGATTTCGACGAGGTCGCGATCACCCGTCGCATGTACCGCTCGGGCGAGAGCGAGTACCTCATCAACTCGAGCCCCTGCCGTTTGATGGACATCCAGGACATCCTGCACGACTCGGGTCTGGGAAAGGACACGCACTCCATCATCTCCCAGGGTAAGCTCGACGCGATCTTGCAAAGCCGCCCCGAGGAGCGCCGCAGCCTCATCGAGGAGGCCGCCGGCATCTCCAAGCACAAGCGCCGCAAGGAGCGCGCGCTGCGCAAGATCAAGAGCATGGACGAGCACCTCACCCGTGCCCGCGACATCAACCGTGAGATTTCGCGTCAGCTCAAGCCCCTCGAGCGCCAAGTCGATCGCGCGCGCAAATACAAGGACCTCTCCACGCGTGCCAACGAGTTGACCCAGGTCCTCGCCGTCGACGAGCTCCGTCAGCTCCAGGCCCAGTGGGTCGACCTCGAATCCGCCTCGCGCGAGAGCGCGGCGGCGCTCGAGCTTGCGCGCTACCGCCTTTCCGAAAAGGAGCGTGAGTTGGAGAAGCTCCAGGTCATGCTGGAGGAGAAGGGCCTGTTCGTCGGCGATTTGGGCGAGCAGCGCCGTCATATGCAGGATGTCGTCGGCCGCATCGGCTCCGACATGCGGCTGCTGGAGGAGAAGGGCCGCAACATGGTCGCGCGCCTTTCCGAGATGCGCGGGACCCTCTCGGCTTCGGAACATCAGCGCAAGCGCACGCTCGAGGAGCTGTCTGATATCAATCGCCAGCTCGATGAGGAGCGGGCCGCGGCTGAAGTCGCCGGGACGGACGTCTCCGCCCTCGAGCCCGCCGCCGACGAGTTGCATGCTCGCCGCGTCGAGCTCGACGAGCTCATCTCCACGCTCACGCGCTCCGTGCGCGATGCGCAGCGCGACGCGGACGGGGCCGCGCTCGAACTCGTCAAGGTGCGGGAGACCCTTTCCAATGCCGAGATCGAGGACGGCATGTATGCCAAGCGCCTCGAGCAGGTGGACGACGAGGCCGATGAGCTCCGCGCCTCCCTCGACCACCGTCGCGATCGATCCGTCGAGCTCGAGGCGGAGCTGGAAGACGCCCGGAAGGCCCGGCGGGAAGCCAAAGATGCGCTCGATGTCGCCATCTCGGCACTCGCCCAGCTCCGTGAACAGGAGGGGGAGGCCCGTACCAAGCTGGCCGACGTCCGCTCCGAGCTCTCCGGCCTGCGCAAACTCGACGCCGGTCTCACCGATTCCTCGCCGCTCGCGGCGAGCGTGGTGAGCAACCGCCCCCAGGCGATCGCCGCTCGCCTGGGCGATCTCATCGAGGCGCCGCGCGAGCTCGAGGACCTCGTCGAGCAGCTCCTTGCAGAAGATATCGACGCCCTGGTATGCATGGACTCCGCCGCGCTTTCCGACGCCGCGCGGTTCGCGCTCTCCTTGGATGACGCCTCCGGTGAAACGCTGATGGTCTCCCGCGATATCGCCCCCGCCGCCGGCCTTCCCGAGGCCGCGGGCCGTCGCCTGGTCGAGTCGTTGAGGGTGCGCGATGGCTACGCGCCCGTTGTCTGCGCCCTGCTCGGTGGGATCTATCTCGTGGATTCTCTCGACGAGGCGCTCCAAGCCCCGGTCTTCCCCGGCGTCTCTTACGTCACGGCCGACGGCGCGCGTGTGCGCGATGGCGGCGTCGTGCGCGTCGGTCGCTCATCCGGAGCCGCTTCCGGTGCTCTCGAGCGCAAGCGCCGCATTCGGGAACTCGAGGGACTCGAGCCCGACCTGAGCGCCGTGTTCGCCGCCGCCGAGCGCCGTGTGGCCGAGGCGAACGAGGCCATCGAAGACGCGCGGTCCCGCGATGGGGAGATGGCGGGGGAGATCTCGCGTCTCGAGGGGGAGCGGACGTCCCTGCTTTCCGAGATCGGCCGCATGGAACACTCCCTCTCCACGAAGCTCGCGGAGCGTGCCAATTTGTCGAGGCGCCGCGAGGACGCCGCCGCCGCAGTCCGGGCCGCCCAGCCGCGTGTGGACGAGCTCGAGGTCCATCGCGACGAGGCCCGCGGGGTCGTCGACGAGGCGACTCGTCGCTTGGCCGACGCCCAAGACGACCTTGAACGCGTTCGCCGCGATGACTCCGAAGCCGGCTCCAAGCTGGCCGACGCCAAGGTTCGCCTCGCCCGGGCGAACGAGCGCGTGCGCAGCCTTTCCGCGCGCGTGCCCGAGCTCGAGAAGCGCCTGGGCGGCATCGACCGCCGTATCCGCGGCACCGAGCAGTCCGCACGCTCCCTGGAGGTCTTGCGCCTTCGGGTCGATCCGCTGCACGATCGCTATCAGGCCCTGTCTGAGCGCGCGCTGGATTGGGCCGCTCGACTGAGGGACCGCGCCTCGCTCGAGGAGGCCGATTCGGCCTCGCTCAAGCGCACGATCGAGGACGCCAAGGCCGAGGTCGCCCGTGCCAAGGTCGAGGTGGATATGGCCTCGTCGGCGGTCAATGAGCACAAGATCACCCGAGGCAAGCTCGAGGTGCAGGTGGATGCCGCCGTCAAGGCGATCACCGCCGATGGCGCGACAGTTCTCGAGGACGCGCTCAGGCTCCCCGCGCCGACCGACCGCGCGGCCGCCGAACGTGAACTCAACGGCCTCGTGCGCCAGATCAACAACCTGGGTCCTGTGAACCAGGTCGCCATGGAGGAGTACGAGACGCTTAAGAACCGTGCGGACTATATCGCCGAACAGCTGGCCGATCTCGAGAACGCGCGCAAGGCGCTGACCAAGATCACCGCGGCCATCGATCGCAAGATGCGGGCGAGCTTCCTCACCACCTTCGAAAAGGTCGATGAGAACTTCCGCGAGGTGTTCCAGATGCTGTTCCCGGGCGGTCAGGCCCATCTCGAGATGACCGACCCCGAGCACCCGGCGGAAACCGGCATCGAGGTCGTCGCGCAGCCGCGCGGGAAGCGCATCACCAAGATGATGCTCATGAGCGGTGGCGAGAAGAGCCTCACGGCGCTCGCGCTGCTGTTCGCCGTGTACCGCACGCGCACGGTGCCCTTCTACGTGCTCGACGAGGTCGAGGCCGCGCTGGACGACTCGAATCTGTCCAAGCTCATCGGCGCCATCGACTACCTGCGTCAGACGACCCAGCTCCTCGTCATCTCCCATCAGCGCCGCACCATGGAGGATGCGGATGTCTTGTATGGCGTGTCAATGCAGGCCGACGGCGTCAGCCGCGTGGTCAGCCAGAAACTCGATCGTGAAACCGGAAAGGTCGTGAATGCCTAATGGGTCTGTTCGATTCCCTCAAGCGCGGACTGGAGCGCAGCCGCGAGGCCCTGAACGAGGTCTTCTACTTCGGTGGTGAGGTGGATGAGAGCTTCTGGGAAGATCTGGAGGACACCCTCGTCATGGGTGATATGGGTGGCGAGATCGCCATGCGCGTCACAGACGACTTGCGCGAGACCGCGGCCCGCAAGAATCTCAAGACCGCCGAGCAGCTGCGCGCCGCGCTTGCCGAGCGCCTGTGCGAGTTCTTCGTCGAGCCCGAGTCCGACATCTTCGACGACACGCCGAGCTGCGTGCTGTTCGTGGGCATCAACGGCGCCGGCAAGACCACCACGGTCGGCAAGATCGCGAGCGCGGAGGCGGGCGCGGGCAAGAACGTCGTGATCGGCAGCGCCGACACCTTCCGCGCCGCCGCCATCGAGCAGCTCGATGTGTGGGGTGAGCGCGCCGGCGTCCCCGTCATCAAGCGCGATCGCGGGTCGGACCCTGCGAGCGTCTGCTACGACGTGCTCGATCAGGCCGACAAGCTGGGCAGCGACCTCGTCCTGATCGACACGGCGGGCCGCCTGCACTCGAGCCCCGAGCTCATGCGCGAGCTCGCCAAGGTCGTAAAGGTCACTCGCAAACGCGCCGAGTCGTGCGCCGCAGGTCCCATGCCCGTGCACGTCGTGCTCCTCATCGACTCCGCCACCGGGCAAAACGGCCTGGCTCAGGCGCAGGAGTTCAACGATGCCCTCGGCCTGGACGGCATCATCATGACCAAGCTCGACGGCACGGCCAAGGGCGGCATCGCGCTGGCCGTCGCCGAGCAGCTCAAATTGCCGATCTACCGCATAGGTGTCGGTGAGCAGGTCGAGGACCTGCAGCGCTTCGATGCCTCGTCCTTCTGCCGCGCCCTCGTCGGCCTGAACTAGCCCGCGCATCGCAGACCTCGGCCCGAAGGCAGGCTCCACGTCGAGGCTCGCATCCGTCCTGTTCCGATCTCAGTTTCGCGCCTGCCCGATTTGAGATGCATTTGATTGTTGGGAGAACCCATGGCAGCTTTCGGCTCGCTTTCCGATCGCCTGAACGACACCTTCGACCGCCTGCGCGGCAAGGGCAAGCTCACCGAGGCGGACATCAACTCAGCCATGCGCGAGATTCGCATGGCCCTGCTCGAGGCGGACGTCAACTATCGCGTCGTGAAGGACTTCGTGACGCGCACCAAGCAGCGCTGCCTCACCTCCGAGGTCATGGAGTCCCTCACCCCGGCGCAAAACGTCGTCAAGATCGTCCTCGACGAGCTCACCGAGTTGCTCGGCGGCACCGAGAGCAAGCTCGTCCTCTCCAGCCGCATCCCCAACGTGATCATGCTCGTGGGCCTGCAGGGTTCCGGTAAGACCACCGCCGCCGTCAAGCTCGCTTATATGCTCAAGAAACAGGGCAGAAGTCCCCTGCTCGCCGCGTGCGACGTCTATCGTCCCGCCGCCGCCGATCAGCTGGCCACCCTCGGCGGCGAGATCGGCGTGCCGGTATTCCGCGGCGATGGCGCGCACCCGGTCGACATCGCCAAGGCGTCCATTCGCGAGGCCGTGGACAACATGCGCGACGTGGTCATCGTCGACACCGCCGGCCGTCTGCAGATCGACGAGCAGATGATGCAGGAGGCCGTCGATATCAAGCGGGCGGTCAAGCCCGATCAGGTCCTCATGGTCGTCGACGCCATGACCGGCCAGGATATCGTCAACGTGGTGTCAACCTTTGCCGAGCGCACCGATTTCGACGGCGTCATCATCTCCAAGCTCGACGGCGACGCCCGCGGCGGCGGCGCCCTGTCCGTCCGCGAAGTCACGGGCAAGCCCATCAAGTTCGTCTCCATGGGCGAGAAGCCCGATTCCCTCGAGGTCTTCAATCCCGAGCGCATGGCCAAGCGCATCCTCGGCATGGGCGACATGATCGGCATCATCGAGAAGGCCCAAGAGGCCGCGACCGCCGAGCAGCTGGCGTCCGCCGAGCGCATGCTGCGCGACGGCTTCACCATGGACGACATGCTCGAGCAGATGAAGGCCGTCAAGAAGATGGGCGGCATGAAGGGTATCCTCGGCATGCTCCCCGGCGGCCAGCGCGCCCTCAACCAGATGGGCGGCAACCTCGACGAGAAGATCTTCGACCGCAATGAGGCCATCATCTTGTCCATGACGGCCGAAGAGCGCCGCCGTCCCTCGATCATCAACGGCCAGCGCCGCGCCCGCATCGCCCGTGGCTGCGGTCTCACGCCGACCGATGTGAACGCCCTGATGAAGCAGTGGGGCGAGATGAACAAGATGATGGGCAAGATGCGCGCCATGACCCAACAGCAGATGTCCGGCAAGAAGGGCAAGAAGGGTAAGAAGGGCAAGAAGATGCGCATTCCCGGCATGGGCGGCGTGAATATGAACCAGCTCATGAATCAGATGGGCGGCATGGGCGGCGGGATGTCCGATATGGACAAGCTCATGCAGATGAACGATCAGTTCAAGCGGAAGTAGGATTTTGTGAGCAAGGCTGACAAGCTGTTCGTGTCCATGTGCCGTGACATCCTCGATCACGGCACGACCACGGAGGGGGAGAAGGTCCGACCGGTTTGGGAGGACGGCACCCCCGCCTATACCATCAAGAACTTCGGCGTTACCAATCGCTACGACCTGCGCGAGGAGTTCCCCGCCCTGACGTTGCGCCGCACCGCGCTGAAGTCCGCGATGGATGAGATCTTGTGGATCTACCAGAGGAAGTCGAATAACATCAACGACCTCAATTCCCATATCTGGGACCAGTGGGCCGACGAGACGGGATCGATCGGCAAGGCATACGGATATCAGATCGCGCAGAAGTCGCACTACAAGGAGGGCGACTTCGATCAGATGGACCGTGTCCTGCACGATCTTGCGCACACGCCGTACTCGCGCCGCATCATGACGAACATGTACACCTTCTCCGATCTTTCGGAGATGCACTTGTATCCATGCGCTTACAGCGTCACCTACAATGTGACCTCTGAGCCCGGTTGCGACAAGCCCGTGCTCAACATGGTGCTCATGCAGCGCAGTCAAGACATCCTCGCCGCGAACAACTGGAACGTCTGCCAGTACGCCATCTTGCTCATGATGGTCGCCCGTCATTGCGACATGATCGCCGGCGAGCTGCTGCATGTGATCGTCGACGCGCACATCTACGACCGTCATGTCGATATCGTGCGCGAGCTCATCGAACGCCCGCAGTATCCGGCGCCCAAGGTCTCGCTCAACCCGGATGTCACGAATTTCTATGATTTCACGACGGACGATCTGATCGTCGAGGGCTACAGCCATGGGCCCCAGGTCAAGAATATCCCGATCGCGGTGTAGCGAACGGGTCGGCACGGTTGGCGTCAGCTGTCTTGACAGGAGAAGGGGATTTAGATGACTTGCCAGATCAAGGCCATCGTCGCGGTCTGCGATGATTGGGGGATCGGGCGCGACGGGGATATGGTCGTGTCCAATCGCGCCGACATGAGGCATTTCGTCAGCAAGACGAGGGGATGCCCGGTCATCATGGGTCGCAAGACCCTCGAGAGCTTCCCAGGCGGCCGTCCGCTCAAGGACCGTCGCAACATCGTGCTCACGCGCGATGGGTCCTTTGAGCGCGAGGGGGTCGAAGTCGTCCACTCGGTCGAAGAGGCCCTCGCCGCCGTCGCGGACGAGGAGGTTGCCTGGGTCATCGGCGGGGGAGCGGTGTATGAGCAGTTCCTTGCGCATTGCGTCGAGGCCGAGATCACCCACAATCACGTGATTCGCGAGGTCGACACGCGCTTCCCCGATCTTTCGCGAGACCCCGCCTGGCATGTCGCCAAGCGATCTGACGTCCACACGATCGAGCGCGGCCAGGGCGATGAGGGCCTTGCATTCGAGTTCGTCACCTATCGCCGCGGGGACTTCTGATGCCGGGCGTGCAGGTCACCCGCATCGAGACGCTCGACGATCCGCGTCTCGAGGCGTATACCAAACTCACCGAGCGTCAGTTGCGCTCGGTGTTGGAGCCCGAGAAGGGGATCTTCATCGCCGAGAGCGGCAAGGTCATCGAACGCGCCGTTGAGGCGGGGCTCGAGCCGGTTAGTTTCCTTTTGGGCGAGCGTTGGCTCGACCAGTTGTCGCCCCTGCTCGACAAGGTCGCCGCGTCGCATCCCAGATCGGATATTCCCGTCTTCGTGGGGGCGATGGATGTGCTCGAGCGGCTCACGGGCTTTTCCGTGACGCGCGGGGCCCTCGCGGCCTTTCGCCGGCCGCCGCTTGCGGACGCGGGCGCCTTCCTCGATGGGCTCGTCGAGCGCGCCGCGGGTCGCCCCGTGCGCGTGTGCGTGCTCGAGGGGATCGTCGACCACTCCAATGTCGGGGCGATCTTTCGATCGGCAGCCGCGCTCAACGTCGACGGCATCCTCGTGAGCCCCACGTGCGTCGACCCCCTGTACCGCCGTTCCGCGCGCGTCTCCATGGGCACGGTGTTCCAAGTCCCCTGGACGCGTATCGGCAGCGAGGCGCGCGTGTGGCCGCACGACGGCTTTGAGGTCCTGAGGGGGGCGGGGTTCGTCTGCTCCGCCATGGCCCTTTCCGACGACTCGGTCTCGCTCGACGATCCCTCGCTTCTGGATATAGAGCGCCATGCCGTCTTCATGGGCACCGAAGGCGCGGGGCTGCAGGGCAAGACCATCGCGGGGTGCGATAAGACCATTCGCATCCCCATGGCCCACGGCGTGGACTCCCTCAATGTTGCTGCGGCGAGCGCCGTGGCGTTCTGGCAGCTCTGCCCCCATGTCGATAACGGTTATCGCTATCGTCCGGGCATGTTCGCCTGACCTGCCCCGATTCCTTCGCCTGCCGTGTTCTCGCCATGGCATTGCTTGGGGATCGCGGCCCGTCGATGGCCGGCGAGGGGTTGCGGTCCCCTCGCCGTTGCCGTAGGCTCGTATGGCTGCAGTTGAACGGGGATGGGGTAGTATATGGCCAAACGCGCCGGCAATGGTTCGATCGACGTCACGCAGGGTGTCATCTGGCGTCAGCTTCTGGCCCTGTGCGTGCCCATTTTCTTCAGCTCTTTCTTTCAGCAGGCCTATGCCCTCATCAACACCTATATCGTCGGTCAGTTCGGTGGCAAGATCGCGCTCGGCGGCATCCAGTCCACGCTGTCCCTCTCGGAGCTCGCGATTGGATTTTGCGTCGGCCTCGGTGCCGGTTGCGCCGTGATAACCGGGCAGTTCTTCGGTCAACGCGATGACGATCGCCTTTCGCGTTCCGTTCACACCGCCATGACGCTCGCCCTCATCATCGGCGCCTGCGTCTCGGTGCTCGGCGTCATCTTCTTGCCGGACATCCTCGCGCTCATGGGCACGCCCGACGAGCTCATGTGGGAGGCCGTGGCTTATTCCCGCTGCTATTTCGGGGCCATGGTCTTCTCCCTCATCCTCAACATGGGAACCGCCTTGCTGCGCGCCGTGGGCGACACGCGCGCCCCGGCGCTCATCATCGCGAGCGGTTGCATTTTCAACGTGGTGTTCGACCTGGTCTTCGTCGCCTGGTTCAAGATGGAGGCCTTGGGTTGCGGCATCGCGACGGCCCTCACCATTGCGATCAACGCCTCCATGGTGCTTTTGCGCCTCATGCGCGCGGACGGTCCCTGGCGACTCGACCTCTCCCGCCTGCGCATCGACCCCGTCATCTGCAAGAGCATGATCGCCACCGGTCTGCCCTTGGGAATCCAGGCCTCGCTCTATTCGATCTCGAACATCGTCGTCCAGTCCACGGTGAACTCCTTCGGCGCGGACGCCGTGACCGGTTGGGGTCTCGCCGCCCGCTTGGATGGCATCGTGTGGATGGTCACCGAGGCGCTCGGCGTCGCCATGACGACGTTCTCCGCGCAGAACTTCGGCGCGCGCAATTACGAACGGATGCGCCGCGGCTATCACACCTCGCTCGTCATCACGGTGACGCTCGTCGGCTCGATGGCGCTTTTCCTCATCGCGTTCATCGACCCGCTGGCCCGGTTCTTCATCGATGATCCCGCGGTGGTGGGTCACACCTCGACCATGATTCACTTCATCGCCCCGTTCTACCTGTTCTACTCGATCGTCGACAACACGTCCGGCGCCATCCGCGGATCCGGAGAGAGCCTGCGGCCCATGTTGCTGACGGTCGTGGGCACCGTGGTGTTCCGCGTCATCTGGCTGCTCGTCGTGGTCCCGATGCATCATTCGCTCCAGGCCATGCTGCTGGTGTATCCCGTGACGTGGATTCTCACGGCTTGCCTGTTCGTCGCCTATCATCACTTCGGCCATTGGCTCGGCCATGCCGAACGCCGCAGGGATAAGCTCGAGCTCTCGATCTAGCGCGGCTCCCATCCGTTTAGATTGCGGCCCGCGGGGTATCCTGAACCAGATACTGAACGTACGGACGGAGTCTTTCCATGGAAATGGACGATCACAAGCGCAGACGCAACATGATCCTCTACGTGCTCATCGCCTTTGCGGTGTATCTCGTGCTCAGCAACGTGCTGTTCCCGAGTTTCCAAAACGGTGGCATGCAGGTCGAGGACGTCACATATTCCCATCTGCTCCATGACCTCGACGAGAAGAAGGTCAAGGAGATCAGCTACACCACCGATGATGCGCAGGCCATCTACACGCTCAAGGATGAGGAGAACAAGGCCTACCGCACGACCACGATGCCCACCGATGTCGACCTCACCAACCGTATCGAGGATGCCGGGGCGGAGCTCAAGGTGACCATCCCCAAGCAGGATTCGGGCATGTGGACTTATCTGCTGGTCACGGTATTCGCGCCCATGCTCATCTTCTTCCTGCTCGGTTGGTGGCTCAATCGCCGCATGAAGAAGGCCATGGGGGATGACAACCCCTCCATGGATTTCTCGGGAGGCGGCTTTGGCGGTCTCGGCGGCGGCAACTTGGGCAAGTCCGGCGCGCGCATCGTCGCCTCCAAGGACGTCGGAGTGACGTTCAAGGACGTGGCCGGCCAGGAGGAGGCCAAGGAGTCCCTCAAGGAGGTCGTTGACTTCCTCGAGAACCCGAAGCGCTATGAGGAGATCGGCGCGAAGCTGCCCCGCGGCGCCCTGCTCGTGGGCCCTCCCGGTACGGGCAAGACCCTGCTCGCCAAGGCGGTCGCCGGCGAGGCCGGGGTGCCGTTCTTCTCCATATCCGGTTCCGAGTTCGTCGAGATGTTCGTCGGTCGCGGAGCGGCCAAAGTCCGCGACCTGTTCAAGCAGGCCAAGGAAAAGGCCCCGTGCATCGTCTTCATCGATGAGATCGACACCATCGGCAAGAAGCGCGATGGAGGCGGGTTCTCCGGCAACGACGAGCGCGAGCAGACGCTCAACCAGCTTCTCACCGAGATGGACGGTTTTGACAACCAGAAGGGCATCGTCGTCCTCGCGGCGACCAACCGTCCCGACTCGCTCGACGCCGCATTGCTGCGTCCCGGTCGCTTCGACCGCCGCGTGCCCGTCGAGCTGCCCGACCTGGCGGGACGCAAGGCCATCCTCGAGCTTCACTCCAAGGATGTTAAGACCGAGCCCGGCATCGACCTGACCGCGATCGCCCGCGCCACGCCCGGTGCCTCTGGCGCCGACCTGGCCAATATCATCAACGAGGGCGCCTTGCGCGCCGTACGTCTCGGTCGCAAGTGCGCGAGCCAGGAGGACTTCGAGGAGAGCGTCGAGGTGGTCATCGCCGGGCAACAGCGCAAGTCCACCGTCTTGTCCGACCATGAGAAGCAGGTTGTCGCGTATCACGAGATCGGTCATGCCATCGTCGCGGCCCGCCAGAAAGGTTCGGCCCCGGTCACCAAGATCACCATCGTGCCCCGCACGTCGGGTGCCCTCGGTTACACCATGCAGGTGGAGGAGGACGAGCGCTTCCTCACCACCAAGCAGGAGGTCTTGGACAAGCTCGCCGTCTATTGCGGCGGTCGCGCGGCCGAGGAGCTCATTTTCGGTGAGATGACCACCGGCGCCGCGAACGATATCGAGCAGGCGACCAAGCTCGCCCGCAACATGATCACGCGGTTCGGCATGTCCGAGGAGTTCGGCATGATGGCGTTGGGCACCGTCCAAAACGCCTATCTCAACCAGGACACGTCCCTCACGTGCGCCCCCGGTACCGCCGAGCGCGTGGATGCGGCCGTGCTCAAGCTCATTACCGAGGCGCATGAGCGCGCCATGCAGATTCTGAAGGAGAACAAGTTCAAGCTGCATGAGCTCGCCCATTACCTCTACAAGAAGGAGACCATCACGGGCGACGAGTTCATGAGCCTTCTCACACGCGAGAACCCGCTCATGCCCAAGAGCCCGCGGGATTAACGGCGGCCATCGCCCGCAGCCTACAACAGACCCCGCCCGCATGCGAGCGGGGTCTTCGCGTGCAAATGGCCTGAAAGGAAAAGATGTTTGAGACGACTTCCGAGCTGCGCTTCGCCGTCTTGATCGATGCCGACAACGTGAGTGAGAAATACATCAAGGTCATCCTCGATGAGATCTCCAATGCGGGCATTGCGACGTATAAGCGCATCTATGGCGATTGGACCAGTCCGCGCCTTGCGAGTTGGAAGAGCTGCCTGCTCGACCACTCGATCATCCCCATGCAGCAGTACAGCTACACGTACGGCAAGAACGCCACCGACTCGGCGATGATCATCGATGCGATGGATATCCTGTACTCGGGAACGGTCGACGGATTCGCGATCGTGAGCTCCGATTCCGACTTCACGCGTCTCGTCGCCCGCTTGCGCGAGAGCGGCATGATCGTGATCGGCATGGGGGAGCAAAAGACCCCCAAGCCGTTCATCTCCGCGTGCAATCAGTTCAAATATCTCGATTTGCTCTACGCCCAGCGTCAGGCCGAGGAGGCCAAGGACGCGCAGGACGCCCATGACGACGCCGAGGCGGTCGTGTCGGCGGGGAAGTCACCGGCCCCCCGACGTCGCCGCAGGCCCGGAGATGCCGGGGGCAACGTGTCGGAGTCGTGCGCTTGTCCCGGTGAAGAGGTTGATGATGAACCCGAGGGGGAGGTGGCTTTCGGCGAGATGAGCCGAGCCGACAAGCGTCGGCACCTCCGCGCCGTCCGTTGCGCCATCAACGCCGTCATCGATTCGTTTGGCGACGAAGACGGTTGGATCTCCCTGGGTCTGCTCGGCGATCAGCTTGGAAAGCGCCTTCCGGATTTCGATGTGCGCAACTATGGGTACAAGCGCCTGCGTCCGTTTTTGAAGTCCTTGGGCGTCTATGAGTTCGACGAGCCGGCGGGGGAGCAGGGAAAGCGTCAGATCAACCTCCGGCAGCGCGATGCATGACGACCTCCCGGTTCGCATTTTGCCTCGATGAGAATGCGCCTGGGGACGCGTGCGCAAGTGGGCTCCCGGTGCGGGGATTCCCGTGGAGGACTTGAGGTTTTCCTTGGGTTCGACCTGCATCTTGTGTATACTACCTAGCTGTTTGTTCAACCTATGTGCCGGCGTACGCGTGCGGCACCTCTAGAAGAGTAAGGAATCTGTCATGGATTACATCCGCGCAATCGAGCGTCAGCAGATCCGCGAGGACATGCCTCGCATCCTGGTCGGCGACAACGTCAAGGTGCACTACCGCATCAAGGAGGGTGACCGCGAGCGCGTCCAGGTCTTCCAGGGCGACGTCATCCGTCTCCAGGGCGCCGGTTCCCGCGAGACCTTCACGGTCCGCAAGGTCTCTTACGGTGTCGGCGTCGAGCGTACCTTCCCGGTCCACTCCCCGAAGATCGCCAAGCTCGAGGTCGTGCGTCACGGTAAGGTCCGTCGCGCCAAGCTCTACTACCTGCGCGACAAGGTGGGCAAGGCTGCCCGCATCCCCGAGAAGCGCTAAGCCGCTTTTCGCGGAGTACAGATCCGCAACACGAAAACGGGCCGCTCTTCGGGCGGCCCGTTTTCGTGTGCATCGATGGGCGCTCATGCGTTGAGAGGAAGGGCCGGTATGGCAAACATGACGAGTTCCGCTTCGGCAGCCCAGGTCGCCGCTGAGTTGAGCAGCGCGCCCATCGACCAGATCGAGATTTTGGTCGATCGATATTCGGATGATCCGCGCGCGCAGGTTCAAAAGGCGTGCGAGCGCGCCTTGAGGCGTCTGGCCAAGGAGCGTGCGGAGCGCGAGCGCGTCGACGATATGTACGAGGCCATGGCGCAGCTCGGGGGAGAGGGCATTATCGTCGGCGTCGATGAGGTTGGCCGCGGGTCTGTCGCCGGACCGTTGACCGTTTGCGCCGTATGCCTTCCCCTTGAACCCCGCATCTGGGGCATCAATGATTCGAAGCAACTGACTCCCGCGAAGCGCGAGATCCTCGCCGTCCGCATCGCCGAGGTCGCAACGGCCATCGGCATATGCCACATAGCTCCCGCCCGAATCGATGAGATCGGAATGGCACGTTCCCTGCGCGAGGCGGTCGCCGGGGCCGTTGCCGACACGGGCTTGGAGCCCGATTGCGTTCTCATGGATGGCAACCCGCTGGGGGCCGTTCCAAACGAGCGCGATGTCGTGAAGGGCGACGCCAAAGTCGCCTGCATCGCCGCCGCCTCCATCGTCGCCAAGGTGACGCGTGACGAACTCATGGTCGAGCTCGACGCGGAATATCCCGAGTACCATTTCGCACAATCCAAGGGATATGCTTCTGCGGAGCATATCCAGGCGATTAGGGACCATGGCCTGTCCCCGGTCCATCGCGTCAGCTTTTGCGGTAACTTCCTGGAGACTGCGCGTCTCTTCTAGCTCGCCGCACGTTTTCCCAACTAAATAGCCACACGGTCTCTTCGCGTTTCCCAGTGGGTCAGATTGTTTCCAATGTGTTTGGGGATCTTGTCCACATCGCCCTGATGCCGTTTGGATGCCCGGGTCCATACTCCACTCACCCGATGTGAGGAGGCGTTATGGGAGAGAACGGGCAAAGGAGCCTTGCGCGAGAGCTGGTCGACCGCATGCTTTCGGGTGACGATGTCTTGTTTGGGCAAGCAGATGGCGACGGCGTATCGAACAAACTCTTGGGATCCGTGGGCGAAGAACTCGCCGCGCGTTATCTCGAGCAGCGCGGCTACGACATCATCGACCGAAATTATCGCTGCCCCGAGGGGGAGGCGGATCTTGTCGCCTACGATCAAGATGATGACGAGGTCGTGCTGGTCGAGGTCAAGACGAGGCGATCGCGATCCGAGCGATTCGGTGCGTATCCCGAGGAGGCGGTGACCCCTGGGAAGCAGCGCCGATATCGCCGGATCGCCCTGTGCTACACGGCGGACCACTATCCGGTCCCATCCATTCGATTCGATGTCATAGGGGTGACGCTGAGGCCCCCCAACATCGGTGAGATCCGGCACTTGTGCGGCGCGTTTGATTGGACGTGTCGCTGATGTCCGGGTCGCGCGGGGTATACGCCGTCCATGCCGCATGCATTCGCGGCGTGGAGGCGTTTCCCGTGACGGTGGAAATATCGGCATCGGGTACGATTCCCGGCCTGACGATCGTTGGCATGGCCGACGCTGCCGTGCAAGAGGCTCGGATGCGCATCCGATGCGCATTGCGCGCGAGTGGCTATGAGATTCCGCGGTGCGCCCTGACGGTGAGTCTGGCGCCTGGCGACGTGAGGAAGACCGGATCGGGATTCGACCTCCCCATCGCGGTGTCCATCCTGGCCCTGACCAATCAGATTCCCGCCGCCGGGCTCGACGACTGCCTTTTTGTCGGGGAGCTCGGCCTCGACGGGTCGGTCAGCGCGGTCAACGGAGAGGTTGCATATCAGCTCCTCGCCCGTGACAAGGGCCTCTCTTTTGCCGGAGGGTTGGGCGGTACGCACGTTCCGGTGCAGGGGGTCGACTGTGGCGTCTTGTCCCATATCGGCCATTTGAGGCTCGGCATCGTCCCGGCGCTTGGCGTGCCGACATCCTCCCGGGCTCCTGTCGACCCCGCGGTTCCAACACTTGATTACGGCGATGTCGTGGGGCAGGAGATCGCGAAGAGGGGGATTTCCGTTGCGGCTGCAGGCGGCCTGGGGATGCTCATGGTCGGTTCACCCGGTTCGGGCAAGACGATGCTTGCGAAGAGGATGACGACCATCCTGCCTCCCCTTGATACGGAGGAGCGGCAAGAGGCATTGTGCGTCTACTCGGTTTTGGGCGAGCCCGTAGATGCCCTGCTGCGCGGTGAGCGTCCCTTCAGGAGCCCGCATCATTCGGTTTCCGTTGCCGGACTGGTGGGCGGCGGCCGACCCGTGCATCCGGGTGAGATCAGCTTGGCTCATGGGGGAGTGCTGTATCTGGACGAGCTCGGTGAGTTTCCCTCGACGTCGCTTCAGATGCTGCGTCAGCCAATTGAGGAGGGAAGCATCCGCGTCGTTCGCGTCGACGGCGCGTTCACGTTTCCCGCGCGGTTTCAGCTCATCGCCGCGAGCAACCCCTGTCCATGCGGCTACCTCGGTGATCGTGATGTCGCCTGCCGTTGCTCGGATGCGGCGATAGAGCGCTATCGGACGAAGCTCGGCGGTCCTCTCGCCGATCGAATCGACTTGATCGTGGATGTCGCGCGCCCGGACCCCGATCTGATCGTTCGAGGGGCGGAAGGGAAGACGAGTTCGGAGCTGCGCGAGGACGTGATGCGCGGTCGGGAATTTCGTTCATGGAGAATCACCGGTCAGATGGACGGCGACAGCATCGACGGGCGGGCGGGCATCGATGCGACCATCGCCTCGCAGGCACTTGGCGATGAGGGAAGAGCCTCCCTTCTCGAAATTGCGAGGAGGAAGCATTTGACCGGTCGCGGGATCGTGCGTCTGACCAAGGTCGCCCGAACCATCGCCGATATGGCCGAGTCGCAAACCATCGAGCCGGTCCATCTCATGGAGGCGTCGCTACTACAGGGAAGGAGGGGCGATGGGGAGGCCTGATGACGGCATTGAGCTGCATAGGGGGGACGAGCGCTACCCAAGGGCCGTCGAGGAGCTCGCGAATCCCCCGCAGACGCTTTACGCGAGGGGCGATCCTGACGTTTTGAACCTGCCGTCTCTTTCGATCATCGGCGCACGCAAATCAACCCCGTATGGGCGGACCATCGCGGAGATGACCGGTCGAATCGCGGCGGAGTCCGGGGTCGTGGTGGTTTCGGGTGGAGCCCGAGGATGCGACCAGGCTGGAGGTATGGGGGCCCTGAACGCCGGGGGGCGGCATGTCGTCGTTTTGGGGACGGGCGCGGACGTCGTGTATCCGTCGAGCGCGGCTTCGTTGATCGATCGCGCGCTTCGCCAAGGCGGATGTGTTTTGTCGCTCGAGCCATGGGGGACGCAGCCCATGAGATGGGCGTTTCCCAAGAGGAACCAGGTTATTGCGGCGCTTTCCGAGGCGACCTTCGTTGCGGAGGCCGGCATGCCCTCGGGTACGTTCAGCACCGCCGAGGCCGCGAACGCACTTGGTCGCGAGCTTCTGGCCGCACCCGGCTCGATTTTCTCCCCCGAGTCTCGGGGCGCCAACTATCTCATCGCCAACGGGGCGTGTTGCGTCTCGGATGAGGAGGCCCTCGAGGTCGCCATTTCGCGAATTTATGGGACGTTGCGGTTTTCGCGTCCCGAAACGCACGGGTTGAGCGGCTTGGATGCGAGCGGCCGGCGCGCGGTGGACATCCTGATCGCAAATCCGATGCGCGTCGATGACCTCGCGGCGGCCCTTGGGGTCGACCCTCTTGCGTGCTTGCGGCTCATCGGAGATCTGGAGGTCCGCGGGATCGTGGAGCGTTTGGTTGATGGAAGGTTGGCGCTGAGCGGCTTTGCGCTACATGCCTTCACGCGCTTGGGGCAGAATGGTTGAAATGCATTCGACGCAAAGGAGATGAAGATGAGCTTTGAGCGCGTGACAGTTATCGGCGGAGGCCTATCGGGCAGCGAATGTGCCTGCCAGCTTGCCGACCGCGGCGTTCCCGTTCGCCTGTATGAGATGCGGCCCGATCACTCTTCTCCCGCGCATCATACCGGATCTCTCGCCGAGCTCGTCTGTTCCAACTCGTTCAAATCGACCCGCGTGGATTCGGCTGCCGGTCTCCTCAAGGAGGAGCTCCGCCGGATGGGTTCCGTGCTCATCGCCTGCGCCGAGCGCGCCGCGGTGCCGGCCGGAGGGGCGCTCGCCGTCGATCGCGAGCGCTTCTCCGCCCTCGTGGAGGAAGAGGTCGAGCGCCGACCCCTCATCGAGGTCGTCCACGAGGAGGTGACGGATATCCCCGAGGGCCCATGTGTCATCGCGGCTGGTCCGCTGTGTTCCCCGGCTCTTTCCGACAAGGTGCTCGAACTCGTGGGCGGGGATGCCCTGTCGTTTTTTGACGCCGCCGCGCCGATTGTCGACGCGACGACGATCGATAGGTCGATCGTGTTCGCTCAATCTCGCTACGACGATCAAGGGCGCGGGGATTATCTCAATGCCCCCTTTACCAAGGAGGAATACGATGCGTTCATCGATGCGCTCGTCGGCGCCGAACGTGTCGTGTTGAAGGATTTCGAGCGTCGCGATTTGTTCCAGGCTTGCCAGCCGGCAGAGGAGGTCGCGAGAACCGGTCGAGACGCGATCAGGTTCGGCGCCATGAAGCCCGTCGGCTTGACGGATCCGCGCACGGGCAAACGCCCTTGGGCCGCCGTGCAGCTTCGTTCCGAAAATGCCGAAGGCACTGCGTACAATCTGGTCGGATTTCAGACGAATCTCACGTTTGGCGAGCAGAAGCGCGTGTTCCGCATGATTCCGGGCCTGGGGAGCGCCGAGTTCTTCCGGTATGGCGTCATGCATCGAAACACCTTTGTCGACGCGCCGCGCGTGCTGGACGGCACTTTTGCCGTTCCCGGTACCCGGGTTCGCCTCGCGGGGCAGATCACGGGCACCGAGGGCTATACCGAGGCGGTCGCCTCCGGCCTCCTCGCCGCGCTCAACACGTTTGCAGATTTGCGCTCCGCCCCATGCGTGTCACTTCCACTCACGGGGGCCTTTGGTTCGCTTGTCGCATATGCGACTTCGAAGGATACGGTTGACTACCAGCCCATGCATGTCAACTTTGGCGTGGTGCCGCCGCTTGAGGACGGAAAGCGGCGCAGCAAGCGGGACCGTTACGCCGCCTATTCAGCGCGCGCCCTCGCCGATCTCGAT